>DASPOF010000065.1:0-70599 GCA_035626155.1 Binataceae bacterium (SeqCode)
CTATTTGCCGGCCTGGGTTCCCTGCGGGCCTATATTTTGTTCGCACTCAAATTGCCGCTTGTGAATGATATGGCGTTGGCGGCGAGGCCGTACCAAACGCATTCGTTGCGGAGCTTCTGGATGCTGTTTGTGGCCGGCCGCCTCGGATTCGGCCTCTGGATTCTATCCTCGGTCGCCGTATTGGCTATTCTGGCGGGATATTGGAGCCGCGAACCGCGGGCGGATTTGCGGTGCGCCGCCTTAATTGTGGCGGCTGTTCTGATCGACCCGCATCTGTATGTTTACGACGCGGTCATCCTGGCTCCCGCGCTCATCGTGGCGATCGATAGCGCGCGCGGCCTCGGCAAGACGATCGCCGCAGACGGAATCCGCGTCGCCGTCTACGTGCTCTTCGTATGCCTGTTCCTCGGGCCGCTCGCTCGAATCACCCATGTGCAGTTATCCGTCCCCGTGATGCTCGCGCTGTTCGTCGCGGTGACACGCGCAAGCGCGACCCCGTCTTGGAAAGCGGCAGACACTGCTTTCTCCGCGCCCTGATGGGATAGCTTAGGCCTCGGTGCGAATTCCGGGTCGATAGGAAGTGATCGCGTTAAGGTAGGTGTGGGGAGAAAACTTGGGGACACAGGCTGAGAATCTGCGGGTGCAAAGCCGGGGCAGCGCGGCCCAGGCGGCCTCGCCCGTGCCTACGGTGCCGGCGACTGCGCGAGTCCGACCCTCGCTGCTTGGGTACGCGCCCGCACTCATATTGCTCCTGATCGTAGTCGCCGACTCGGCGCGTTACGCAGGCACCGATCTCTGGTGGCATGTGAGTTCTGGCCAGGCGCTGCTGAACGGCGGCCGCTTGGAGGGCCACGATCCTTACTCCTACTCAGCGCCTGGCCACCTCTGGCTAGTTCATGAATGGCTAAGCGAGGTCGTGATGGCGGCGCTCTACAACGCGCTCGGCGTCGCCGGGCTCAAGTTATGGAAGTTCGCATGCACTGCGGCGACGATATTGTTCCTCGCGGCCGCCGAGGATGAGACCGATGCGCCGCTAACGGTGCGCATCACAGTTCTTGCTGCTGCATCGCTAGCCCTTCTGCCACAGATGCAGTTCAGGCCGCAAATGTTCACCTGGGTGCTGATGGCTGCCCTGATCGCAGGCCTGGCGCGTGACAACTATCGACACCTCGCGCCGTTATGGCTTTGCGTCCCCGGCGTTGCACTATGGGCCAATCTGCACGGCGGTTTCTTCATCGGACTAGTCACGCTCGCGGTTTATACGGCGTCAACGGCCGCGCAGGATTTAGCCGCGGGACGGGGACTTCGCCGCGGATTCACACTCAGTGCAATCACAGTCATGAGCCTGCTTGCGACCTTGCTTAACCCTTTTGGAATCGGAACGTGGCGCATCGTCGCCCACTCACTCAGCAATCCGATGACCCACAAGGTGATGGCCGACTGGCGCCCGATGTTAGTAGTCCTCGCCGAACAGCTTCACCAGCCGAAAGCGGGGGTCTTCCTGATGGTTTGCGTGCTCGCGATTATCGCGGGCCTCGCCGTGACGGTGGCGGTCCGGCCGCGCGGCAATGATCTCGCGCTGGTCGCGGTCGCTGCTGTGATGGCGGTCGCCGCTTTCATCTGTGGTCGGCAAAAAGTAGCATAAGCGCTACTTCCTGTCGCTACCGCCGGACTTTGCTCCAGTAAATCCGGTACTTTAATCGCTTCCTCACCGAACCTGATCAATTTGTTGCTCTCGCGCAACGAAAAGTTGCAACTGCGCCTGCCGAAGCCAGGAAAAAGCAATGAAAATGCAAAGCTATTCGCCAAAGACAATTTTGGCATGACAGATGCTCTAGCTCAGGGTTCGCGTGGAATGATTCGCGCAGCACTGCCCGGCATTGCCCGGGCGAAGAGAGCGTAGCGAGATAAGGCCACTCCGAGGAGCGGCACGGTTGGGAGAGAGAGCCGAACTTAACATTGGGGACAATGGCCAATAACGGCCATGCAAAACCGCAAGGAGGACACGGGAATGGATTTTCTGAACAGGCTGTATGTGAAGGTGCGCGAGGCCCAAAAGGGCCAGACGATGACCGAGTACGCGCTGATTCTCAGCGCGGTCGCTGTCGTCGTGTTCGTTGGCTACCAGACGATGGGCAGCACCATCAAGACGCTGCTCACCAGCATTGATACCCAGCTCTAAATCGCGGTCACGAACTGCGGGCGGCGGAGGGCAGTCTCTCCGCCGCCCGTATCGAAAATGTAAAAAAGGAGGAAGCGCAGAGGAATGAACCTAGCGGCGCGGTGGTACTTGCAAGTGCGTGAGTACCATCGAGGGCAGACAATGACTGAGTATGCTCTTATTCTCGCCGCGGTCGCAGTAGTCGTGTTCGTGGGCTATCAGACGATGGGTAGTACCATCTCGACCCTGCTCGGCTCAGTGGACACGCAACTGTAGTGTTCAGTGCCCGGCCGCGGGCGACGGCGGGGGCTTCTGCGAAGGAGGCCTCAGAGTCTCCTTCGCAGAAACCATCGCCAAATGGCGGCATCCCTGGGAGGGGATCATCATGAAGTTGCTAAAAGCGGTGCGCGTCAAGACGGCCTGGATGCGCGGCCAGACGATGACTGAGTATGCCCTGATACTGGTAACCGTCGCCGCAGTCGTGATTTCGCTCTACTCGAATGCGAGCACGATTCTGACGAGCATCATCAACCAGGTCGGGCCGCTGCTCTAAGGCGCCGCTGTGCCCGAAGGTCCGCCGGGGGGCTTTCACCATCGTGGTGAAGCCGCCGAACCGCCGGGGGATTGCCGGGCGACTATCTATATGAAAACCGGTGCCTCACAGGCTATCGACACCCGCGATGGGACCAATCTTGAAATTGCGCCGTCGCGATCAGAGCTGCATGTTTCGTTTCCGGCCGGCCAAGCGCCGGGAACTGTGGATATTCGATTGACTATAAAAGCCAAAGCGATGGGGCTGGCCGGATTAGTGACGGCCGGCGCGGAGGGGTGAAATGAGACGACCTATAGTGTTCGTCGTACTCGCGGGGCTGGCGGCCATGCTCGCCTCGGTGGTGGTGTACTCAGCGCTCAAGAAGCGCGAGGCCGAGATCCAGCAGGCCATGGCTAAGAACGTCGAAATCGTGGTCGCTGCCTACGATCTCCCGCTCGGCGCGAAGATCGAGGCGGGCGAGTTGAAAATGGCGCGCTGGTCCGCTGAAGCGACTCCCGAGGGCGCAATGACCGATCCCAAGCAGGCGATCGGGTCATACGTCCGAAGCCAGTTCGTCGCGAACGAGCCGATCGTGACAGGCAAGCTGTTCATGGGGCAGAAGACCGCGGGCGTGATGCCGCTGTTGATCCCGTTCGGAATGCGAGCCGTGTCTGTGCCGGTCGACGAGGTGAGCGACATCTCGGGCTTCGTCCTGCCGCACACGCGAGTCGACATCCTGGTCGCGCTTTCGGTCGGCGGCGAGGGCGGCAATAAGGCGTTTTCCAAGGTCGTGCTGCAAAACGTCGAAGTCCTCGCCGTGGGTGAGGAAGTCGAAATGAAGAAAGACGAGCCGACCACCGTCAGAGTGGTCACCCTGCTCGTCTCGCCCCAGGAGGCCGAGCGACTGTCGCTGGCCAGCCGCGAGGGCACGCTGCGCCTGGCGATGCGCAATTACAACGACAACAAGATCGTGCTTACCAGCGGGACCGACGTTCAGGAGATGTTGCGCGCCTACAGCCTGCAACCGGAGATTCCGGTGGCGGCGCCGCAGGTCGCGCCTCGCGCGCCCGAGCGGCCAAGGTCGAGGCCAATGGAGATCGAGATATACCGCAACGGCAAGACCTCCGAGTCGGTATCGTTCATCAGTCAGGCAAGCCCTGATGATACGCCAGGCCACAAAAAGACCCGTGAATACTCGCGCGTAGAGCCCGAGACTGAAAAGGACGCCGCCGCTTCCGAACCGGCTGCGACCGCGCATGCCGCGGCCTCAACTCCGGCTCCAAGCGAGGCCTCTGCCGGCGACCACGCGCCGCCCGCCACTGCGGCGGATGCCGCCAGCAGCGAAGCGGCTGCTCCCGCGCAATCGGCGAGCTCCAAGGAATCTTCTCTTAGCGGCCCGATGCCGGGCTATGTCCCGACCCCGAAAACGATCGACGTGCCGTGAGCCATAGCGACCAAGGTGAGGTGATGAAGAGGTGACTACTATGAAAGCTCAACGTGGATGTGGATTGCTCCCCTGGCTGCTGGCCGCACTGAGCCTGCTGCTGTTCCGTCCCGCCCTGCTGCTAGCGGCGGGCGATGCTTCGGAGCACGTTTCGATATCTCTCAACGCAGGCGAGACCTACGTGATCGAAAACGTAAGTCCCGGCTCGACGCCGGGAGTGCGGGTGGTCGAGAACCCGCACGCGCTCGTCGTTCACAACGAAGAGCCCGGCAAAGTCGTGCTGCTCGGAGCAGAGTCGGGAAAATGGTCGGTCGAGATCCAACAGGCCGACGGTAAATCCACGACCTATGACGTGGCCGTGCACGCGATTGCGAATCCCAAGGATATTTCGCATCCGGCGGAGGCGCCGCCGGCGATCAGCGATTCCGGCGCAACCAGCGGAACGGCCGCTCCGGTCGTAGCCAAGCTCGATGCGGGTGCGGGCCCGGTTAATGCGTCGAGCGCCACCGGTGATTCTCACGCGGCTCCTTCATCGTCTAGTGCCAGTGCGTCTTCGCCATCGAACAATTCGGCCAGCGCGCCGGCTTCGGCGGCTTCAACCAGTTCCAGTAGCGAGACCATCAAGCTCGCAGCGAGCAGCTCCGCGCCATCGGCACCATGGGCGCCGCCTTCCTCCGAGCCTGCTCCTGCATCGCCAGAGCCGCCTGCTCCGGCGGCTGCACCAGCAGCGCCGGCGCCGCCGGCTGCACCGGCCATCCCGGCACCGGCTGAGGCCCAGACTTCCAACCCGCTGATCCCAAGCCAGACCGCGTCGGCAGCGGCCACCGCGCCAAAATACCGGACCGATCCGTCGATCGCAGAGACGGGCGGCAACTATTCGAGTGATGCCGTCTCCGGCGGTACCCATTACCTGCCCGACGATGTGGTCGTGCTCATGACCGGGACCTCGCGCATCATCGACTTCCCGAGCAAAATCCGCCGGGTCTCGATCGCCGACACTGCGATCGCCGACATCCAGGTGGTCAACCCCTTCCAGCTCAACCTGATCGGCCACAAGCCCGGATTCACCACGCTGGCCGTGTGGAACCAGCAGGGGCATTACGATGAGCGCACGGTGCGAATCGATGCGAGCGGCAAGCAGCAGGTTCTGCTCAACTGCATCGTAGCCGAGCTCGACCGCAACCGGATCGAAAGTCAGGGCGTCAACCTGTCGCTGGCGCTGACGAACTATGGCGTGTCCCTGTTCGGGCTGCCGGGCGCGGTTGCCACTCCGTACAGCCCGCAGAGTACGATCACCACGGTATTGCCCAACGGGACGGTAATTTCCGGCGGCGCGGCCTCGCTCCCACCGGGCGGAGACCTTATCCCGCTGCTGCTCTCCCAGAACGTGACTTACGGGCTGGCGGCGCAGAACTCGAACATCTCGACCCAGTCGTTTTTCCAGTTTCTCGAGAATCACAACCTGGGCAAGGTCCTCGCGCAGCCGCATCTGCTCGCCAACTCGGGCGAAACTGCAAAGTTTCTGTCCGGCGGCGAGATTCCGATCGTGATCTCGCAGGCCCTCAACACGTCGATCGTATTCAAGGAGTTCGGCACTTCGGTGCAGTTCATGCCGACCGTGGTGGGGCGCAACGATATCGAGCTGTTCGTCAAGCCCCAGGTTTCGGAGCCCGACTACGCCCACGGCGTGCAGATGTTCGGCTTCAACATTCCGGCGTTTGTTACTCGGCGCGCGGAAACGCTGGTCAGGCTGAAAGACGACCAGACCCTGATCATCGCGGGACTGATCCTGCACAACAAGAAAGCGACCATTAACAAGGTTCCGTACGTTGGCGACATTCCGTTCTTAAGCGGCCTGTTCCGCACCACGAGCTACGAGAACGATGAGAGCGATCTCGTGATGAGCGTGACTCCGCAGATCGTCCGTCCGCTGCCCGAGGGCGCCCAGATCCAGAACCCGGTCGAGGTGCCGGAAATGACGACCGAGCAAATCAAGACGAAGCCGCTCGAGCAGCCAGATGCGGCGCGGCCCAGGTTCTAGCAGGATGTTGAGAAAGCCGAAATCGTCGCAGTTCGACCGCGTTGCGGTCTCAACACCCTGCGTGAAAGATGGCTTCTTTCCGATATCTTCTCCCCCGGTCTATTCCGGGGGAGATAAGAGAGGGGGAGCAGGCTGTGATTTATCACCAGCCTGCTAGGGGAGCAGGCCGGCTGAGAGGAACTGACTCATAGCGCAAAAGGTGAGAGGTTGCGGTGGCAGTACTGTCGAAAAGGAATGGCCGGCGAGAGGCGCTAAAGGTCCACCTCGTGGGCAGCGCGCAGACGCAGCGCTCCGAGACGAGAAACGCGCTCCTCGCGCTCAGCGGCGACCCGCCGATGGAGATCGTCGAGATCGAACCGGATGCGAAGGCGCCCGCGCAAACCCCCGCCGACGTGACGATGATCTTGTTCAACGGCGACGAGGATGTGGCCCTTCAGTACCTCCAGCGGCAGAACGCGCTCGAACCGCGCCCCGCAATCTTTGCGCTGCTTCATGACCGCTCGCCCGAGCTGATGAAGCGCGTGCTGCGGGCGGGGGCGGACGAGCTCCTCTTCCTGCCCCTGGATCCGGGCGATGCGACCGGCGCGTTGCTGAAGATCAGCGAGGCGCGCCGGCGCGAGGAGCATCACGAGGGCGGGGTCATCTGCTCGCTGGTAAGCCTCGTGGGCGGCACCGGAGTCACCAGCCTGAGCGCAAATCTCGCGCTCGCGATGCGCTACGTCTTCGACAAGCGGGTGGGGGTGGTCGATCTCGATCTCCAGACGAGCGGGCTCGCCGTGTACCTCAACCTCGAGCCCGAGCGCACCATCATGGAGCTCGTAGAAAGCCAGCAGAAAATGGATTCGATCCAGTTGGAAGCCGCGCTGAGCAAGCATGCCTCGGGCATTTATCTGCTCGCCGCGCCAAAGCGGATCGAAGACAGCGAGCTGGTGAACGAGGCGACGGTCGGGGCGGTCCTGGACCTGATGCGGCAGATGTTCGACTACGTGATCGTCGACTGCGGCACGCACATCGATGCCAACTCGGTCGCCGCCTGGGAGCGCTCCAAGCACCTGTTCTACGTGCTCGACCAGTCGATCGGCGCGGCCAGATGCGCGTGGCGGTTCGTCGATCTGTGCGCGCGTCTGGGACTTCAGAGCGTCGAGCCGGCCTTCATCCTGAGCCGTTTTGTGCCCGGTCATCCGATCAGCGAGGACCAGCTCACTCACACCCTGGCGCAGGCCATTTACGCGAAGGTTCCCCGCGATGAGAAAGTACTCGAGCGCATCCAACTCAGCGCTCAGGACCTCTGGCAGGTAGCGCCGAATTCGCCGCTGGCCAAGAGCATCGAAGAGATCGCCCGCAAGATAGACACCGGCAGCGAGGTCAGCGCCGAGGATCAGGAGAACTCGATCGTATCGAAACTACTCCTCGCGATTGGCGCTCGCGCGTGAGGTTAGGTCGATGAAGCTCGTCGAACGGATCAGCCAGCAGCAACAGGCCGCCACCGCCGGCACGTCTTTCCAGCGCTCCCTCATCGGCGGCGCCCAGAAAAAGCCGCCGAACATTCAGTCCGAAGGCTATGCTCAGCTCAAGCTTGCCGTGCACAGCCGCCTGTTCGAGTCCCTCGACGTCGCGCGCCTGGAGAGCCTTGAGCCCGCGCTCGCTTCAACCAAGGTAACCCAGGCAATCAACGACATCCTCAACGAGGAAGGCCGGCTGATCACCGATGTCGACCGCTCGCGGCTGGTCGAGGAGCTCCGCAACGAGTTGTTGGGGCTGGGCCCTCTCGAACCTCTGCTGTGGGACGACGAGGTCACCGATATTCTCGTCAACGGGCACAGCCAGGTGTACGTCGAGAAACGGGGCAAGCTCCATGCCACCGACGTAAGTTTTCAGGACGATGCGCACCTGATGTTGATCATCGACCGGATCGTCTCGCAGGTCGGGCGCCGGGTCGATGAGGCATCGCCGATGGTCGATGCGCGCCTGCCGGACGGCTCGCGTATCAATGCGATCATCCCGCCGCTCGCGCTCGACGGCCCGTCGCTGTCGATTCGGCGTTTCGGGCGCCGGCGTTACAACATCGAGGACCTCGTCGAGAAGGGCACGCTGATGCCCGAGATCGTGGACTTCCTGCGCGCCATCGTCCGCGCGCGTCTCAACACCATCATCTGCGGCGGCACGGGCTCCGGGAAAACCACGATGCTCAACTGCATGTCGGCGTTCGTTCCGGCTGACGAGCGCATCGTGACGATCGAAGACTCCGCCGAGCTGTCGATGCAGCAGCCGCACGTCGTGCGGCTCGAGACCCGCCCGGCCAACGTCGAGGGCAAGGGCGAGGTCACGCAGCGCGACCTGGTCAAGAACACCCTGCGCATGCGGCCCGACCGGATTATCGTCGGCGAGGTCCGCGGCGCTGAAGTCTTCGACATGCTTCAGGCGATGTCGACCGGTCACGACGGTTCCCTGGGCACGATTCACGCCAACACCCCGCGCGACGCGATCGGCCGGCTCGAGATGATGATGATGCTGTCGGGCGTGGCGATCCCGCAGCGCGCGATGCGCCAGCAGATCGCCTCGGCAATCAATATCGTGGTTCACGTCGCCCGTCTCTCTGACGGCACGCGCAAGGTCATGAGGATCTCGGAGATCAGCGGGATGGAGGGGGAGATGGTGATGATGCAGGATCTTTTTGAATTCAAACGCACCGGCGTCGGGCCAAACGGCAACGTGCTCGGCCAGTTCGTGTCCACCGGAATCCGCTCGACCTATTCGCAGCGGATCGATGCGGCCGGGTACAAGCTCGATTCAAAGGCCTTCCGCAGCTCGGCGGTCTGACCATCATGGATATCCTGATCGCAACCGGAATATTCGCGACCTTCTTCATCTTTCTGCTCGTCATCCTGAGCAGCCGGAAGGGCGAGGGCGATCGGGGCCGCGACATCACGCGCCGGCTCAGCCGCCCCGCCGAGGAGATCGATCTCGAGATCACCCGCAAGCGCCGCCCGGAAGAGGGCAAGCTGTTCGCCGTCATCTACAGGCTGAACCTTCTGCGCCGCCTCGAAGAGAGCATGTGGCAGGCCGGAATGTACATGCGCGTCGGGGACATCATGCTCGTGATGTTGCTGCTGTTCGGCGCGGGCGGGTTCTTCGGGCAGGCGTTCACCGGCGATGCGTGGATCGCTCTGGGGGCGGGCGCCGCGGTGGGTGCGCTCCCGGTCGTCTACATCCAGTTTCGCAAGCGGCGCCGGATCAAAGCGTTCGGCGTGCAGTTGCCGTTCGCCCTCGACCTGATCAAATCGTCGCTCGAGGCGGGACATTCTCTCCAACGCGCGCTCCAGGTTGTGGTCAGCGAATTCCAGGACCCCTTGGGCGGCGAGTTCCGAACCGTCCTCGAGCAGAACCGAATCGGGCTTCCCCTGCCCAGGGCACTGGACGACATGCTCAAGCGCGTGCCCGAGGACGACCTCAGACTGCTGGTGGTCGCGGTCAAGGTGCAGACCGAAGTCGGTTCCAGCCTCGCCCAGATTGTCGGGAGGCTTTCGGAGATCGTACGCATCCGGCAGCGCCTGCGTATGCAGATCCGGGCGCTGACGGCGCAGGCCAGGATGGGAGGCTGGGTGGTCGGAATCCTCCCGGTAGTCGTGCTGGCGGCATTCAGCCTCATCCAGCCGGGCTATACGAATGACCTTTTTTACGATCCCACCGGGCAGAAAATTCTCAAGGTCGCGGCTGGCCTGGACCTGGCGGCCCTTCTCACAATTCGGCGCCTGCTGCGGGTGAACTACTAAAATGAGTACAGTGCTGGTAAGCGTTGCATTCTTCTTCCTGATTGCCGCGGCGGCGATCGCCCTTTATGTCGCGGCGTTCGGGTCCCATCGCGTGGTAGAAGAGCGCTTTGCGGATCTGGCGATCAAGATGCGGGTATCGCAGGGCGCGCTCGAGGGCGATATTGCCGACGCGAATTTGCTCCGGATGCTCTTTCGTTGGGCGGCCAAGCGGATTCCACCTCCCAATCTCGATACGCCGCAAGGCGAGAAGCTGGTCCAGACGCTTGCCCAGGCGGGGTACCTGAAGTCCGCAGCGCCGCAAGCATACCAGGTGACCCGCGTGCTGCTCGCGGTGGGTGGCGGAGTCATCGGGCTCATCTTCGGCGTGTTCGTGCACCGCACGATGGCGGAACCGGTGATGTTCTGCCTGGGTGGCGTCGGGGTGGGGATTTTCGTGCCGAGCTACTATCTCGGGCGTCGGGCCCGCGCCCGCCAGACGGCCATCGCGCGCGAGTTGTCCGACGTGCTCGACCTGCTGGTGGTCTGCGTCGAGGCGGGCTTGGGCATTTACGAAGCGATCAAGGTGGTTGGCTCTGAGTGCGAACGCCAGGGACAGGAAATCGGCCTCGAGCTCAACCTTGTCGCGAGCGAAATCTCTGCCGGTGCCACCCTCGGTCAGGCGCTCAGGGGCTTGGCCGATCGCACCGCCGTCGATGACATCAAACCGCTGGCTGCGACGTTGATCCAGAGCGAACAGTTGGGCGCCCAGATTGCCCCGGCACTCCACGCCAGCTCAGATGCGCTTCGGACGCGCCGTCGGCTGCGAGCCGAGGAAAGCGCTCAGAAGGCCTCGGTCAAGATTCTGTTCCCGCTGGTGATCTTCGTCCTGCCCGCAATGATCGCGGTTATTGTCGGTCCCGCGATGCTACAGGTCATTCGGACGCTGGGTCACGCCTGAACACAGCGGGGCGATCGGTCCGAACCGGCCGCCTATTCAAACAGCCTCTCCCAGGCGCCCCGGGCCGCTCGCGGCCACGCAGCGGTCCGGGGCCCGCCTTTTCAGGCTTGCGAATCCGGTACAGGGATCAGACGATCAGGACGAAGCTCGCCCGCCGCCCTCCATCCCGAGCCGCTTCATAAGGCGATAGAGCGTCGTGCGGTCGACGCCCAGGGCGGTGGCCGCCTCGACGCGATTCCCTCCCGCCGCGGCAAGCGCCGTCTTGATCCGTTCGGCCGCAGCGCGGTCGAGGCATTCCTGCAACGTGCCACCCTCGGGCTGCATACTCGCACCTGCTGCCGCGGGTGCCGCCCCTGATCCCTCCTCCCCAGGCAGGACCTCTGACAGCCCTCCCTCAAGGGCGAAGGCATCCGGTGTCATCACCTCGGCTCCGCTCATGACCACGGCTCGCTCGACCACGTTCTGAAGCTCGCGGACGTTGCCCGGCCACGGATAATTGAGGAGCGCCTGTTCAGCCTCGGGCGAGAGCGTAATCGGCCGGCCCGACTCGGCGGAGTGCATCGCTAGAAAATGCCTTGCGAGCGCGAGGATGTCCTCGATTCGCTCGCGCAGGGGCGGGATGTGCAGCGGGATAACGTTGAGGCGGAAATAGAGGTCGGCGCGGAAGCGGCCCCCATCCACCTCCCTGCGAAGGTGGCGGTTGGTCGCCGCAACGATGCGCACGTCCACCTTGCGCGCCTTGGAGGCGCCCACCCGGAACACTTCTCCATCCTCGAGCACCCGCAGCAGTTTCGCCTGGAAGTCGGGCCCCGCCTCTGCGATCTCGTCGAGGAACAGCGTGCCCCCGGAAGCCCGCTCGAAGCATCCGGCCCGGTCGCGGATCGCCCCCGTAAACGAACCTTTTTCATGGCCGAAGAGCTCGCTTTCCACGACACCGTCGGCGAACGCCTTGCAATTGACCGCGACGAACGGACCCTCCGCGCGCCGGCTCCAGAAATGGAGCATCCGCGCGACGAGTTCCTTGCCCGTCCCGGTCTCGCCCGTGATAAGAGCGGTCGAATGCGATGGGGCGACCCGTCGAATCGTCGCGACCAGTTGCCTGGTCTTGGGGCTCTCGGCGATAAACTCGGCCGTCGTCGCCGCAACGTCGAGCTGCTCGCGCAGGCGTCGGTTCTCGCGCTGAAGTGCGCTCACCTCGACCGCGCGCGAAACGGCAGCGTTGAGTTCCTCGCTATTGAAGGGCTTGGTTACGAAGTCGAATGCGCCCTCTCGCACCGCGCGAGCTGCCGCGCCGGCATTTGGAGTAGGCGCGGAGACGACCACTGCGACATCGGGCTGCTTAGTCTGAACCTTGCGTAGAACTTCCATCCCATCCACCCCCGGCACATTAAGGTCAGCTACGATCACATCGGCGCGAGCGAAGTCGAGCGCGTGCAGCGCTGCATCAACCGTGGGACAGATCTCGCATTCAAATCCTGCCCGTCTGAGCGAGGTCGCGGCCATTGTGGCGAGACCGAGCTCATGGTCGACGATAAGGACGCGAGCTTTCGGCCCCCTGTTGCGATCCTGCACGCCGATGCCATCCGTCACCCTACCCGCGCAGATTTAAGCGCGAGCGGGAAAATATTCTCACCCTCACCGGGGGGATAGTCAATAAGATCGGACAGAAAGCCACCGGAGGTGTGGCCTATATCGGAGCACCCCTGCATAAGCGTCCCATAGACGCAATTGTCATGCTAGACCTTTGTAAATATTGAACTTTTTCGGCGCCCGCCGCGCAGGAGCGTGGGGCGGCAGGCGCTATCGACGGGAGATTCAGGGTGGCTCCCCGGGCCGGATTCGAACCAGCGACCCGACGGTTAACAGCCGTCTGCTCTACCGACTGAGCTACCGGGGAGCGATTTCAAGAGGATCGAGAATAACTTTGGTATTCGCCTCCAGCCGCGAAATCAAGGGGGGCGGGTTTGCGACGCCGTACCGTCATAGTTGCAACCGCGCTACGGCTCCCTTCGAAGCGCCTTCTCCTGTACCGCCGCCATCGCGCGCACGGTCTCGGCGACGTAATTTGAGGGCAGCACCCCGGCGAGACCCGAGAACATCGGATTCGAACTCTCGCCCGTCACCGCCTCCAGAATGCCCCACAGGACGAATCGCAGTCCCTCCTGCACGAACACCGGCGCGCCGCTGGAGAAGCCCGGCGAGCTGCCGCCGTCGAGGAAGCAAAGCTGCTGAACGCCTGCGCCCGGGACCTCGGACTCCGCCGGCATAGCGACCGAGACCCGTCCGAAGCGCGCGAGCGCCTCGAACCTCGGCCTGCTGCGCCCGACGCTCGCTGCCATCAGATAATAGGCCTGCGCGCCGGTCTCCGCGAGGGTGCGGCCGCCGATGTCCACGCCCATCAGGGACTCCAGCGGAATCGGCGCGATATTGGCCGTCGCCGGGTTGAGCGGGACCGCCGCGATGTCGGCCGACTCGGCTTTTGGGTCCAGTACCCACCGGTTCTCGGGCGGGAGCGGTTCCTCGCGCATCGCTCCGGTCCTTTTGTCCTCGACCGTAAGCGCGAGCCCCTTCGCTTCGTGGCCCTCAGAGTCGAGCAGGTTGTGATGCGCCGTCACGAGGTAAACGAAGGACTGCCCCTGGTAGGCATAGCTGGGGACCGCGACGAAAAATGCGGTGCCAACCGGCACCGGACGTCCATTGCGATGAGCGACAATCCCGGCGACATTGCGCAGCGTCTGCGATGATGGGACCGCCTCCTGGGCCGCGGCCGGCCGGCTCGCCATCAGCAAGCCGAGCATTGCGAGCGCCGGCAGCATCCCCGATGCGATCAGCTTTCCGGAGTCAGAGCGGAGTTTCTGCACGGCGAGACACGATAGCAGAGCGCGCGATTCGAGCAAGCACCTGGCGGGCTGCTCGCGATCACATTGGGCAGGCGCCGCATCTCGTGCGCCAAAATCCGATCGGGTCCGTAACAGGAATCGATTATTGCCGAGACGGTCTAGGAACGGCCACGGCCGCCGCCCCAGCCGCCGCCACCGCCGCCACGCCGGCGCTCCCCGCCGCCACCACCGCCACCGCCTCCCCCGCCGGGGCCGCGAGTCGATGCGCGTGCCTCGGCGACCCGGATGCGCCGCCCCTTCAAGTCCGCATCGTTGAGGGTTTCGATCGCCCGCGCGGCATCGGCGCCGTCAGCCATCTCGACGAACCCGAATCCGCGCGATTGGCCCGAGAATTTGTCGGTTACGACGACTGCCGAATCGACCTTCCCCGCCTGAGCGAACAGTGTTGCAAGGTCCTGATCCGTGACGGCATAGGCCAAGTTACCGATGTACAGCTTCGTGGGCATTTGAGAGAGTCCTTCTGCGTTTGTCGGGCAACTCCTACACAGCAGACCCTGCGAGCCAACGGCGGGATCTCACGGAAGGGCGGTGCCCTAACGATTTGACAAAAAAGATTACTCGACGCCGGAAGACTAGTAAAGCGGAGATTCAATTTGCGGCATTTTTCGCAAGCGGCGCAAGGAATTCTCGCATATATTGATTGACCAGGTCGGGTGTTTCCTGCTGCACCCAGTGGCCGGCATCCGGGATGTACCTGATCTCGAACGGCCCGGTGAACAGCCCGCTCATCCCGTAAGTGACCTCCTTGCCCAGCGCGAAGTCTTGTTCGCCCCAGATGAGCATCGTCGGGACCGCAATTTTGCGATCGATCCAATCGTTGCCTGGCGCGCGCGAAACCAGGGCGGTGCGAAAGTTGGCGCGGTAATAATTGATGGCCGCGGTAATTGCGTATGGTTTCTTGAACGCATCGCGGAAGTAGCGCATGTCCTCATCGGTGATCGCGCCCTTGCGCACCGTGCCGTCTCTCAGCGAGCTGTCCAGCACCGCGAAGTTGCGCCGCCGAAACAGCGCCTCGGGCAGCCGGGGGATCTGGAAGAACGCCATGTACCAGCTTCGGAGCATCTGGCGCGGGTTGCGCCGAAGCTCCTCGTTCATGCGCTTGAGATGGGGACAGTTCAGGACGATGAGGCGCTCGACTATCTCGGGCATCATCAGCGCGCTCGCCCACGCGACTGCGCCACCCCAGTCGTGGCCGACCACGATTGCGCGCTTGTGCCCGAGCGCCTCGATCAGGCCGGCGAGGTCGCCGACCAGCTTGTCGAGCGTGTAATTTTCGACTCCGGCCGGCGCATCGGTCTCACCGTACCCGCGCATCTCCACGGCGACGCAATCGAAGGAGTCGGAGAGCCCGCGCAATTGATGCCGCCACGAGTACCAGCACTCCGGGAATCCGTGCATCATCACGACGAGCGGGCCCTTGCCCGCGCGCGCGATGCGCATCCCAAGGCCGCTCTTCAGCGTGAGATGTTCGAAATGCCAAGGCTCAGCCATGATCTTCCTGCTGTTGCCGCCAGCGCGGGCATCCCCGGCCGCACGTCAAATGGCCGGGACGCCGCACGCTTCGGCCGGAAAACCGTGGCCGCTGGCGGGCCAAAAGGGCGGGACGAGAGAGCGCGCGCGATCAAGCCGCTACCTTAGCCGTACCCTGCATCGCCGGGAGGGCGGGGTTACAGACAAAGCGAATCTTCGGCATGGTCACGTCTGCGGTCGCGAAGCTCGCCATGATCGGATTCGTGAGCCGCAGATGATTGCCGGCGCCGAACGCATCGTTGTCGAGCGTCACGACCCTGGGCCTCCCGCGCTCGCCCTTCGTGAACGTGTACTCGGGATCAACCTGCACCAGGACGAGGTCGTTATCCTCGCGATTGCGCGCCAGATGCATACTGGCGATGTACTGGATATCGGCACCGGAAATCAAATCGCGGTCGGTGAGTTCGATCTCGAGCGCCGGCCGCCCGCCCGCCACCACTTTGCCAATCACGCGGTCGTGGCGGAGGATCATGCTGACTTCACCCGGCGCGACCGGATAGCCCCATCGCGACGCCATCTCGCGCCGCGCCGCCTCGCTGTTGCAATAGCTGCGCAGCACGAATCCGCGCGGACGCACGCCGGCGCGTCCGGCAATCCGCACCTCTCCGGTCGAGAACGCGCCCACCGGGCTATCCGGATAATGCGTCACGTTGATGATGCAGTATGCCGGAATCACCGGATGCATCGTGCGCGGGAGCAGGGCGTCGGCCGGCTCGTCGTCGATTTCCCAGTGCAGCTCCAGAATCTGCGCGCCTTTGAGCAACCAGCGGTCCGTGCCGTAGCCATCAATCACTGGCGCGGATTTGCCCCAGATGGAAAGGTCGAGCGTTCCGTAGCGTGGTGGCATCAGCGTCCTCCCGCGGCGGCCGCCGCAACATCAGCCGCCGGCTGGAAGTGAGGCATCACTTCCTTCGCGAACAGGCGCAGACTCGCCAGCACCTGTTCCTGCGGGGCGGCCTCCAGGGAATTGAGCAGGAAGTTTACCTGGTCGACCCCGACCGCCTCCCACTTTTTCAACTCGCGCAGGATGCGCGCCGGATTCCCGATCGCGATTCCCTCGGGCGCGCCGGACTCATCGCCCGGGCCCGCCGCTTCCTGCCTGAGCGCGGGCAGCAATCCAAGCGACGGATAGGACTTGGTCGGGTACGCCTCGCGCGCGGCCAGCAGTTGCGCAGCGAGATAGTTGAACGCGCCCGCGATGCGCCGCCCGGTTGCGACTCCCGCCGCGTCGTCCTCGTGGCAAAAGAGGAAGTTCACGGTCGCGACCTGCTCGTTCACGAAGGCGCCGACCGGTTCACAATTGCGAATGATCTTGCGATACCGTTTGACCTTCTCGTCCTGCTCCTTGAAACCGCCGAAGGTGAGGCCGAGGCTTCCCATACCGCGCTCGGCGGCGTCGATTTCGGTGCCCGGGCTCGTCACCGCAACCCACATCGGGGGATGCGGCTTCTGGTAGGGTTTCGGAATGATCGTCCGCTGCGGCATCGACCACGATCGTCCCTGATACGAATAGCGTTCCTGCGTCCACATCCTGGGCAGGCAATGGACGAACTCGTCCCACGTCTTCTTGGTCTCATCGGGATTGGCGCGAAAGCCGCCGAGCTCGGTCCAGGTCGCCGAGCGTCCGGTGCCGACTTCCAGCCGTCCGCCCGAGAGGATATCGAGGACTGCGGTGCGCTCGGCGATTTTGATCGGATGATTGAACTCGGGAACGCACACGATGATTCCGTGGCCGACGCGGATGTTCCTGGTCACCATCGCGCACGCCGTCAGGAACAGCTCGGGCGCTGGGCAGTGCGAATACTCTTCCAGGAAGTGATGCTCGACCGCCCAGACGTTCGAGAAGCCCAGCTCGTCGGCGAGCTTCACCTGCTCGATGCAGCGGTCGTACACGGTTTTTTCGCTCTCGCGAGTCCATGGGCGCGGCACCGAGATTTCGTAGAAGATCCCGAACTTCATAGGTCCACCTCCCGCCTACCGCTCGTTTAACGTAAGCGCACGGGTAGCGGAAGTCAGAATTTTTTTGGGGAGAGGGCCGTCCGCGCTAACAACTCATCGCGGCGTCTGAGCGGCGGAGCTCAGCCGCCCGCCCCGGCGTGAAGCGCCGACCCTTTGCGCTCGCCACCAGCCATGATCACGATTGCTGCGACGATCAACACAATCGTCGCGACCATCGCAAGCGCGCCGGCGTAACCCATGCGCTCGGCCAGAAGCGCCTCGCCGAAGGCCGCCGACGATGCGAACAGAACACCGAGCTGATAGGCGAAGCCGGAGAATAGCCCGCGCACTTCCGGCGGAGAAAGCTCCGCGAGATGGGCCGGGATGACGCCCCACGCGCCCTGCACCATGAACTGCATCAGGAACGCCCCCACCGCCAGCATCGCGAGCGTGCTTGGATAAATCCATGCGGGCACGATGAGCGCGCCGAGTATCGCCGCGGTCGCCATCGACCGGCGCCGGCCCCATCGATCAGAGAGATAGCCGAAGATGAGGCCGCCGGAGAGCGCGCCGACGTTATAAATAAGCGCAATCGTCGCAACCGTGCGCGAGTCCAGTCCGCGCTGCTTCTGAAGGAACGTCGGGTACAGATCCTGAGTCCCGTGCGAGATGAAGTTCATCATCGTCATCAGCACGACCAGGTACACGAACGAGGGCAGGTTCGCGCGAATCGCGCCCACGATCTCGCCCGCGCCCGGCCGCGTCCGCTCCCACGCCTCGGACTCGGGCACCTTGGCGAAAATGTAGAGCGTCAGCAGGGCAGGGACGCCGCCCAGGAAAAACAGCGCGCGCCACCCGAAACGGGGGAAAACGAAAAAGTACGCGGCGGCCGCCAGCAGGTAGCCGACCGCGTAACCCTCCTGGAGCAGCCCGGAGAAAAATCCGCGCGAACGCGCGGACACCGCCTCCATCGCGAGCGATGCGCCCACACCCCATTCGCCGCCCATCCCGGCTCCGTACAGCGCGCGCAGCACGAGGAAGGTCCGGTACGACGGCGCAAGCCCGCTCAGCACTTCGACCACCGAGTAGAACATGATGTCCGCCATCAGCGGCACGCGCCGCCCGTAACGGTCGGCGATCCATCCGAAGATAAGCGCGCCGAGCGGGCGGAACGCGAGCGTCGCGGTGATCGTCAGTGCGATATCGGCGATCGAGCAGTGGAATTCGCGCGCGATCGTCGGGAGCACAAAGACGAGCACGAAAAAATCGAACGCATCGAGCGCCCAGCCGAGGAAGCTCGCGACGAGAGTGTGCGCGGCCTCCGATCGCGAGAGTGGACGTGGGGCGGCGGTACCGGCGGCATGTTCATCCATGGCGTGCGATGTTTAGTCCAAGTCGCAGGCGCGGGAAAGCTCCCGGCACGTGCCGCCGACTGTCCTGCGAGCGTTCAAACTGGGCTTCGCCTGAAGAATCTTCCGCGCTCTCACGCCGGCTCGCTTGCCGGAAGCAGGAACGGCTTCCCCTTGGGCACGAGCATGAAGAAAAGGATCGATGCGGGCGCGGTAGTGCTCAGGTTGCGCGAGACTCGATGCAATGCGTGCGGCGGAGCGTACCAGAGTTCGCCCTGGCGGTAGCTCCCGACGGCTCCGGGAGCGACCTGAATCTCGACTCGGCCCGAGAGGACGTAACCGATTGCGGAACCGGGATGGCGATGCGGCGCGGAGGCGGCGCCCGGCGCGAAGTCGAACCGGACGACCACCGCATTGGCGTCCTTGACCTCCTCGAGCGGGTAGTCGAAGAGCTTCTTCATCGTGACGCCCGTGCCGAGGGACGGCGCGGCCTGCGTCTGCGCGGTCTCCGCCGCAGCCGCAAGCCCCGCCAGCATCATCGATCCGAATGCCGCCGATCCGATGCCTAGAGACTTCATCATTTCGCGTCGCGTGAGCATGGTTTCTGCCTCGTGGTGGCCAGCGCCTGACGAGATATGCGTGCGAAGGTATTCGGGATGATGCGGTATTGCATCTGAATTACCCACTGCGTGCTGTTATCAATACTCAGTCGCGATGATCATCTAAGTCCCCCGCCGGGTAATTTCGGATCGTAAATCGGACGGTCCATCGGCCTCGTTTTCAGAGCGCCCGCCCGCAGCGCATGAAGCCGATCCCATGCGATATCGATATATCGTTGAACGATATCGCATCCGTACGCGGACCGTCCGTGCTTCACTGCGGCGATCGCGGATGATCCCACGCCGAGGTACGGGTCGAATACGCAGTCGTCGGGATCCGTCAGCGACAACACGAGGCGCTCGACGAGTTCGACCGGGAATTGGCACGGATGCTCGGTCTTCTCGATGTGGTTGTGCTTGACGTTCGGGATGTCCCACAAATCGCCGGGGTTCTTTCCGAGCGGATTGCACGAGAGCTTGCCGGCGTTGGGGCCTTTGAATTGCCTCTTGTTCGGATATTTCTGAGGTACTCGGATTGGGTCCAGGTTGAATACGTAGTCATCTCCCTTTGTGAACCAGAGCAGAGTCTCGTACCTGCCCGACAGGCGCTTCGAGCAGTGCAGTCCGTGCTCGAAATGCCAGATGACTCGATTGCGGAGTCTGAGGCCGTGAGTCTTGAATACTGGATAGAGCGCAGTGTCGAGCGGAACGATCTCGCCGCCATCCACGTGATTCCCGACCTGCCAGCAAATCGAGCCGCGGCCATCCAGCAACCGGACGCACTCCGCGATCACTTGCCTCTGCTCGGTCAGATAATCGTTCAGGAGCCGGCGGCGCTCGTAGGATTTTCCGATGTTGTAGGGAGGCGAGGTTACGATCAGCCTGAAGATGCCGTCGGGGAGCGCGCGCATGAAATCCAGGTTGTCGCGGCACTCGATGACGACCGCGGCGGGATCGAATTTTTCGGGTTCCTCGGCCGGATCGGCCGGCAATTCGGCAGGCCTGCCACCACGCATCAGCATCCCCACGTCCCCTCGCGTTCGCGAGCAACGCCAGGCTCCCGCTAAAGTACGGCCCCGCCGACGGCTTATCAAGGACCGCGCGCGCCGCGCGCGCGCAGGAATAACAGCCAAAAAGGGCGCGCGCGCAATCGAATCAAACCGGCTCGCCACCCACGCGAGCTTCTCCTTGACTGCAAATCTCCGCGCCACCTATAGTTGCCCATAGAAGTCCATTAATTGCTCCCGCCATCGAGCGAGCGGGCGCAAACCCAATCCCGGCAAGGGAATTTGCACTGGTTACGAGATGAAAAGACGCGAAGAAATGACCCTGATGGAACGTCTGTACCTGCCGGAGATCGTGAGGGGTATCGCGGTCACGAACTTCCGCCTGTTCCGCAACCTCGGCCTTCACGTCGCCCATTCGCTCGGGTTCGCCAAGGACAGGCGCGCGGCGGCGACGATGCAATATCCCGAGGAGCGCAAGCGCTATCCCGATTACTTCCGCGGGAGCCATCGCCTGACGCTCCGCGAGGACGGCGCGGTGCGATGCACCGCGTGCTACCTGTGCGCGACCGCATGCCCGGCCCAGTGCATCTACATCGAGGCGGGCGAATCGCCCGATCCTCATATCGAGAAATTCCCGCTCCGCTACGAAATCGACACGCTGCGATGCATCTACTGCGGACTGTGCGTCGAGGCGTGCCCGTGCGACGCGATCCGGATGGACACGTACGTGCATCCGCGCATCTGGGGCTTCGACCGCAAGGACTTCGTCGAGACCAAGGAGATGCTGATGCATCGCTCGCACGTGCTCGCCGAGAAGGGCCGCGACGGGAACATGCAAGAGATGCTCGCGTGGTATCGCGAGCAGAGCGAGCAGGTCTTCAATCCCGAGCGTCCCGAGCTCAAGACTTACACGGAGCGCGAGCTGCCCAAGCATTTCGAGGAGTTCCCCGAGGTGACCGAGCTTGCCGCGGTCGATCGCCATCACGCGCGCAACGGACGCTGACCTATGGCGTCGATCGGGATTGCCCCGGCGCCGCGCGGCGCGAACAATCCCCCATGCGGGGAAGGTTCGATTTGATATAAAGTTGATTTGGCGGGTCGAGCGCGCCCGCAGAGGTGCCAGATGACGCAGATCGAAGCCGCACGCAAGGGAATCATCACCCCGCAGATGGCCGAAGTGGCCGAGGACGAGGGTCTTGCGGGCGAAGAAATCCGCGCGCTGGTCGCGACCGGCGAGGTCGTCATCCCGCGCAATACCCATCACGAATTCCGCGCGATCGGCGTGGGCAAGAACCTGCGCACCAAGGTCAACGCCAACATCGGCGCATCGAATTTCCATCAACTCATCGAAGAAGAGATCGAGAAGCTCTACACCGCGGTGCGCTTCGGCGCCGACTCAATCATGGACCTCTCGACCGGGACCGATCTCGATCGGATTCGCGTCGAGCTGGTCTCGCGATGTCCGGTGATGGTCGGGACGGTGCCGATTTACCAGGTCGCGAGCGACCACTCGATCATGGAACTCGATGCGTCCTACTTTCTCGAGGTGATCGAGCGGCAGGCGCGCCAGGGCGTCGATTTTATGACGCTCCATTGCGGCGTGACGAAGGCATCGGTCAAGTGGCTGCGCGGCGCAAGCCGCATCGAGGGCATCGTGTCGCGCGGCGGCGCGCTGCACGCGGCGTGGATCGAGCGCACCGGCAAGGAGAATCCGCTCTACGAGCACTACGATGAGGTCTGCGCGATTCTGCGCGAGCACGATGTGACCATCTCGCTCGGCGACGGACTGCGCCCGGGCGCGACCGGCGATGCGACCGATCGGGGCCAGATCGGAGAGTTGCTCGTGCTGGGAGAGCTGACCGAACGCGCTCGCGCGCTCGGGGTGCAGGTGATGATCGAGGGGCCGGGGCACGTGCCGCTCGATCAAGTCGAGGCCAACGTGAAGCTGGAGAAGCGGGTCTGCGCGGGCGCGCCGTTCTACGTGCTCGGCCCGCTGACCTGCGACGTTGCGCCTGGCTACGACCACATCACGGGCGCGATCGGCGGCGCGGCTGCGGCCGCGGCGGGCACCGACTTTCTGTGCTACGTCACGCCGGCAGAGCATCTTCGCCTCCCGGACATCGACGATGTCCGCGAGGGTGTAATCGCGACCCGGATAGCGGCGCACTCGGGCGATCTCGTCAAGGGCGTGCGCGGGGCCAAGGTCTGGAACGATCAGATGTCGCGCTACCGCAAGGCGCTCAACTGGCCGGGGATGTACGCGATGGCGATGGACCCGGACAAGGCGCGCCGTTACAAGGAAGAAAGCGAAGCGGCGGGCTCGAACGTCTGCAGCATGTGCGGCTCGCTCTGCTCGATCAACATCGACAACGCGGCGATCAAGTTCACGAGCCGGCGCGTGCTCGCCGAGGCGGAGACTCGCGCCGCAAGCTGACCATGCGCGCATCGCGCAGGCCGCACCGGCGCGCGACGCCGTCCTCGGCCGCGACCGCCGCCACCTGCGCCGCGCGTCCTCCACGACGTCATACTTCGCGCGGGCGCGGCGGGCAGGCGCTTCGCGACGGTTCTTGAATGCAGGGAAATTAGTATCCGCCCGATGGCGCAACGGTTGAATCTATGGCGAAGACATCGAAAAATATCCTCGACGAGGCCCGCGCGCAGGTAAAGCAGGTTGATATCGACCAGGCGCGCCAGCTCATGGAGACGCCGGGCGCGGCCGTGATCGACGTGCGCGAGAGCGACGAGTGGCGGCAAGGCCATCTGCCCGACGCGATCGCGCTTCCGCGCGGCTTCCTCGAACTGCGCATCGAGGAGAAAGTGCCCGATCGCAAGACGCCGCTGATCGTCCATTGCGCATCAGGTACGCGATCGCTGTTCGCGGCGCGCACGCTGCGCGAGATGGGCTACGAGAACGTGTACAACATGGCCGGCGGCTTCAACGCATGGAAGGATCGCGGGCTGCCGTGGGTCGCCGATCGCCAGTTCACGCCCGCCGAGATAACTCGCTACTCGCGCCACTTCGTGATTCCCGAGGTTGGCGAGAAGGGGCAGGCCAAGCTGCTCGATGCCAGGGTGCTGGTGCTAGGAATGGGCGCGCTGGGCTCGCCGGTCGCGCTCTATCTTGCGGCCGCCGGCATCGGGACGATCGGGATGGTGGACTTCGACGTGGTCGATCTTTCCAATCTCCAGCGCCAGATAATTCACACCGTCGATCGAGTGGGCACGGCCAAGACCGAGTCGGCGCAGAAGGCGGTCAACGCGCTCAATCCGGGCGTGAAAGTGATTCGCCACGACATGCGGCTGACTTCCGAGAACGCGATGGAGACGATCAAAGATTACGACGTCATCGTGAATTGTGGTGACAATTTCCCGGCGCGCTACCTGATCAACGATGCGTGCGTGCTGGCCGGAAAGCCGCTCGTCGATGGCGCTATCTACCGCTTCGAGGGCAACGCTACGGTTTTCCATCCTGCCAAGGGCGGGCCGTGCTACCGATGCCTCTATCCCGAGCCTGCGCCGCCTGACATGGCGCCATCGTGCGCCGAGGCGGGCGTGCTGGGCGCGCTGCCGGGGCTGATCGGATCGATCGAGGCGCTCGAGACGATCAAGCTGATCATTGGCGCGGGCCATCCGCTGATCGGGCGGATGATTTATTTCGATACCTTGTCGGACACCGATTACGTGCGGATTCTCAAGATCAAGCGCGATCCCAAGTGCCCGGTTTGCGGCGACCATCCGACCCAGAAGGGACTCATCGACTACGAGGCGTTCTGCGGCGTCGGCAGCAGCCCGAACGGAGCGAGCGAGCATTCCGCCACCGGGCCGGCGGCGCATCCGGCGCAAGCCCGGTAGATATCGATTCGGCGCGGGCTGCGTCCCGCTCTTCACCGAGCGCGATTCGCGCCTCGGCATCCATCGCATCGTGTCGCGCATGTCGCGCGGATTGTCTCACTCGCGCTCCGCGTGCCACCATGCACGCGAGCAGAATGTTGGAGGACTGGCGATGGCGCTTGGACCGTTCTACGTTGCTCAGAAACTCAGGCAGGGAGAAGGCATGAGAGGCGTTGCGTTTCTGATGCGGCATGGCGAGACCCCGTGGAACCGCGAGGGCCGCGTGATGGGCCGCAATCCGGTCGAACTCGATGCGGGCGGCCGCGCGCAGGTCGAGGCTGCTATCGCGCTCGCGCGAATCCTTAAGCCCGACCTGATTATGACGAGCCCGCTCGTGCGCGCGCGCCAGTCGGCCGAGATAATCGCAAATGGAATCGGCGGGGCGGCTGTGATCGATGAGCCGGGGCTGAGCGAGGTCCAGTACGGGCGCTGGGAGACTATGGTCTTCAGCGACCTGGTGAGGGACCCGGACTACATCGGTTACCGCGATCATCCGGTCGAGACGCCGACGCCGGGCGGCGAAACGATCCTGCAAGTGCAGCAGCGCGGCGTGGCGGCGATCGCGCGCGCATTCGCGGCCAATCCCGAGAAGCGAATCCTGTTCGTCTCGCACGGCGACATCATCCGCAGCGTGCTGTGCCATTTCATGGCGCTCGACCTTGCGCAATTCCGCCGCCTTCGGATCGACACCGCGGCGTTTTCGGGCGTGCAGATCGCGGGTGATTTTGCGGAGGTGAAATTCCTGAACCTGCTTCCCGACCCGGGCCGCGCCTTCGTCTCTCCGTTCAAAATCGCGCGCGATACCAAATAGGAGGCCGTCGCAAACCGCGCTCTGCGGTACGGCGCAATGAGGGCAGGGGGCGGCCGTCGCCGGCGGACTTGCGCAGGACCGCGCGAACCGAACCTCGGCGGCGATTCGGGCGGATTCGCGCTGGTTTGCCGAGCGCGCGGCGCTTACCTACAATCCGGTCTGATTTCGAAAAGCGCGGCCGCGATGCCCGAGGCGCGCGCCCACGGAGGTAGATCTGCGATGGCTAGAATCGATGGCGGCGAGATGCTGGTTCGAGCGCTGGCGCGCGAGGGCGTCGGCGAAATCTTCACTCTCCATGGCGGCCATCTCGATGCGATCTTCGACGCGTGCAGGCGTCACGGCTTTCGCGTGATCGATACGCGCCACGAGCAGGCCGCCGCGCACATGGCCGACGGATGGGCGCGCACGACCGGGCGTCCCGGCGTTGCCGCCGTAACCGCAGGCCCCGGCGTGACCGATGCGGTGACCGGCGTCGCCAATGCATACATGGATTCGATTCCGATGGTGTTGATTGGCGGGCGAAGCCCGCTCGCTGACGATGACAAGCTGCCGCTGCAAGCCGTCGATCAAATGGGGATCATGCGCCCGATCACCAAGTGGGCGCGCTCGGTCACGCATACCGCCCGGATTCCCGAATACGTTGCGGCGGCGTTTCGCTATGCCG
This sequence comes from Binataceae bacterium (SeqCode), assembly GCA_035626155.1. Lineage (GTDB taxonomy): Bacteria > Desulfobacterota > Binatia > Binatales > Binataceae > DASPOF01. The sequence goes on from DASPOF010000065.1 coordinate 25,578, forward strand.
TGTCGGGCCGGCCCGGTCCCGTTTTCCTCGAACTCCCGATCGATGTGCTGTTCGCGCAAGCTGATGAGGCGGCAGTCGAGTTCCCGCAGCATTACCGGCCCGAAAGCGTCCCCGGCCCATCGCGCGACGGGCTCAAGAAGGCGCTCGGATGGCTTCGCGACGCCAAGCGGCCGGCGATCCTTGCCGGCGGAGGCGTCTGGTTCGCGCAGGCGGCCGAGGAACTCACGCGGTTCGCGGAACTGACCAACACGCCCGTGATGGCGAACTCGAAAGCGCGCGGCTCGATTCCCGAAGACCACGACCTCTGCTTCGGCGGCTTCGGCGCGATCCATCCGGCGATCCACGGCGGAGGAGCGAACGCATCCGCCGATTTGGTAATCCTGCTCGGCACGCGAATCGGACTGTTCACCGGCGGGCGCAATTCGGTCATCCCGAACGATGCGCGCGTCATCCAGGTGGATATCGAGCCCGAGGAGATCGGCCGCAACCGCGATATCGAATTGGGGATCGCATCGGACTGCGGCGAGTTCCTGCGCCAGGCAGTCGAGGCGGCGCGCAACGAGATATTTGACGAGCACAAGGAATGGCGCGAGCGGCTCGGCGCAATCCGGACCGCGATGAACCATCGCTTCGATGACGCGATCACGCGCACCGGCGCGCCGATTCATCCCGCCCGCATGGCGCACGAGATCGCCAAGGCGCTCGACCCGCGCGCGGTGGTCGTCGCCGATGGCGGCGAGACGGCGGCCTGGATGAGCAACGCGTGGACCGCGCGCCATCCCGGCCGTTTCCTGAGCCACGGCTACCTCGGATGCCTCGGAGTCGGATTGCCGTTCGCGCTGGCGGCCAAGGCGGCGCATCCCGACCGCCAGGTCCTGTGCATCATCGGCGACGGCTCAGCCGGCCTCAATTTTTCCGAGTTCCACACCGCGGCGAAGAACAACCTGCCAATCACGGTGGTGATCAATAACGACCAGCAATGGGGGATGTCTGCGCACGGACAGGAATTGATGTGGGGCAAGGGACGGCGTCTCGCAACCGAGCTCGGAATGGTCCATTACGAGCGGGCCGCAGAGGGGCTCGGCGCGCAGGGCGAACTGGTGGAACGTCCCGAGGATATCGCTCCGGCGCTCAGCCGCGCGCTCAACTCTCCGCGCGTCTCGTGCCTGAATATCGTGACCGATTCCGACGTGATCGAGCCGGGAACGCTCGCGCTCTACAGCGTGATGTCCGCGGCGATGCCGAAGCGGGAGGAGCAGGCGGAGGAAAAGGCGTCCGAGGGAACGACGCTGCCGTATTACGGCAAGCGCAAACTTTGACGATCGTTTGCGTCGGCGCCGCGCGTTAGCCGCGCTGCTTCAGCGCGCGGATTCCGATGGTGGTTCGGCCGCGTAGGCGCGCGAGGATCCGACATCGATGCCCTTGCGCACGCGCACATCGACGCCCGGATGCGTGGGAACCTCGACGCCGAGGCTCCGGTAGCCGCCCGACTTGGGATCGGGTGCGAGGAAGCCAATGGTGTATTGCTCGCGCAACTCGAGGCTTATCTGTTCGCACGCCTTGCGCAACATCTCGCCGTCTCCGACCTGGCGAATGATGTAGGTCTTCGCGCCGGTCTCGGTCGAGAGCATCCGCAGCGTTTGCGCGTCCACGCGTTCGATCCCGGACCCGCCGATCACGAACGGCCCGATGGCCAGACTCGGCCCGTCGATCGCGTTGGGATCTCCGATTCCGATCGAATAGACCAGCACGCCCATCCGCCGCGCCTGTGACGCCACGTCATTCAACGTTGACCCGCTCGAGTTGTCCATTCCGTCGGTCACGACCAGCAGCGCCTTTTTGTCCCAGCGCCCCTCCTGGACCTTTTGCAGCGCGCGGACGATCACGTCGAACAGTGCGGTGTTGCCGTATGCGCGGAGCAACGAAAGCCTGCGCATCACCAAATCATGATCCATGGTGAAGTCCTGGAGCAGGAACGGCCGGGTCGAAAAGGCAAACAGGAACACGTCATCGCGGTCGTTTAGGTTGCTCAGAAACTGCGCGATCGCCCTGCGCGCCTGGGGAATCTTCGGCTGCATGCTTCCCGACGTATCGACCACGATTCCAATCGACACGGGCGTGTTGAGGTCCTGGCGGAAGAACTCGATCGGACGTTGCTGGCCGTCCATGCTGAGCCGGAAATCGTCCTTCTGCAGGTTGGTGACATAGGTGCCATTGTGATCGGTCACCGTCACCGTGACCTGCTCGTAGCCGGGCTGCTCGCGCAGCTCGCGCGTCGGGATCACCAGCTCCTGGCCGGGCTGCGGCCCCGGCGGCGGGATGCTTGCGGTTGTGCCCTGGCGCGAAGGCAGCGGCGGCAGCTCGAGCGTCGATCCGGCGGGGTTTTGGTTGCTGGGGATTATCAGCGGGGGCGGCGAGGAACCCCCTTCCGCGAGCGCGCGGCGCGCGTGGGGAAAAACGAGCGCGACGGCGAACAAGACGACCGCGATCGCGGTCATCCTGGCCGTCTTCGCGCTGCGATGTTTGTTTATCGCCATCCGCTCCCTATCTGCGAGCGCAGACGTGGCGCCCGCCGATGATCTTCCTATTTGCAGCACGCTGGCACAAGCACGTCACCGGCCGCGCCCGATTCGAGGCGCAGGACACCCAAGAATTTAGACGTATCGCCGCGCCGCCAGTTTCAGGCAGACTGCCAAGCGCGCGGGAATGGAAAACGTCGTGGACGCGCGGCGCTGTATCATCATGATAGTGGGGCGGGCCGCCGTGCACGCCGAGAGATGCGCGGGCGTCCTCGTCCGCGCCACCTTTTCTCCGGTCATTCTACGCGCGCCTCGCGTAGAATCCCGGAATTTTTCCCGTTTTCGCAGCGAGCCGCGATTCCTCGCGCGCGCCAGACACGCGCGCGGGGGACGACGAACGCAGAGGACGCGCAGGCTTCGCCCGGACGGATGGCAGTGGACAAGACGATTGCGCCGGGCGGATCATGTTCCCGCCCAACGGAGGACACCAATGGATGCGCATTCCGAAATCTGCAGCGCGATCGACCGCTACCGCGACAAGGCGGTCAAAATCAGCCACGAAATCCACGAGCATCCCGAACTCATGTTCCAGGAGCATTTCGCCGCGGGCGCTCTGACAGCGGCCGCGCGCGAACTTGGCCTCGAAGTCGAAATGGGAATCGGCGAACTCAAGACCGCATTCCGCGCCGAATTCGGCAAGGCCGGTCCCACGGTTGCGATCATGGCCGAGTACGATGCGCTGCCAAACGGCCACTCGTGCGGCCACAATCTCATCTCCGGCGCAGCGCTGAGCGCGGTTGCCGGACTGAGCGCGATCGGCGCCCGCCTTCCGGGCCGAATCGTTTTTCTCGGCACGCCGGCCGAGGAAGGCGGCGGGGGCAAAATAATTCTTCATCGGCGCGGGGTGCTGAAGGGCGTCGATGCCGCCATGATGGCGCATCCGATGGATGCCGAATGGTCCACGATGCCGGCGCTCGCAACCGCGACCGTGCGGCTTACCTTTCACGGTCGGGCGGCGCACGCATCGGTGGCGCCGTGGGACGGATCGAGCGCGCTCTCCGCGCTAATTCAGACTTTCGTGAGCGTGGATGCGGCGCGGCTTCATTTTCGCGACGGCTCGCGCATCCACGGCATCATCACGAATGGCGGTCAGGCGCCGAATATCATCCCGGAGAAAGCCGAGTGCGTGTTCACGACCCGGGCGAAGACCAGCAAGTATGCGCTTGAAATCGCCGCCCGCGTCGTCCGATGCGCCGAGGGGGCCGCTATGGCTTCCGGGACGCGCGTCGAGCATCGGATCGCGCCCGGCTACAAGAACATGATCAACAACCTGAGCATCGCGCAGCGCTACTCGGCGCATACTGAGGCGCTCGGCGCCAGGGCATCCGTCGCGCCGCCCGATTTGCCCACCGGCAGCACCGACATGGGCGATATCAGCCACGAGATCCCGTCGATTCATCCGATTTTCGCGATCGCGGGGCGCGGCGAGGGCTCCTGCCACGAGGATGCGTTTGTGGCGCACGCGGACTCGCCGCGCGGATACGATGCGATGATCCGGGTCGCGAAGGCGCTCGCGATGACAGCGTATGACTTGCTCGCGGAGCCGGAGTTGCTCGCGGCGGCCAGGGAGGAGTTCGCGCACCGCGAGGAAAGCTGAGCGCGCCCGCAATCCGCTCAGCCGGCGCTCGAAGATGCGGGCCGGTCTCGTTCTGGAGCGCGCGCGTCCGGATTAATCAGTGGCAGGCGCAGGCGCCGCCGCACGCGCCGCAGCATCCGCCCGCCGATGCGCCCGCGCCTTCGCCGAATGCCTGCTCGGAGGCTCCGGCGCCATTGCCGTTTCCAACGCGCGCCGCGAACACCGACATCTCGCGCTTGACGCGCGTTCCATGGCAGGCGGGACATTCAGGACGATCGCGGCGGCCCGCGCGCACCAACGCTTCGAACCCGCGATCGCAATCTCGGCATCGATATTCGTAAATCGGCATCGCCCGAAATCCTACTCTTCCGGCTGCGCGTATTCGACCAGCACCCCGCGCGTCGCCTTGGGGTGGAGGAAGCAGATCATCCCGGCCAGCCCGTGGCGCGGCTTCTGATCGATCAGGGGAAGTCCCTTCTCGCGGGCGGATTCAAGGTCGCGCGCGACATCGTCGGTCGCGAAGCACACATGATGCAATCCGCCGCCGCGCCGGGCGAGGAACCTGCCGACGCCGTTGTCGGGACTGAGCGGCTCGAGCAACTCGATCTCGCTCTCTCCGATCCTGAGCAGCGCCGCCTTGACGCCCTGCTCCTCGATGGTCGCGCTCGCGGTGAATTCGAGTCCGAGCACGTCGCGCCACAGGCGCATCGCGTCGTCCAGGCGCGGGACGACCACGCCCACATGATGAATCCGCTTCAGCATCCGGCGCGCGCGGCTACTTGTGGTCGAGACAGAGCTTGCGCTGCAGTTGGTCCCACCGGTTTTTCATCTCGGGCGTCCCGAGGCTTGGATGCTCGGCGCGGGTCTGTGCGAGCTTGCTGCACGCGCCCTGTATGTTGCCCTGCTCCGAATAGATCAACGCGACGTTGTACTTCGCGTCGTACCACAGCGGATCCGACTCGGCAGCGGTGTTTTCGACGTTGGTCCACATCGTCACCGCGTCCTTGTAGTCCTTCTTGGCCTGTGCGATGCGGGCCAGTCCCGCGTTGGCGTCGGGAGAGGCCGGGTCGGCCTTGACCACCTGCTGGAACACGGCCTCGGCCTTGGCTTCGTCGTTCTGCGCCATGTAGGCCTGGCCGAGAATTGAAAGCGTGCCGGTCAGGTTCTTCGCAGGAGTCTTTCCGGCCTGGACGAGATCTTCGAAGAACCCGTAGGCAACCGACGCGAGCTTCGCGTTGGCGCGGTATGCCTTGTCATCGCCCTTAGCCTGCGCGGCCTGGCCCACCTTCCAGAAGTCGAGTCCGAGTTCCTTGATGAAATCGCTCTGAGCGGTGTTGCCGCGGTTCTTTTCGATGATCGCCCTCAGGCTGCGTTCGACTTCATCGTAGCGGCCGAGCTGGTCGAGAGCCGACATGCGCCATTCGGCCACGTCGCGGGATCGTTCGCTCATGCTCGGATACTGGCTTTCAAATCCGTCGAGCAGATCCGCGACCTGCTTGGGATCGGCGTTCTTCTGATATTCGAGCAAACCGACGAGCAGCAATATTGCGCGCCCCTTCGTATCGTGTACGAAGGCGTGTTGCGAGGCAGGGGCAATGCGCAGCGCCTCGGGCTCCATTTTGATGGTGTCCTCGAGGCCCTTGATCGTGGCCTGGCGAAGCTCATCGGCATTTACCTGCGGAGCTCCCTTGGCCTCCTTGGCGCTCGAGGCTGCGACCAGCGCGAGATAATCGCACTCGGCGGAATTGAATTTGGCGGTGAAACTGTACTCGTTGGTTCCGGTGATCGAGTCGTACATCTTGGCGGCGTCGAGATACTGGCCCCCGCGCTGGAGACGTTCGGCAAGGCGGAAGCGCACCTCAGGCGCATACTGGCCGCCGGCGTTGGTCTTCAGATAGTCCTCGGCGCCCTTCACCCACTGACTCTCGAGCCCGGCGTTCTTCTGCCCGCTGTTTTCCCACTGCGTGCGCGGGAGCTTGTAGCGCATGTAGGTCGCCCACTGCGCATCGGGACCACCGCTCCTGGCGATATCGCCGAGCAGGCTCTCGACGAGGTCGTAACGATGCTGCGCTTCGTAGATTGCCGCGGCGTTGCGGAAGCCCTTGGCGTATTTCGAGCTCCCGCGTGCAGCCTCGACAAAGTATTTCGCCGCGCCGTTATCATCCTTTCTATTGAGCAACACGTTTGCGAGCAGCCATTTCTCGAACGGATCGGAAGAGCTGCCGAATTCCGCGACCGGGTTCATCACGTACTTACCGACCGCGGCGATCGAGATTGCCCAGCTCTCCTTGTTGTCCTCGGTGCCCTTGAGGACATCGACGATCTCCTTGTGTTGCGCAGCGCGCGCGGCGGGATCGTGCTTGGCGTTTTCAGCCGAGAACATGGTTGCCAGGCGCAACATCAGACCGCCGCCGGTGGTCGCCATCCCTCCGGCGTACTTCTTGGCTTTCTCGGGCTCGCCCATCGCCATGTAGGTGGTCGCGAGACCCTGGTTGGCGGCCTTGTACTGCTGGGTGGCAGGACCGTCGTTATAGATCTGGAGGAAGTCAGCGATCGCCTTGTCGTACTCGGTCTTGTCGAACTTGGCGAGTTCCTTCTCGCAGTATGCGCGGCCCAGCACGTTCTCACGCATCAGGTTGGCGTCGAAGGCGACGACCAGCGTGCTTTCCGTGAAGCCGTCGATCGCTTCGTTGAGCAGCCGCCGCGACATGTTCTCGTCGCCGCCATAGACCGTCGTTGCGGCGGTGAACCTGAGCCACGAGAGCGGATAGAGCGCGCCGAGCGCAATCTGTTCCGGAGTGTTGTAATCGCACTGGCCGCCCTGGTCGATCTGCGCGATGCAGTCGTCCTTTTTCTTCTTGTAGGCGTTGTAGATCCGGTTGAGCGCCGACTCAAGCCTGCTGTAGGTCGGGGCAAGACCGGACTTGTCGGTCTTGGCGCCATTTGCGATCTCGGCGAATTGCGACTCGAGATGGTCGAGCTTGCCTACCATGTCCTTGCCGGCCTGCTCGCTCGACTCGGCCGCGGAAAGCTGGCCCTCGACGCTGCCGAGCTCGGTGTCGAGTTCGGCGAGGCTCTGGGCGTACGCCGAGCCGGCCAGGAAAAGCAGAGCGCCCAGGGCGGATAGAGCCGTCCCGAGGCGGAAGACGCGCATCGTTGAATTCATCTTGGTGTCCCCACGCAATTTCGAGGCTGTCGAAATTGCCCTAAATAAGAATAACTCGCAAGCAACGTCAAGCGGAATGCAATCTTTCCCTAAGCTCTATGATAGAAGCAAGCGGGGGTACTCGGCGGATGCGCCCGCAGGACCGCGCCGCGGCGCGCCCCATTCACTGCATTGAGCAAACCTGAATCAGCACCCCGAACGCCGATCGCGGCGAGATGAAGAATTCCCGCTCGCCGCGCCAGTTGCTGCGTTCATCCACAACTCGAACCCCGTCGCGCTTGAGGCGCGCCAGCGTGCCGTCGAAGTCCTTCACATCGATCGACACGTGATGCATCCCTTCGCCGTAGCGCGCGATAAACTTGCCCACGAAATCATTGGCGACCGGGTGGGGCGGGCTCTGGATGAACTCGAGCCTGAAGCCGGCGACATCCATGTGCCCGAGCATGAAGTTGCCCGCCGAATGGCTCGGGTGCGGCGCGTGGCTCACGTTGCTCGGGAAGTAGCGCGAAAAGAAATCATAGGCACGCTCGATTTCCCGAACTGCTAGCGACACGTGATCGAAATGGGCCAGTCCATTGGAGTCGGCCGGATGCGGCGCCAGCTCGGATTCCGGCACTTCCCAGAGCTGGATGAGCGCGCCGAAGGCGGACCGGGGCGAGATGAAGGCGGTCGCGGAGTTCCCCTCGAAATTCTGCTCGTCCACGATCCGCACTCCATCGGCCTTCATCCGCGCGACGACCGGCGCGACCTTGTCGAGCTTGAGCGAGAGATGGTGCAGTCCCTCACCCTTGCGTTCGATGAATTTGGTGACGAAGCCAGGCTTTCCGGGCGGATCCTCGATCACCTCGACCACGAATCCGCCGAGCCGGAAATCCTGCCAGTAGAAAGCGCCGCTGACCTGCTCCTCGAAGCGCTTCGGAGTACGGATCTGGATGGGAAAATAGCGCGCGAAGAATTCCGTCGCGCGGTCGATCGATTGTACCGCGATCGACACGTGATCGAACTGCATCCGAACTTTCTCGGCCTCGACCATCACCAAATTCGCTCTCCTCCGAGCCGCGGACGGCTCAAAATCGGGTCCTTCCTGCCGCTTCTCATGTACGGCCCGCCGATGCTGCGCTCGAAAAACGTGCCGATTTCCAAATTTTTTGCGGTGCCGAAAGCCGCTATGTTCAGGCAGGCATCTTCCAGTCTGACGATTTCGCGGAATTTCGCAAGCGTCGCAATCTCAGCCCGCCCGGCACGAGCGGCCCGGGCGCAATCGACACATCGGTCTCAGCGAGCCGCGGTACCTGCAAGAAATTCCAGCCGCGCCTGAAGCCGGCCATCCTCCGTGTGGGCCACTATATAGCCGCCATCCCTGAACGGTCCCGCGTTCAGGACCTGTGTCGGCCCGATCGCGTCGACGCCGGCCGATTCGTGGATGTGGCCCGAGATGCAGACGTCGGGCTTGACCTCCTCGATGAACCGCCGCGCCGCGGTGCTGCCGACCGGCATCCCCGACGAAATCCGATCGCACTTCGTATTGTATGGCGGCGCATGACAAACCATCAGCAGCGGCCGGGCATCGCGCACCTGCTCGTAGCCGGCCTTGAGCGTCGCGTAAATTTCGTCCTCAGTGAACTCGGTCGGGGTATTGAGCGGGGTAATGTTGCAGCCGCCGCATCCGAAAATCCCCACCCCGTTCACGACGACGCCCTTGCCGTGGAGCGAGATGCCCTCCTGCTCGAGGAACGGGATCACCTCGCGGCGGTCGAGGTTGCCCGACAGCGCGAGCACGTTGCGGCACGAGCGGCGAACGTTGCCGATCACCTTGGCGGCGTCTTCGATGCCGCCAAAGATGGTGAGGTCGCCGGAGATGACGACCAGGTCGCAATCGCGCATCACCTCGCCCATCCGAGCGAGGTTTCGCGTCGACATATGAACATCGCCAAAAGAGACTATTTTCATTTCGCCCGCCAGGTAGTGAAATTGGCGAAGTTGCGCCGATGCCGGCAAGTGTACCGGAAAATAAGCCTCCAGCGGGAGAGGATTCGGCAGCTCGGCGAAGCTGCCCGCGAGAGCATCCAGGCAGAGTTCCCGCTGAGCGCGCGGGCAACAGCCGGGGAGCGTAATATAAAGAGTGCCGATGGCGGCGATCGCGGATATCGCTTTCGTTTTGTTCCGGCCTCAGCAGGCGGGCAATATCGGCGCCGCCGCTCGCGCGCTGCGAAACATGGGCCTGCGCGACCTGCGGCTGGTGGCGCCCGCCGCATCGTCCAGGAGCCGCGCGGCGCATGCGATGGCGGTGCACGGCGATGACGTGCTTGCCGCGACCGCGGTTCATCCCGACCTCAAATCGGCGCTCGCCGACCGCACGATCGTGGCCGGCACCACCTGCCGCCGGGGTCTCTATCGAAGCGGCGCGATCGCGCTTCGGGATGCGGCGCGCGAACTTGCCGATGCCGCCGCGACGAACCGAATCGCGATCGTCTTCGGCCCTGAGGATCACGGCCTTGCCAACCGCGAACTCAAGCTCTGCCATCGCTTGATCACGATCCCGACCGCTCCCGAGTACCCATCGCTCAACCTCGCGCAGGCGGTGATGCTGGTCGCATACGAGATGATGCTTGCGCTCGCTGCGCCGCCCCGCGATGCCGCGCCGGCGCCCGAGCTTGCGCCCGCCCCCGAGGTCGCCGCGATGTTCGAGCGGATGAAGGAGACGCTGGTGGCGATCGGGTTTCTGCCCGCGGAAAATCCGGATCACATAATGTTCGCGCTGCGGGAAATCTTCGGCCGTAGCGGCATCCGGCCCCGCGAGCTCGAGATCCTCAACGGGATCACGAGCCAGATACGATGGGCTGCCGGCGACGGCCATCGCGCGCTGGCCGAGAAACGCAGAGCCGGAATGAAACTCAGATGAATCCCGCCCGGCCGCGGCGATGGCGGCGCGGCGGGTCATGCGCGATAATTCAAGCCGCATCCGCGCGGCAGAAGCGCCAATGGCCGAGATAATCGATTTTGCTGAAATCCAGGCGGCCCGCCGGCGCGTCCGCGCCCGCACGCCCGAGCGCGCAAGCCTCGAACGCGCGATCGAACTCATGAAGGCGAATCTCGCCGCCGCCGCAAATCAACTCGTAACTGCGCCGCCCCAGGAGCAGGCCGAACTGCTCACCCGTATCGAGCGGCTCGCCGCGATGGTGCGTTACGGGATGCGGATGCTCGGCGATGGGCCGGATGCGGGGATCGAGGGACCGGACCGGATCGATTCCCGCTGAGGACCGCGGCTGTTCGACCTGGAATCGCGGGCTGAACTCGATGAGCGACGATATCAATCTCAGGATAACCGGCGTCGATTCGGGCGAGGAGATTGCCGGCGCGCGCATGCTCACGCTCGCCACGACGCGCGGCCCGATCCGAATGCTGTACCACGCGCCCGCTCAGGCCGGGCGCGCGGTGCTCTGCATCTGCGGCGCGATCGGCGGACTGGACGGGCCCGCGCTCCTCTACCCGCGCCTTGGGCTGATGCTCCCGCGCGCGGGGCTGGGCGTTGCGCGGCTCGACTATCGCGCGCCCAACGATTTCGGCGAATGCGTGGTGGATACGCTGGCGGGAGTGACCTTCCTGCGCGGCATGAACCATCAGCGAATCGCGATCGTGGGCCATTCCTTCGGCGGCGCGGTCGCGATCAATGCCGGCACGCTCAGCCGCAACGTGACGACAGTAATCGCGCTGTCGAGCCAGCTTGCGGGCGCGCACGTGGTCGGCGATCTGGCGCCGCGCTCCCTGCTCCTCGTCCACGGAACCGCGGACACGATCCTTCCGCATCAGAGTTCCGAGACGATCTACGAGCGCGCCGGCGAGCCCAAAACGCTCCGGCTCCTCCAGGGCGTCGACCACTTCTACTCGGGCCGCGGCGACGAGGTGTTCGAGATCGTCCAGCAGTGGCTTGCTGCGAACACGTGACGCGCCGAGCGGCGTGGCCGTTCACTCGCCGGATGCGTCCACGATAGAATGACGCCGATGGCTACGGGACAAAGAATCGCAGTGGTTGGCGCGACGGGAGCAGTCGGCCAGATGACGCTCAAGCTGCTTGACGAGCGCAAGTTCCCGGTCCGCGAGCTCCGCGCATTCGCATCGCAACGCTCCGAGGGCAAGACGGTCAAGTTCGGCGACGAATCGATCCCCGTCGAGCGTGTGAGCGCCGAGAGCTTCAAGGGAATCGATTTCGCTTTCTTCTCGGCCGGATCGGAGCAATCGCGCACGTTCGCTCCTGCAGCGGCCAGAGCAGGCGCAGTCGCGATCGACAAGTCGAGCGCGTTTCGCATGGACCCCTCGGTCCCGCTCGTGGTTCCGGAGATCAACGGCGATGCGATCAAGGGCCACAAGGGAATCATCGCGTGCCCCAACTGCACCACGATCGTGACGGTTATGCCGCTCAAGCCCTTGCACGATGTCGGCCGGCTGCGGCGCGTGATCGCGACCAGCTTCCAGGCGGTTTCGGGAGCCGGAATCAACGGCGTTGCAGAGCTGCGCGAGCAGACGCTCGCATGGGCCAGGGGCGAGCCGATGGTGCCCAGGCATTTCCAGCACCGGATCGCGTTCAATGTAATCCCGCACATCGACAAATTTGTCGAGGGCGGATACACGGGCGAGGAAATGAAGCTGGTCCACGAGGCTCGCAAGATTCTCGATGCGCCCGAACTGCTCATCGCACCGACCACAGTGCGGGTTCCCGTCTTCACCGCGCATTCGATCTCGGTCAACGCCGAGACTGAAAAGCCGGTGAGCGCCGCGATGGCGCGGGCGGCCTTCGATCGCTTTCCCGGCCTTCGCGTCTTCGATGATCCCGCATCGAATCGATACCCGATGCCGGTGGACGTGGAAGGCAAGGATGATTGCTTCGTCGGCCGAATTCGCGAGGATTTGAGCTGCCCGAACGCGCTCAATTTCTGGGTGGTCGGAGACCAGTTGCGCAAAGGCGCTGCGCTCAACGGGATCCAAATCGCGGAAATGCTCATCCGGTAGCGGCGCTTCGAACTTGCAGGCTTCATTTCCGGGGTTCGTTCCCGCTGCCCCCGGCTTCTAAGCGCGGAGGGACCGCGCTGAGCGGCGGCCTGACCGAGTGGTCGGTCGGTTGACAAGACAAACACACTCTTATAAGTCATATTTAAGCTCAACCAAGAGCCTTATCGAGAGCGGCGGAGGGACTGGCCCGATGATGCCGCAGCAACCAGCCCAGACCGGGTGCTGGTGCTAACTCCTGCAGGGATCCCCGAAAGGGGCACCTCCTGGAAGATGAGGCGAGAGTCGAAGAACCCTCGTCCTTAGCCCAGGAGGAGGGTTTTTTGTTAATTGCCCCCGCGCAGGAATCGAGGCCGATGAGCGTTGCGAGTCGAGGCGTGATGTCGTGGAGTCGAAACTAAACGGACGCGTATTGATAGTCGGCGTAGGCGGGCTGGGAGTGCCGGCGGCATGGGCGCTCGCCCGCGCAGGCGTGCGCCGGCTGACGCTTATGGATCCCGACCCGGTGGAACTCTCGAACCTGGCGCGCCAGGTCATTTACCGGACGGCCGACGTCGGACGGCCCAAGGTCGAGGCGGCCGCAGATCGGCTTGCGGCGGAATTCCCGGGTCTCGAAATTGATCGGCTCGCGGTCGAACTTGACGCCGCCAACGCCTCGGGGTTTATCGGCGCTCACGATTTCACAATCGATGGAACCGACAACCCGCGGACGAAGTTTTCGATCAATGACGCCGCGATCGGTGCGATGCGGCCGTTCGGGTACGGCGGAGTAATCGGGATGACGGGCCAGGCGATGACGGTGATTCCTGGACGGAGCGCCTGCCTCAGGTGCCTCTTTGAAGAACCGCCGGGCGAGGCCGAAATCGCATCGTGCCGCGAGGCAGGGATTATCGGTCCGGTGGCGGGCGTAATCGGCGAGGTTCAGGCGGCCGAGGCGATCCGTGTGCTGGCCGGCGCAGCGCCGCGCCTGGCCGGCAGGATTCTCACCTACGATGCGAGCGCCGCGGCCGCCCGGATGCGAATCGCCGATGTCGCTGCGCGGCGCGGATGCGCATGCGGCGCATGGAGCGCGGCGGGCCGGGAAGCCCTGCCGATCCGCAATCAATGACGAGGATGCGATGAGCTATATCAACAATCTCAAGTGTCGCGAGTGCGGACAGGAGTATCCGGCCGAGCCTCTCCACGTATGCGACAACTGCTTCGGTCCGCTCGAGGTCACCTACGACTACGCGAAGATCCGCGCCGCGATCACGCGCGCAAAAGTTGAATCGCGCCCGCGCAATCTGTGGCGCTATCACGAGCTGTTGCCCGCCTCGGGCGAGTCCGGCGTGGGGCCGCATTCCGGCTTCACCCCGCTTCTGCACGCCGAGCGGCTGGGCGCGGAGCTGGGGGTGAAGCATCTCTACATCAAGGACGACACGGTCAACCATCCAACCCTCTCCTACAAGGACCGCGTGGTCTCGATCGCGATCACCAAGGCCCGCGAGTTCGGCTTCACCACGGTCTCGTGCGCATCGACGGGCAACCTCGCGACCGCGGTGGCGGCGCACGCCGCGCGCGCGGGCCTCAAGTGCTACATCTTCATGCCCGAAGACGTGGAGGCGGGGAAAATCGTCGGATCGACGATTTACGGCGCGCAGGTGATCACGATCCGCGGCAACTACGATGACGTCAATCGGCTGTGCAGCGAAATCGCCGACAAGTACGGTTGGGCGTTCGTCAATATCAACCTGAGGCCCTATTACACCGAGGGCGCCAAGACCTTCGGCTTCGAGGTGGCCGAGCAGCTCGGATGGAAACTGCCCGACCACATCGTGCTCCCGACCGCCGGCGGAACGATTCTCCCCAAGGTCGCCAAGGCGTTCCACGAACTGAAGGAGGTCGGCCTCGTCGGTGGCGGCGAGTTCAAGATTCATGCGGCGCAGGCCGCCGGCTCGGCGCCGGTCATCCACGCGCTGCACAAGGACGTTGACCTGATTACGCCGGTCAAGCCGGACACGATCGCGAAATCGATTGCGATCGGAAATCCTGCCGATGGCTACTACGTGCTGCGCGCGGTGCGCGAGTCGGGCGGATGGGGCGAGGTGGCCACCGACCCGGAGATAATCGATGCGATCAAGCTGCTCGCCCGCACCGAGGGAATCTTTGCCGAGCCGGCGGGCGGCACCACGCTGGCGGTTGCAATCAAACTGCTCCGCCAGGGACGGATCAAACCCGAGGAAACGGTCGTCGTCTCGATCACCGGCAACGGCTACAAAACGCTCGAAGCGGTCGCCTCGGCGATCGAGCGGCCGCTCGTAATCGATGCGCGCCTGGCGGACTTCGACGCGCTATTCGAGCAGCTCGGGGACGGCAGGCGCGCCGCCGCCGGTGCAGCATGACGCGCCAGGTATGAACGCACGCGCGAAAACAAGAATCGCGATCGAACTCAAGGAGGCAGAGTTCATCCCATGCAAGTGAAGGTCAGAGTGCCAACTCCGCTGAGGAGATTCACCGCCGGTGTCGGCGAAGTGCCCGCCGAGGGCGCATCGGTCAAGGCCGTGCTCGACGATCTGGAACGGCGCCATCCGGGGATGCGCGAGCGCCTGCTCGACGACCAGGGCGGCCTTCGCCGTTTCGTGAATATCTACCTGAACGGCGACGACATCCGCTTCCTCGATGAGTTGAATTCGAAGGTCAAGGATGGCGACGACATCTCAATCGTCCCCGCTATTGCTGGCGGACGCCGCTGAAAACGAGGCGGTGCCGATTCAGCGCGCCCCAAGCGTGCTGGATCTGATCGGCAACACCCCGCTGCTCGAGATAAGCCGGCTCACCCGCGGGCTCTTGCGCCCCGGGGTGAAAATCTTCGCCAAGCTCGAGGGCTTCAATCCGGGCGGGTCGGTCAAAGATCGCGCCGCGCACAAGATGATCGAGGTCGGGCTCAAGGAAGGAAAACTGCGTCCGGGCAAAACCATCATCGACTCGACCTCGGGCAATACCGGGATTGCGCTCGCGATGGTCGGAGCAGCGCTCGGATACCCCGTCGAGCTCGTGATGGCGGCCAACGTGAGCCGCGAGCGCAAGAAAATCATCGAGGCGTACGGGGCGCGGCCGATCTTCTCGGACCCGATGGAAAGTTCCGACGGCGCGATCCGGCTCTGCCGCAAGATCATCGCGGAGAACCCCGAGAAATACTTCAAACCCGACCAGTACAACAACGAGGCGAACGCGCGCGCCCATTTCGAGACCACCGGCCCGGAAATCTGGGCGCAGACCGCCGGCCGGGTTACTCATTTCGTCGCGGCGATCGGCACCAGCGGCACGATCATGGGCACCGGGCGCTTTCTTAAGTCGATGAATCGCGATGTAAAGGTGATCGCGGTCGAACCCGACGACCCGATGCACGGCCTGGAGGGCCTCAAGCACATGGCGAGCTCGATCGTCCCGGCCATCTATCACGAGCGGGAACTCGACGAGAAAATCCCGGTGGCTACCGAGGATGCCTACGAGATGGTTTATGCGGTCGGCGAGAGCGAAGGGCTCCTCGTCGGCCAGTCATCGGGCGCGGCGATGCTCGCGGCGCTGAAGGTTGCGCGCCGCCTGCGCGAGGGATGCGTCGTCACGATTTTCCCCGACTTCGGCGAGAAATATCTCTCGACGAATCTATGGACTGGATGGAAGGAGTGGCGCGGCAGGAACCGCCCGCGCAACTGATCGGTACATGGAACATATCCACGAGCGTTATTACCTGACCTACCCGCGCGCGCTTATCAAGGAGCCGATCCTTTACCAACTGGTCAAAAAGTTCGATCTTATGTTCAGCATTCGCGGCGCAAGCGTGTCCGAGGAGATGGGCTTGGTCGCGGTCGAATTCGAGGGAGAACCCGGCCAGATCGAGCGCGCACTCACATGGCTGCGCCAGACCGGCGTGACCGTCGAGCCGATCGAGAAGAACGTGATCGAATAGATGGGCGCCCCCGCCCGGATCGGCTCGCAAAAGCACGTCCACAATGGCTCTGACCGACCGGCAAATCGAACGCTACAGCCGCCAAATAATCGTGCCGAAGGTTGGCGGCCAGGCGCAGGAGCGGCTGCTTGCCACACGGATGATCCTGGCCGGTGAGTATGCCGATATCGAGGCGCCGCTTGCATATCTCGCCGGGGCGGGGGTCGGCGCGATCGATCTCCGCGGCGAAGGCGAACCAGCGCGCATGCAGGCGCTCGCCGCGCGGATGCTCGAGCTTAATCCCGATGTGACGGTCGCGGTGCAGGCGCAGCCTGGAGTGGACGTGAATCTCGTTCTGGCTCTGGTCGTAAGCGGGCGAGCGCTCGAAGAAGCGGCGGCGCTGGCCGCGGCATATCCGCGCCGCCCGTTCGTGATCGCGCGCCTCGATGGACCGCCGCGCATCGGTGTCTTCCCGTCGCCGCCGCCGTGTCCGCGATGCGCCGGGATGCTTACGCCCGCCGGCCGATCGCGCGCCGAGGATGCGCCGGCGGTCGCGATGCTCGCGACGGTCGAGGCGTTCAAGCTCCTGGCGGGCTATGCAACCGCCCCAGAAGCGGTCATTATCGGGTTCGAGGGCTACGAATCGAAATCTCACCGCATCGAGGCCGACCCCCGATGCGCCTGCGCTGTTGCAACTGGCAAAAGTCACGATGACCGCTGACAAAGGGACCCGAAAGAGCCGCGCCCCATCAGGTTCGACCGCAAACCGCATCGCCCGCGACGTCGCGCCGCCGGCGCTCTGGCTCTTCGACTTCGACAACACGCTCGCCGGGCTCGAAGCCGCGGTGGACTGGGCCGCGGCGCGACGCGAGTTGGAACCGGCGATGCGGGCGGCGCACGCTCCCGAGCGCCTGTTCGAAAAATTTCCGCGCCGCAACCTGGTGCTCTACGATGCATGGCGGCTCGAACTCGACGCATCGCAGGCGTTGAACCGCGCCGCGCGCGCGGCGCTTCGGCGCGCCTCCGCCATTATCGAAAAATACGAACTTGCCGGCGTCGACCTTGCAGCACCGCTCAATGGCGCGCTCGACCTCATCGGCGTGCTGGATCGCGGCGGTGCGACCGTCGGCATCGTCACGTCGAACTCCTCGCGGACGGTAGAGCGGTGGCTCAAGCGCAATCGGGTGCGCGCCGCGGTCGATTTTATCGTCGGCCGCGACACGCTCCTGCCGCTCAAGCCCGCCCCGGATATGCTGTCGCGCGCGCTCGAGGCCACCGCGATTACCGCCGCCCGCACCGTGTTCGTGGGCGACAGCGAAGCGGACGCAATCGCGGCGCGTGCTGCGAACATCCGTTTCGTCGGCATCGCGGCGACATCGGATGCCCGCAGCCGGCTGGCCGCGGCCGGCGCCGCCGAGATATTCGACTCACCTGCTGCGCTGCTGAGTCATCTCAACCTCATCGAGCCACCCGGCGTAATCGCGTCGATCGCGCGAAGCACGCGGCTTGTTTCGGCGGCCGAAATTAAGTAACTAATTTTATCAAGCAAGTATCCTATTATCGGGGAGCGAGGAGTTAGAAGGCAGGCAATGGATCACGGCTTCACCCTATGGTTCACGGGACTCTCAGGTGCCGGCAAATCGACGCTGGCGAACCTGGCTGCTGCGGAGCTGCGCCAGCGCGGGCATCTGGTCGAGATTTTGGACGGCGACGAAGTGCGCACGAACCTCTCGAAGGGTCTGGGTTTCTCGAAGGAAGACCGCGACACGAATATCCGGCGGATCGGGTACGTATGCCGGCTGCTGTCGCGCAACGGCGTGATCGCGGTGGCCGCGGCGATATCGCCATACCGTGAAATTCGCGACGAGGTCCGCGCCCTGCACGGGCGGTTCTTCGAAGTGTATGTAAAGTGCCCGATCGACACGCTCGTCGAGCGCGACGTCAAAGGGCTCTACAAAAAGGCGCTCAAGGGCGAGCTTGCGGGCTTCACCGGGGTCTCGGACCCATACGAGGAGCCGCTGAATCCGGAACTCGTGGTCGAGAGCAACATCGAGGCGCCCGCCCAAAGCCTCGCCAGACTCCTGCGCGCGCTCGAGATACGCAACTACATCCGCGGCAACGGAGTCCTGCGATGAGCGTGCGGGATGATGCGATCAGCGCGCATGGCGGCGGCGAGCTTGTCGATCTGAAGGCGCCGGCCTCGGAGCGCGCGGCGCTCAAGGCGCACGCGGCCGGGCTTGCAGCGGTCACGCTCAACGCCCGCGACCTTGCGGACCTCGAGATGCTCGCATCGGGGGCGTTCACCCCGCTGTCGGGCTTCATGGGCGAGGCCGACTACGTCCGAAGCCGCGACCAGATGCGGCTGGGCATCGGCGTGCCGTGGCCGATCCCGATAACTCTCGGCGTCGATGAGGCGGCAGCGCGCGCGCTCAAGATTGGCAGCGATGTGGCGCTCGCCACGGAATCGGGCGCGCGCCTGGCGATACTGAAGCTTGCGGAAATCTATCGCGTGGATCGCGTGAAAGAGGCGAGTGCGGTCTTCGGCACGGCCGAGGATGCACATCCGGGGGCGAAGAACGTCACCTCGATGCCGCCCGTTTGCCTTGCCGGGCGCGTGATCCTGTTCGATGAGATCCCGGGGCGCACGTTTCTCGAATTTCCTCGCGAGCCCCGTCAAACCCGCGCGGCGTTTCGGGAACGCGGATGGCGCAAGATAGTCGCGTTTCAGACGCGCAATCCCGCGCATCGCGCGCACGAGTACATCCAGAAGGCGGCCCTCGAAATCTGCGACGGCCTCCTGCTCCATCCGCTGGTCGGTGAGACCAAGGGCGATGACGTGCCGGCGGCGGTCAGGATGGAGACCTACAAGGTTCTGCTCGACAGGTACTATCCGAAGAATCGCGCGATGCTGGCGGTGATGCCGGCGCATATGCGCTACGGCGGGCCGCGCGAGGCGATCCTGCACGCGATCGTCCGGCGCAATTACGGATGCACCCATTTCATCGTGGGACGCGATCACGCCGGGGTGGGTTCCTACTATGGCACCTACGACGCGCAGAAGATTTTCGAGCGCTTCGACCCCGCGGAGATCGGCATCACGCCGCTCAATTTCGAGAACACGTTCTGGTGCGCGAAGTGCGAGTCGATGGCGTCGTACAAGACTTGCCCGCACGACGATGCCGATCGGTTGCTGCTCTCCGGCACCAAGGTGCGCGAGCTTCTGCGCGCCGGGCAGGCGCCTCCGCCCGAATTCACGCGTCCCGAGCTTGCGGAGATTCTGATCCGCGCGATGCGCGACGGGAAGTAACGCGCCGCGCGCGTCGATGCGCGCGCTTCCTTTCGATTCGCCGGCCTATTGCAGCGGCGGTTCGTCGTCGGGCGACATCGCGACCGGCGACCCGTGGTGCACCACCATGAACCACGCGTTCCCGACGCGCTCGAACACGTTGGTAGCGAGCACCTGCGAGCGCACCACGCCGTCCATCCCGTGCTGCGTCTGATTCTCCTCGACGATCACCACCGCGAGATCGCCGCTCACCATCGCATCGATCTCGCCGAGCTCGAACTTCACTTCGAAGAGATTCTCGAAGATGCGCTCCCAGCTCGCCATGATCGGGCCGAAGCCGGTCAGCTTGCGCCATCCCGGATGGATGCAGACGATGCGCCGGTCCTTGAGCCAGACCGCCTCCATCTTCTCGCTGTCGAGGCTGCGGAACGCGTCGTAGAATGCGCGATTCGCTTTCAGTACTGCTTCGCGATCGTCGGGCATGAGCCGGCTCCGCCAAAGCTTAGACTAGATTCTCGACGCGCCCGCCGCCAGCCGCAATCGCCGCCGGCCCGCGGGCGAGCGCCTGGGCGAGAACGGCGCCGGTAGCCTGCACGCGCGCCGCATCCGCGATCAGCGACGCGATCTTCGAGGCCGCCTGCGCCACCGTCAGCCCGCGCGAGTGGATATTCGAGATGACGGTGCGGTCGGGCTCGCGCGAGCTTAGCCGGGGCCGCCAAAGAATGTAGGCGCTGAGACTCTCGGCAGTTGCAAGCCCCGGCCGCTCGCCGATGATCATGCAGATCACGTCGGGGCGGACGATCTCCCCGATCTGATCCTCGATTCGGACCCGCGCATTGCGCACGAACAGCGGCGGCATCACGGTGAACTGATGCCGTAATTTTTCGCGGAGCGCGCGGACGAGCGGTGCCGCGCCCGCCTCGAGCGCCGTCGAGGACAACCCGTCGCCGACGCAGATGATCGCGCGCGGCTTGCGGCCCCTTGCGAGCGTGCGTCCTGATCTGAATTTCTGCGCAAGCCGCGCGGCGTCGGCCGGGGCGAGCAGGCGGCCGAGTTCGGGCCGAAGCAGATATGTCTCGCGCGTGAGCGCGCGGCTTCGTACTTCGATCATCCCGTTGCGCTTCGCCCACCCGGCCGGAACCTCCGTGCGGACCGCATCGACGGCCCGCGCGTGATCGGCGCGAAATTGAAGCATCGACTCGGTCGTGTAACGAGGACCGGCGCGCCCGACGCCGAGGCGCGCCGGCGTCGCGCGAGCCATCGCGGCGAACTCGCGCTCGGCCGCGCGCGCCGTCTGGTGGCGCGCAACCGCGCGCGCGGTTTTGCGCCGCGATTCCATTTAAGAGGCGCGCGGCATGACGAGTTCGGGTTTTCCCGCGCGCGCGGTGAGGCGTCCGCCCGACAGAATTCCGCGCCGCTCGCACCAGCGCTCGAACTCGGGCGCCGGCCGCAGGTTAAGCAGGCTGCGCAGCGCAGCCGCATCGTGGTAGCTCGTACACTGGTACGAGAGCATCACGTCGTCCCCCATCGGCACCGCCATGAAGTAGTTGCAGCCCGCCGCGGCGAGCAGCACGGCGAGATTTTCGCAATCGTTCTGATCGGCGCGCGCGTGATTCGTGTAACAGGCATCGGCGCCGTGCGGAACGCCGAGCAGTTTCCCCATCAGATGATCCTCCAGACCCGCGCGCGTGATCTGCTTCGCGTCGTAAAGATATTCGGGGCCGATGAATCCGACCACCGTGTTGACCAGCAGCGGCGCCCACCGGCGCGCAAGCCCGTAACATCGCGCCTCGAGCGTCACCTGGTCGGCGCCCTCGTGCGCGCCGGCCGAGAGTTCCGACCCCTGTCCGGTTTCGAAGTACATCAGATTGGGAGCCTTCAGCGCGCCCAGTTCGCGGACCGCGTCCGCGCCTTCATCGACCATCGCGACATCGATTCCGAATCCGCCATTCGCTTTCTCGGTCCCGGCGAGGCTCTGGAACATGATGTCGATCGGAGCGCCCGCCCGAAGCGCGCGCATCTGGGTCGTGATGTGCCCGAGCACGCAGTTCTGGGTCGGCGCGCCGGTGCGCGCGATGATCCCGGCGGTCAAGTCGAGCAGGCGGCGCAGGTTGTCGGGTTCGTCGATGCACGGGTTGATGCCGATGAGCGCATCGCCGGTCGCGTAGGCGAGCCCTTCGTAAATCGCGGCGGCGATTCCGCCCGCGTCGTCGCGCGGATGGTTGGGTTGAAGGCGCGTCGAGAGCCGGCCCGGCAGTCCGATCGTGGTGCGGGCTTTCGTCACGACGCGGATTTTCGCCGCAATCGTAATCAGATCGAGATTCGAGCACAGCTTGGCGACTGCGGCCGCCATCTCGCCCGTCATCCCGCGCCCGGCGGCGGCTATATCATCGCCGCTGGTGCCGTCATCGAGCAGCCATTCGCGAAAATCGCCGACCGTGCGGTTCCTGATGCGATCGAAGCAGCGGCGGTCGAGGCCATCATCGATGACGCGCGTGACCTCGTCGCGCTCGTAAGGAACGACGGGATGATTGCGCAGGTCATTGAGCGTTAGATCGGCAAGCACCATCTTGGCGGCGATTCGCTCGCGCTCGGAGCGCGCCGCCACGCCGGCAAGCTCATCGCCCGAGCGCGCCTCGTTGGCCCGCCCGAGCAGATCGCGGACCGAGTCGAAGCGGTAGGATGTACCGAACAGCCGGGTTGCGAGTTTCATCGCGCCGATCTCAGACAAAGCTTCGGCCGTTTGCGATTCAGGTTCAAGCCGGCCTAAAAAAGAACGGACTCCGGGGCATTGAAGAGGGGAATCGCGGTCCATTGAAATCGCGCCGGCGCCGAAAAGCGATGCTCTCCCGGGAGCCGAAACTGTGAAACGAGTGATCATCGTCTTATCGATCGTAGTCGGCGTCTGCGTCACCATCGTGTTTGGACATTGGGCGCTCATCGAAGTCGGCCGCGAGGTTGTCGTCGTTCACGAGCCGACTCCGACGGGAGGGGTGCGCCGCGCGCGGCTTTGGATCGTCGATGAGGGGCCGTACTCGTGGATTCACCCCGGCAGCGCGAATGCCCAGTGGTGGGTCAAGCACATGGATGAGCATTCGATCGTCGAGATGGAGCGGGGCGGCGTAACGCGGAACTATCACGCGCAGCTCGATCCCGAAGCGCACGCCAAGGTCCATCGGCTGATGCGTGCGAAGTACAGCGTGGCCGACTGGTGGGTGCGTTTCCTCGCAGGATCTGACACGCAGAGCGGAATCCTCACGCGCCAAAAGTGCACGACCCTTCCCATCCGGCTCGAACCCGTACCGGCTGCGCAGTAAGGCGAAATCAATTGATGTTGTCCGCCCCGGATGGCACGAGCCCGTGTGTCGTCAGGTGCGCTCGCCGATATCGCGCTGGCGCAGCCGGTTTGGCGCACCTATCATGTGATTCCGCGATGCGATCATGAACCGGCTCTTCTCAATCTCGATGGCGGCCGCAATCCTGCTCGGCGCTGCGCTTGCGTGGACGGCGGAATCCGGAACGCTCAAGCTCGATGTGCTCGGTGATGTTGGCGCGGATGCGCAAAATCGGGCGCGCGTCCTGAGCGCCGGCGGAAAGCAGGTCGGCGAAGTCACCGCCGGGAAATCCATCCAACTTCCGCCCGGCGATTACGCGCTGGTGCTTCCGATCGTCGGCGGCGAGATCACCAAGAGTGACGTGAAAATCGAGCCGGGGCGTACTCATACGGTGCTGATCGACAATGTCGCGGTGCTCCAGGTGAGCGCGAAGGATCGAGCCGGCACGGATCCCGGCTTCGGCGTGACCGTCACCTCGAGCGCCGAGCCTCACGGCAAGATCGCGAGCTTCATCACCGGCGACAAGTACCTGTTTGCGCCGATGCTGGTGGACGTAAAGGTCGATGCGCCCCCGCAGGGATACTACTGGCATGCGCTGGCGCTAAAGCCCGGTGAGCGGTCGCGGCTGACGCTCGGCGAGGTGGTCCCGGCGGACCTCGACGTGCAGACCACGATGGCGAAGCAACCGATTAACGACCAGACCCGGGTGGTCATTTATCGCGGCGGTACGCAAAGCCGCGTTGCGGAGAGCGCGCCCGGACCGGCGCATCATTTCGCGCTCGACCCCGGCGACTACGACATCTTCGTCGAAAATCACTCCGGCAAAGGACGCCCGTACGTGAGCGCGCCGCGAGTACATCTTGAATCGGGCGCGAAGGTGGAACGCGAAGTCCCGATGGACTGAGGAGGATCTGATGGCGGTCGAACGGCAACGGGAAATCCGGCGGCGGCGCAAACGCCGCGAAAAGCGCCTGAAGGCGCGTATCCGCGAAGCTCGCAAGCAAAAGAAAAAGCGCTGACGCGCCGAACGCGGGGCCGCTTACTTGCCGGCGGCCGCGGGCACGAACACGCCGATATCCGGTGTGCCCCAGCCCGACGCGCGATCGTACCCTATGCCAGCCGCGTATCCGGCGACGCCGTTGAACGAGTTGTTTCCTGTCGTCACGTCGCGCAATCCGGAGCTGGCAGCGTTGCCCAACGCGCCGAGGGCATAAATTTTGGCGTTAAGATTTCCTGCCCGCGCTTCACCCGCCTGTTGCGCGACCAACTGCGCAATCCCGGCCCAATATGGAGCGCTCAGGCTGGTGCCCCCGATGCAGCAGAGGATGCTGCCGCTGTCGCCGAAGAAGTAGCCGGGATTGTTTGGGCTTGCGCCCAACGAGATGTCGGGTATATCGCGCGCCTTATCCTTTGGCGTCGATGCGGTCTGGAATGCAGGCTTCTTGAACAGGCTGCTCCTGCCTCCTCCGGTCGTGCCGGCAGGCTCCTTGTTGCCATCATGCCAAACGGTCTCGGCAACGTTGCCGACGTCGAGTCCGGACGAATTGTATGTCGGGTTGAACGAGGTGCCTCCCACTGCGGTGACGTTTGGGTCGCCGGCCATCTCGCTGATCTTTCGAGCTTTGGTGACGACACAATTCATGTGCCGATCGACCCCGAGACCGGCAGCGCCCCAGTCGCCCGCGGATACGTACACACCCTGCCCGTGCGCCGCTGCCTCGGCGAAAAGCGGGTCAAGCTGCTTCGTGAAAAAGGCCGGGTCCGCGCCGCAGAAGGCGAAACTTATACTGACCGCGCCGCACGTGTTGTCGTGGATCGCCCGTGCGATCGCGTCCGGCAGTCCGTTACCTTTGCTCGCCGCATCACTGCCGATGTACGCGACGATCGGCGCCCCGGGTGCAGCGGCGTGAGAGTACTCCACATCGAGCTCCGCCTCGGTATCCGCCCCGTCGATTATTCCCGGGTCCGATCCGTCGGCGAAAGTCTGGGTGACGTTTGCGGCTGGCAACGCGAAGGTGGTGTCGAATGCTGTCACTCCCGACGAATCCCAGTTCGAGTTCTCGACCAGCCCGATGCAATCCGTGCCGGTGCCGTCGATTCCGCCGGCTTGCAGGCTGTTGTAGTCGTAGAAAGTCCATAGGTCTTGCGGCCCGAAGGCGGTGACTCCTCCCTCGGTGACTGCCGGCAAACTCGGCGGGCGGCGCGCCAGCGATGCGCTGACCACGGGCACCGCGCGCATCATGTTGGAGAGGCCGCGAATCGTGCCGATCAGGGGAGCCAGCTTTTCGGGAACGGCGGGATCATCGAGATTGGCGTAGGTCTTGCCATCGGCGCTCGCCGCGATGCGCACGGAGAAGGCCTTTTGCGCCTTTTCCGCCGAACCGGTGAAGACGATCGAGCGACGCGATGCGCTCGCGGATTGAATCGTGAAGCCGCTCTGCTCGAGCCATCGTGTAAGCGCGGCGACGTCGGACTGGGTCGGGCCGAAGCGGGCGTTGAACTCGGCGGAGGAGAGCCATCGATGGTACCGGGGCGATGACGAGTCCACCTGATCGGCGGCCAGGCGATCGAGCTCGGCCCGGTTGCGGAGCGCGAGGACGATCTCCATCCTGAGCGCGCGCTCCGGCGCGACGACGCCCTCGCCGGCAAGTCCCGCCGCCTCCTCCGAATGATTGCCCGCGATAGCGGTGGTTCCCGCGTAAGCCTCGGCGCAAAGCGGCATCGAAACCGCCACAATCGCCGCTGCGGCGCCCGCCAGAAATCCGAAAATCTGCGCGCGAATCCCGCCCGCGCCGCTCCCCCGATGCCCGACTGCCCCCCGTGAATTCATCGCATGGATTCTACACTTAGACTGGTTTTGAGCCAAGCTGTCGCAGGGTCAAGACTCATTGATTGAGCCAAAAGAAAACGGTTGCGGCGATGCAGATAGCGCTGAAGAATGTGTAGGCGCGGGGTCGTACCGCAGGGTTCAATGCGCTTAAGCTGAGCCTTAGTCAGCCAGAATTGATCAGACATCGGCAGGTTCTCCTGCCGCGCTTGAAATCACGATGTCACATCAGATGGAATTTGAGTTTGCAATGGTCTGCTATGCGGACAAACCGGACATGGAACGGGATCGTCTTCAATCTCAGTGAGTTTGCCTTGACGGCTTGCCAACCACGCAGCTGATGATTTTCGCGAGGAGGGGCCTCACTATGACCATCGTCATTACCGCCTTTGAACGGTCGCCCGATGGCGGCAAGGGACTGGCGCGTGATACGCGCGTTCGCTGGGCACTTGAAGAAGTAGGCCAACCCTACGAGGTCCGCCTTGTTTCGTTCCGTGCGATGAAGGAATCCGCGCATCGGGCGCTTCATCCTTTCGGCCAGATCCCGACCTACGAGGAAGGCGATCTCGCCCTGTTCGAGTCGGGGGCTATCGTGTTCCATATCGCCGAGCGCCATGCGGGGTTGCTGCCAGACGATGCCAATGCCCGGGCGCGCGCGATCACATGGATATTTGCCGCGCTCAACACGGTGGAACCGCCGATCCTTGAACGCGAGACCGCTAGCCTCCTGGAGGGCGACAAGACCTGGTATGAGGAGCGCCTGCCTCTGGTCGAGGCTCGCGTCCGCGACCGGCTGGACCAACTTTCCGGTCGCTTGGGCGATGCCGACTGGCTCGATAGCGCGTTCAGCGCGGGCGACCTGATGATGGTGTCGGTACTGCTCAGGTTGAAATCTTCGGGCATTCTGGACGACTATCCGAACCTGGCCGCTTATGTCGCCCGCGGCGAAGCGCGGCCCGCCTACAAGCGGGCTTTCGAGGCTCAATTGGCGGTTTACACCGGCAAGCCACCGGCCGGCCGATAGAGTTCCATCCAGGGCGCGAAGTCGTCATTTGAGTTTCCGTTCAGTTTATGGGGCCTGACCCCGGGTTTGGCGGGAGCGGCTTCGACCCCGCCATCCCCGCGCCGATCTGCGCCGCGAGCGCGCGGGCTGCGACGTTGGCGGGATCGACCGCAAGCACGCGCTGGCACTGATCGAGCGCCTCCGCATCATGGCCGGACGAATGCAAACCTTGCGCGAGAGCCAATCTGAACTGCGCGTTCGACGGTTGCAACGCCACGGCGCGCCGCAGCGCTTGCAGACTTTCCTCGCCGCGTCCCTCGGCGCCGAGCACTGCGCCGAGCACGGCCCACGCCGGGGCGACATCGCGCCGTCGCGCGACCAGCGCGTCAAGGATTTGCTCCGCATCCGCGTAGTCGCCGTGCCGGGACATGATTTGCGCCCGCAGGAATTGCGCGGAATCGTAGGCGGCAGGGTTGGCGGCGGCCCGCGCCAGCGCCTGGGCGACGCGCGCGCTATCACCAGCCTGGTCGGCGAGCGCCGCGAGCTTAAGGTAAGACGAAGCCGGCATCCCGGGCAGATAGTCGAGCGCTCGCGCCATCTCATCGGCGGCCTCTGCCGGCCGGCCCAGCCGCTCGTGCAAGAGACCGAGGTTGTAAAGGGTCACACCGTCGACCGGATTGATTTGCAGTGTGCGCTTGAACTCGCGCTCGGCCCCCGCCAGGTCGCCGGTTGCTTGAAGCGCCAACCCGAGCCGCCCATGGCACGCGGCGGAGCCGGGGAACACCTCGATACACCTGCCGAACAGCGTGACATCGTCGTGCCAGTAACCCTCGGCGTGCCACAGCACCAACGCGTACACGCCTGCCAGCGTCAATGCGGCCGCAGCGACAAGCTGGCGGCGCTCGGCCCCCGCCGCGGCGAACCTGGCCGCGAGATCGCCGAGGAAAATGAAACCGGCAGCCGACGCCATGTAGGCATAGCGATCCTGGATCAATGCATCGGTGACGAGGTTTCTGAAGTCGAGCACGGGGGCGAGCGCCGTGGCCGCCCACACCGCGAGGAAAACGTACAGGCGCCGATGTGAATTGCTCGCGAAGATCAGGACCATCGCGGCGGCGAGCGCCGCCAAGCCCAGGACCGGCAGGTAGAACTGCGCCGATGCGGCGCTGGAGACCGGATGAAACTCGTGCGCGGGTCCCGCCATCCAGGGCGCGACCAGCATGACGAGGTAGTGCGCGAGCCCGGCGGGAATCGAATACGCAGCCTGCAGCCAGGTCACCTGATTGTGAGGAGCGGGGCGCGTGATGAACCCGAGCACCCACAGCCTGAGCCCGAGGTACGCGATCGCCTCGGCGAAGTACGGTGCGGTCACCTTGAGCGCGCGCGCCATCCGGCTGGGAGCCGCCGCGCGCACTACGGGCTCTTCGCCGCCATCCAGAATGAAAGTGTAAGCGGCAACGAGAACGGGAAAGAGCACCGCGGATTCGTGGCTTAGCAGCGCGCCGCCGAACAGAAGCATCGAGAAGAACAACCGGCGGCTGCCGGATGCGCGCGTGATGAAGTAATAGAGTGCGCCCAGCTCGAATGCGGCCGCGAACGCCAATACGTTTGCGGAGGGCCATACGATCGAATCGGCATGCGCCGGGAAGAGACCGAACAGGACTGCCGCGAGCAATCCCGCGGTCACGTCCGCGGTCAACGCAACCGCAATTCGATAAACCGCAACGACGACCACCAGTTGGAGAAGCACCGAGGTCAGATGCCAGGGCGCCGGATTGAGCCCGAAAGCGTGATAGTTGAGCGCGAGCCAGACGTCCTCGAGCGGCCGATAGTAGGAACTTTTCGGGAACTCTCCATTGGGCCGAAACCACCAGACATCGTGGGCGAACGACCGCCAGAGGAACGACCACTGGCCGATCATCGGATTGATGATGATCATTTCGTGATCGTCGTACACGAATCCGTTGCCCAGGCATCGAAGGTACGCGATGAACGTCGCGCCGAGTGCGCCGGCGAGAAAGATCGCGCTTGAGCCGCGCGATGAAGTCCGCATCTCCGCATTGGGCGCGCCGGGAGATTTCGCCCGCGCGGCTTCGCGGGTCGCGCCACGCTTGTGCTTCTTGGGAGCCAAGGCGGGATAATCTTACGAATTCGGACGCCCGAGCGCATCGGGCTGCGCCGCCCGGCGCCGGGGCGCCCCCGATGCGTTGACAGGACATCGGCCGGGCCGGAGAATTGACTGTGCAATGGCAAGAATCACCGTAGAAGATTGTCTCGATAAGATCCCGAACCGGTTCGAGCTCGTGCTCGCCGGTGCGCGCCGCGCCAAGCAGTTGCTCAAGGGCGCGCGGCCGCTGGTCGAGAGCGACAACAAGGAAGTCGTCACGGCGCTGCGCGAAATCGCCGCCGGAAAAGTGACGATCCAGCCTCCGGAGGGGGGCTGACTATAGTCTTCTGCCCGCCTGCTGCCGAGCCGCCTCGCGCGGGCGGATCGCTTTTGGTCCCGCGAGAGAGCCGATACGCCGTCCGCCCGTGAACGGACCGCGGTGGTCATCCGATGGCTCGTAAAGCTCGAAAATCGCCGCGTCCCGCCCGCCCAGCCAAACGCGCTCGCGCCGAGCGTGTGCCGAAAGAACCGGTTGCAATTTCGGAACTCGCGAGCCTCGAGGAAGAACCCGTCGAGGTAGAGGAGTTTCATCCGATCGAGAGCGAGGAGCTGCCGCCCTCGGTGCCTCGCATCGAGCGGACGGCCGAGGAGGAGGCCGCCGCGGGCCGCGAAGAGGGTGGCGCGCTGGTCGCGGTCGATCCGCTATCGCGCTATCTCGCGGAGATTCGCCGCTTTCCGCTGCTTACCCGCGAGGAAGAAGTGGTAATCGCCAAGCGCTACGATCGCGATCGCGACATCGCCGACGCCTACCGGCTCGTCACCGCCAACTTGCGCCTGGTAGTGAAGATCGCCTTTGAGTTCGCGCGCGCCACCCGCAACGTGCTCGACCTCATCCAGGAGGGCAACGTCGGCCTGATGGAAGCGGTGAAGAACTTCGACCCCTATCGCGGGATCCGATTTCCGTCCTACGCGGTGTGGTGGGTGCGCGCATATATCTATCGCTACCTCATCAACAACTGGCGGATGGTCAAGATCGGAACCACCCAGGCTCAGCGCAAATTGTTCTTCAACCTCAAGAAGGAGAGCGACCGGCTCGAGGCGGAGGGCTTCAGCCCCACGCCGCAACTGCTCGCGCGCCGGATTGGAGTGAAGGAGGACGAGGTGCGCGAGATGCAGCAACGGATGGCGCATAGCGAGGTGTCGCTCGAGCAGCCGATCGGAGCCGCTGAGGACACGCGGCTGGTCGATGTGCTGCCCGACGAGACGACCAATCCGGAGGATGCCGCTGCCGAGGCCGAGTGGCATTCGTTCGCGCGCGAGCAGGTCGAGCAATTCGCCGCGACGCTCAAGGACAAGGAGCTCGAAATCTTCAAGATCCGTTTGCTCTCCGAGGAGCCGGAGACTTTGCAGGAAGTCGGCGCGCGTTTCGGAATCAGCCGCGAGCGCGTACGCCAGATCGAAACCCGGCTCAAGCGCCGCCTGAAGGAATTCATCCAGTCGCGCGCCGCCGACATCGATCAGACCGGCACTTCGTAAATCGTATCGCGCGGATGTCCGCCGCCTTGCCGCGCGCCGCCCGCGGCTGCGATAATGCCGGCTGTGGCCGCGGGAGCGGGGCCGAGCGATGCGGGAGCGTAGTTGCGCGCTGGTGGTGATAGGCAACGAGATCCTGTCGGGCAAGGTGCAGGACAGCAACGCGTTCTTCGCTGCGCGCGAACTCAGGAAAATCGGCGTTCAACTCAAGCGCGTCACGGTGATCGCGGACGAAATCCCCGCGATCGCCGAGGAAGTCGCCTACTGCTCGCGCCGGTTCGACTTCGTGATCACCTCCGGCGGCGTCGGACCGACCCACGACGACCTCACGATGGAGGGTGTCGCGGCGGCTTTCGACCGCAAGCTCATAATCCATCCCGAACTCGAGCGCCTGATCAGCAAGTACTTCGTCGATCGTCCCGGTCCTGCCGCTTTCAAGATGGCGGAGGTGCCTGCCGGCGCAATCCTGAATGAAGCGGGCGACGTCCGCTTCCCCACCGTCCAGATCGAAAACGTGTACGTGCTGCCGGGAATCCCGCAGCTCTTCGAGGCGAAGCTCAATGCGCTCAAGAGCCGGTTCGCAACCGATCCCTTCTATCTGCGCGCGATCTACACGAGCGCGGGCGAGGGCGCGATCGCGGATCATCTCAACGCGTGCATGCGCGAGTTTCCCGAGCTGATGCTTGGCTCGTACCCGCGCATCGGGAATCCCGACTATCGCGTCAAGCTTACGCTTGAATCGAAGGACGCCGATTACCTGGAGCGCGCCTTCAAATATCTGCTCGATTTGTTGCCCAAAGATGCGGTCGTGAAGACCGAGTAAGATACAGAAGCACCCGGTGGTGGAGGTTGTAACGATGAGGCGGAAAAATCGCGCATTGGTAGCGATCGCGCTTGCGCTCGCGCTTCTATTTCCGGCCGGACCGCTCGCCCAAACCGCGGGCGCGCAGGCCGCAAATCCGAATCAGCCGGCTGCGGCCGTAACGCCGGCCCAGGTGGAGCAGCCCGACCAGGGCGTCAATTGGCCGGGAGCCGGCTATGGCGTGGCGGCGCTGTTTTGCAACGTGGTGTATATCCCCGCCAAGCTCGTCTATGCGCTGGCTGGCGGCTTCGTCGGCGGAGCGACCTGGGCGCTGACCGGGGGAAACTCGCAGGCTGCCGATACCGTATGGCGAAGCACGCTCGGCGGCGATTACGTTCTGACCCCGCAGATGATTTCCGGCGACCAGCCCATCAACTTCAATGGACCGACCGAGACGCCGCCGCCTCAACCGTCAGCGCCCGCGGCGAGCACGGCAGTAGCCCCTATCGCGCCGCTTCCGCCGCCGCCCTCGGCGAGCGCATCCTCCGGTTCCACGCATCCCATCGATGTGGGCAGCGGACCTGTCGCCCCATCCGGCGGCTCGCCGCCCGCGTCGGGAATCGAGTAGCGCGCACCCGCGCCGCGGCGTATCGCGCGCAGGCGCGGAAGCTCGGAAGAGAGAATCCTTCGATCGGGTGAAGGCGGCGTCTTGGCAGGATGTTGGGAAGAGCGAGATCGTCGCAGTTCGACCGGCCTGCGGTCCCAACATCCTGCGTAAGAGATGGCTTCTTTCCTCTATCTTCTCCCCCGGTCTTTTCCGGGGGAGATAAGAGAGGGGGAGCAGGCTGTGATTTATCGCAAGCCTGCTACGCCGACTTCTCGACCTTCTCGATGCGCTCGGCGCGGGCCGCGCCGTCGGCGGGACGCTCCTCGCGCTCGGGCTTTTCGCGCTCGACGCCGCGCTCCGTGCGGCCGAGCTTGGGGCCGAGATTGCTCTGCGTGAGGGTGTCGATGAACTTGCGTACCGCGGGCGACAACTCGCGCCCGCGCTTGTATATGATCGCGAGCGGACGCAGGAAGGTGCCTTCCTGGAATTCGAGCAGCCTCAGCGTTCCGCGCTGCACTTCGTTCTCGCAAGTGAGGCGCGGCACGATCGCGCATCCCAGCCCGATCTCGACCGCGCGCTTGATGGTCTCGATGTTGTCGAACTCGAGCACGTAGTGCGGCTTGACGCCGTGCTGGCGCAGGAATCGGTCAGAAGCCTTGCGGGTCGCGATATCGCGCTCGTAGCCGACGAACTTCTGGCCCGCAAGCGCGCTGAAGCTGACCTTAGTGTGCTTGGCGAGCGGGCTGTCGGGAGGAACGATAAGAACCAGCTCGTCGTGCCGGAACGCGATCGAGACGACCTGGCTGCGCTTGGCCGGGTACGCGACCACGCCCAGATCGATCTTGCCTTCGAGGAGATCCTCGTAAATCTTGCTCGAACGCAAGTACTCGAGATGGACATTGACCGCCGGGTAGTTGCGCAGGAATTCGCTCAGGTACGGCGGCAACTCGTGCAGTCCCACGCTATAGACCGTGCCCACGCGAATCGTGCCGGCGATTACCGATCCGATCTCGCGAAGCCGGTTCTCCAGTTCCAGGAAACGGCGGACGATTTCCTTGCTCGCGCCGTACAAAATCTGGCCGGCCGGAGTGGGTTTGACACCCGCGCGCCCGCGTTCTATCAATCGGCAGTCGTATTTCTCCTCGAGGCTGCGCACTTGCTGACTGACCGCGGATTGAGTGACGAAGTTCTGCGACGCGGCATAAGAAAAACTTCCGCTCTCGATGATGTCGCAGAAGACCTTTAGCGTTTCGATGTGCATAATAGCGCGCTTAAATATTAGGCTACGTGATACTCGACGATGAGGCAACTAGTAGCCTTGTTAAATCTGGGCGGCTTTGCTTATAACCCGGCAAATTTCGGGGCGCGGGTCGCGATCCACGGTGAATTCCGGCCCGCCTGGAGCGCGGCACGCCGGATGCGGGACTCATCGCCGCGCGAAGATCGAAATTTCACCGGTCGGCCGCGAAATTCCTAAGACGCCATCCAGCGGAGCGTAACATGCCGAATTTATTGAGAGATTTGGATTATTTTCAGCTCGACGACCTGCTCCTGGCCGAGGAGCGCGCAACCCGGGAAACCGTCCGGCGTTTCGTCCAGCGCGAGGTGCTTCCGCACATAGAGCAGCATTTCGCTAATGAAACCTTCGCGCGGGAGCTGATTCCGCAGCTCGCGGAGCTCGGAATCTTTGGCGCCAACTTGAAGGGCTACGGATGCGCCGGGATGAACAACGTGGCCTACGGCCTCATCATGCAGGAACTCGAGGCCGGCGACTCGGGCCTGCGTTCGTTCGCCTCGGTCCAGAGCGCCCTTTCCATGTACGCAATTTATGCGAATGGAACCGAGGAGCAGAAGAATCGCTACTTACCGGAGATGGCCCGGGGCCGGGTCATCGGATGCTTCGGCCTGACCGAACCCGATCACGGCTCCGACCCCGGTGGAATGGAAACCCGCGCCCGCCGCGACGGCAGCGGATGGGTGCTCAACGGGACCAAGCGGTGGATCACCAACGGTTCCATCGCCGACGTCGCGATCGTGTGGGCGCGCGTCGATGAGGGCATAACCGGCTTCCTCGTCGAGAAGGGAACCCCCGGCTTCTCGACCCGCGACATTCACGGGAAGTTCTCGATGCGCGCGTCGATCACCTCGGAGCTGATTTTCGAGGATGTCCGCCTGCCCGCCAGCGCCCATCTGCCCGAGGCGCGCGGGCTGAAGGCTCCGCTCGGATGTCTGACGCAGGCGCGCTATGGAATCGCGTGGGGCGCGGTTGGTGCGGCGCGCACCTGCTACAACTGCGCGCTCGACTACGTCAAGGCGCGCAAGCAGTTCTCGCGCCCGCTCGCCGGTTATCAGCTTGTTCAGAACAAGCTCGTGAAGATGCTCACGGAAATCACCAAGGCGCAGATGGTGTGCCTGAGGCTTGGGCGGCTCAAGGACGAAGGCCGCGCGCGCCCCGAGCACATCTCATTCGCCAAGCGCAATAACGTCGATGAGGCGCTCAAGATCGCCCGCGATGCGCGCGACATGCTCGGCGCCAATGGAATCGTGAACGAGTACCCGATCATCCGCCACATGCTCAACCTCGAGACGGTGAACACGTACGAGGGCACCTTCGATGTGCATACGCTGATTCTTGGGCGCGACGTCACCGGCGAGAACGCGTTCGAGTAGGAGCGAAGAGAAGTCCGCCGGCGATGCCGGCTCGCTTGCGCGCTTACGTTCCCGCCAGCTTGTGCGCGTACGCGGCGACGGTCTTGAAATCATACTCGCGATACGCCTGCAACTTCTCCGCCTCGAATCCGCCCTCGGCGTGCACCGCCAGAACCTCCTGGTAGCCGCCGAAATCCGAAGACGTGAGATCGCTGACGAGGTTGAGAAGCTTAAGGCGCCGTTCCGCATCGAAGCCCTTTGCGCCGCCGAGATAGCGGAGCACGTACCGGCGCGTCGCCTCGCTGCTTAAGTCCTCCTCGGACGGCGCAGTGACAAGCAGGCCGCCCGCGAGGTCCTGAACGATCTGCACGGCTTGATGATAGTTGTGCGCGAAATGGTACTTCGCGACGTTCACCAGCAGAGTGTTCGGCACCGCGACGCCGTCCTCGATGGTGCACGTTCGCGCGGCGTGCTCGATCAACCCGCGCACCGCGGTGTGATACGCGGCAAGCTGGGTGAGCTTGTCGCGCACGTGGCCCGCGCGGAGGATGCCGTTCGCCTCGGCCGCCGCGTATCCCGCGCCCACGAGCAGTTCGAGCAGCGGCAGCTTGTAGGAGACCGCGGTGAAGCGATGGAACCGCACGAAGGTCAGCGCGAGCAGCCCCGCGAACTCGATCTCGCCCTGCAGAAACACGCGCTCCCTGGGCACGAACACGTCATCGAACACGGTCAGCGTCTCGATCATCTTGTGGCGCGCGCTGATCGGATGCTCGAAGGAATTCTTCCCGGCGCCGCCGTGCGCGCTCGCGATCAGTTTGAGCCCGGGCGTATCGATCGGGAGGGCGAATGCAACCGCGTACGCCTTGTCTTCCGCGCGCATCGCGCGCGTCGGCAGCACGATCACCTCGTTGCTGTTGGTCGCAACCGAGGTGTGCACCTTGGCGCCGCGCACGATGATTCCGTCGGGCCTTTCCTCGACGATACGGACGTAGTAGTCGGGATGCTCCTGCTCGGTGGGGCCGAGCGCGCGGTCGCCCTTCACATCGGTCTGCGCGACGGCCACCGCAAGATCGTTGTCGCGGCAGTATCGGTAATACTTGGCGATTCGCTCGCGATATTCGCCCTTGCCCGCCGCCGCCAGGCGCTCGCCTATGATGCGGAGCGCGAGCAGCGCATCGGTGCCGATCTCCTTGATCAGCACGACCAGGGTTGCGCCCTCGCGGGTCGCTACGGCGATGAGCGCGCTGCGTTTGAGCAGATCGTCGCCGTTTGCCGGAACCTGGTAATAGCGGCTGTACTCGCCGCCGTCCTCGCCAACGACCGCGAGTTCGCGGTACTTCGGGTCTTCGGCCATCCGGTAGTCGAGCGCGGCGTGCTCGACCGCGATTCCGATAACCGGATGCGCGGTGACGTCGGGCACTTTCTCGCCGCGGAAGAACACGGTGCGGCCGTCGCGCAGCGATGCTTTGTATTGGTCTGGGGTTCTGAGTCCCATGTTGGCCGGTACCTCGCTTGCGATGCGCCCGCGACGCAGGCGCTCGACTTGAACTTGGGCGAATCGCAAATATAGAAGCCGTTCGCGCCGGCTGTCCAACGCGGCGGCCCGGCGCATCCCGAGCGAAACGAGGAAGGCGCACGATGGCGGCTCCAACGATGTTCGATCTGGCCGGGCAGGTTGCGGTGGTCACC
Organism: Binataceae bacterium (SeqCode); assembly: GCA_035626155.1. Classification (GTDB taxonomy): domain Bacteria; phylum Desulfobacterota; class Binatia; order Binatales; family Binataceae; genus DASPOF01. The sequence goes on from DASPOF010000065.1 coordinate 61,669, forward strand.
GGGGGCAACGGCGGAATCGGCCGGGGTATCGCGCTCGGATTCGCCGAGGCGGGCGCGGCGGTCGCGATCCTTGCGCGCAACCAGCAGAAAAACCGCGAGGTGCTCGGCGAACTCGAGGCGCTCGGCGTTCCCGCGCTCGCGATCGAGCTCGACGTGATGCGCCGGCGCGACTTGCGCCCCGCGATGGAGGAGGTCGAGCGGCGGCTCGGCCCTGTGTCGATCCTCGTCAATAACGCCGGCATTGCGATCGGCCGCAGCGCGCTCGCCTACGAGGAGGAGGCGTGGGACCGCGTGATCGAGACCAACCTCACGTCGTGTTTTTTGATGTCGCAAATCGCGGCGCGCTCGATGGCGAAGCGCAAGGCCGGCAAGATCATCAATATCGCGAGCGAGTATTCGCGTTTCGGCTCGGCAACGGTGGCGGCGTATTCGGCGTCCAAGGGCGGTGTCGTGCAGCTCACCAAATCGATGGCGATCGACTTTGCGGCGCACAACATCCAGGTCAATGCGATCGTCCCCGGCTGGATCGAGACCGACATGACCGCGCCCATCAAGGCGAGCCCGTTCTACGAGGAAATCATCACACGCACTCCGGCCGGGCGCTTCGGCACGCCCGCCGAGTGCGCCGGCGCCGCGATATTTCTCGCCTCGCGCGCATCGGACTTCGTCACCGGGTCGATCGTCTGGGTTGATGGCGGATACGCCATCCGCTGACGCTCTCGGAGCACTGTTTAACCAGCGCCGGTGATGCAATATCATCCGCCATCGTGACCTCCCGCAAACCCAGACGCGGCGTCCTGGCCAGGCCGCAATCCGGCGCGCTCGAAATGCCGCCGCTCAAGCCGCTTCGCGTGCTGGTCGCCGGCGAGGTGATACTCGACCGCTACCTCTGGGGCGACGTCGCGCGGATCTCGCCCGAAGCGCCCATCCCGGTGCTGCGGGTGGAACGGCGCGAGGAGAAACCCGGCAACGCCGGTTTCGTGATGGCGAACTTGCGCGCGCTCGGCGCCGACGTGAGCGCGCTCAGCGTGGTCGGCGACGATCGCGATGGCCGCCTGCTGCGCGGGATCTTCGGCGACCTCGGGATTGGCACGCGCTCGCTGATGACCGATCCCGATCGCCCGACGATCGTCAAGGAGCGGATGCTGGGTTCGGTCCAGGCGGCTCATCGCGGAACCCAGCAACTGCTCCGGGTGGACGAGGAGGACCCGAGTCCGCTCGCACCCGCGCGCGAGCGCGAGCTGATCGCGCGGCTGGGCAGGGAACTCAAGCGCGCCGACGGCGTGCTTGTCTCCGACATCAACAAGGGCCTGCTTACGCCCGCGATCCTGCGCGCAATTATCAGCGGCGCGCGCCGCCGCCGGATACCGGTCGTCGTCGATCCGCGGCTGACCGAGGATTTTTCGATTTACCGCGGCGCCAACGTCATCACGCCCAATCGCTACGAGACGGAACTGGCGACCGGGATGAAGCTCACCGACCGCGACGCCTGGCGGCAGGCCGCCGAGATGCTCGTGCGCAAGCTCGGCCTCGATGCGTGCCTGGTCACGCTCGACCGCGACGGGATGTATCTTGCCGAGCGCGGCGGCGAGAACACGTACATCGCGACCGCGCCGCGCGAGGTGTATGACGTGACCGGCGCCGGCGATGTCGTGCTCAGCGTGTTCGGGTTGTTTGCGATCGCGGGACTGGGCTACCAGTCGGCGGCCCGGATCGCGAACCTCGCCGCGAGCATCGAGGTCAGCCGCATCGGGACCGAAGTGATCACGCGCGAGGACCTCGCGCAGGCGCTCACCCCCGAGCACAACGGCTATGAGCGCAAGATCGTGTCGGCCGCGGAACTGGACGCGGCGCTCGAACGCGAGCGGCGCGCCGGCCATCGAATTGCCTTCACCAACGGGTGCTTCGACCTGCTGCACGCGGGACACATCCAGATTCTCTCCTTTGCGCGCGCGCATGCCGACCGCCTGGTGGTTGGGTTGAACAGCGATCGCAGCGTGCGCGCGCTCAAGGGCAAGGACCGCCCGATTTATCCCGCCGCCGACCGCGCGCGAATTCTGGCGGCGCTCGAGCCGGTTGATTACGTGGTCATCTTCGATGAGACCCGCGCCGAGAAGATCATCCGCCGCGTCAAGCCCGACGTGCTGGTCAAGGGCGAGGACTGGCGCGGTAAGCCGATCGACGGGCAGGCGTTCGTCGAGTCTCGCGGCGGGCGCGTGGTGCTCGCGCCGCTGGCGGCCGGCCGCAGCACGAGCGCGACGATCGAGAAGATGTCCGCGCTCGGCCGGTAAGTCGAACCGCGACATGCCCAAGTGGGGCGGGCGGCCCTGCCCGCCGAACGATGCGCGGGCGTCCCCGCCCGCGCGACCCTTCCTCATTCCACGCGCGCCTCGCGTGGAATCCCGCGATTCTCTGGCGGCGCGGTAGTAATGCCCGCGCGGAACCGAAGGCCCGGACTCCCCGGCCCCGCCGCGAATTAAGCCAGCAATTCAGATTTCATTTCGGGAGCGTGACAGCCGGCGCTTGACAAAAAGCGCTGGGGTGGGGGTAAGCGTTGCCAACCATAGGTGAACTCGAGACCGCTCATAGTTGATTCACCGGTCTCGCGGTGCGATTGCGCAAGGGGGCAAAATGCTTTTACGGAACTCCTTTCGGCGCTGCTCCAAGTACTTCTCCCAAGGCGATGTCCAGCCCAGTAGCGAAAGCCCACGCAAGGCGCGAGGCGATGGAGCGAAGAAGTTCTTCTGGATGAGACGATCTCTGATCTTGCCCGCGAGTTTTTTATTCCTGCTGTCAGCACCCCGTTTATCCTTGGCGCAAACCAGCGTGACCTTTCTCACTTCGGGGACGCAGTGGACCGTTCCCAACAACTGGAACAATTCGAACAACACCCTCGAAGTAATTGGTTCCGGCGGGAAGTCTCCGGCAGGACATGCCGGAGGGAGCGGGGGCGGTTCATACAGCAGAATCAGTAACCTCAGTCTTACCTCCGGCAACCACATTACTTATCAGATAGGTTCCAGCGGCGGTGGTGTTACAACGGGCGGCGCGACCTGGTTCAACGGAGCCAGCATAAGTAACGCATCGGTGAGCGCCGAAGGCGGATGTTCGGCGACCTCGAATTCAGGGTGCTCGAACTCCACTTCAAGTAACGTCGGGACTGTCATATACGCCGGCGGCAAGGGAGGAAACGGAGCCGCCAATGGTCTTTTATATGATTACGGGGGCGGCGGTGGCGCAGGCGGACCGCATGGGACCGGTCTTCAAGGGACCAACGCTACCTCCAGTATCGGTGGACTCGGCGGCGCAGCAGACAATGGGTTCGGCGGTGCGGGTGGCACCAATACTTATTTCGGTCTGGATGAGGGAACAGCGGGCGGCGCTGGCGCAGAATACAGCGCGGCCGGCGGAGCTACCGCAGGTTCTGGTGGCGGCGGGGGTGGAGGTAGTGGCATTTATGGTAGTGGCGCGGGCGGGGGCTACGGCGGCGGTGGCGGAGGTACCGGAACTGGCGGAACCCCCGCTGCCGGCGGCAGCGGACTAATCGTCATTAGCTACGCGCCGAACCCGGATGTCTTCGTCACGAACCTTGGTTATCCGACTGATAATTCGCCGCCCGTAACGGCGTATCCGCTCGGCAGCAGCGGTAACGCCGCTCCGCTTCCGTCGCCTGCCCCTTCTCCCGCCACCGGGCTCTCTTGGCCATGGGGTATTGCTCGCGACTCGAGCGGGAATCTCTATGTCGCGAACGCAGGCTCGGAGCAGGGCGCCCAGTCGGTGACGGTCTTCGCCGCCGGCGCCAGCGGGAACGCGTCTCCCACAGCCACCATTACCGGCCCCGACACGGGAATAACCAATCCCACCGGTGTCGCGGTTGATTCCGCGGGCGACATCTACGTCGCCAATCCCGAAAGTCTTTATGGCGGGACCGACAGCATCTTTATCTATTCCGCTGGAAGCAACGGCGACGTTACGCCGACAACCACAATCACAGGCGCGTCCACCGGACTCGCTTTCCCGACGGGAATCGCACTGGACTCCAGCGGGAACATATATGTGTCGAACGCCGGCAGTTGGGTCGGCGGCGTGGACAGCATAACGGTCTATCCGGCCGGGAGTAACGGCAACGTTCAGCCCAGCACTACCATTTCGGGCGCAAGCACCGGGCTCCTCATGCCCTGGGGCATAGCCCTCGATTCCAGCCGGAACATATATGTCGCAAACCTCGGCAGTTCAGTCGGTCAACTGGACAGCGTCACGGTCTATTCCGCCGGAAGCAGCGGCAATGCCACACCGAGCGCCACCATCTCCGGCTCGAACACCGGGCTCGATTCGCCTGGAGGCATCGCGGTCGATTCGAGCGCAAACATCTACGTGACGAACGATGCCGCTATCTTTGGAAACGCAGACAACATCACTGTCTATTCTGCCGGAAGCAACGGCAACGTGGCACCCGGCAACACCCTTTATCCCCTCGGCCTTGGTGCCCCGGCCGGTATCGTGGTCGATTCCAGCGGGAACCTCTATGTGGCCAACGATGGAAGCACAGAGGGGGGCGTTGACGCCATAACCGTATATCCGCCCAGCAATCCGGTCCCGAGCGAAACCATCGGCATGGACACCGGACTGGTTAATCCCCAGGGGATCGCGCTCGACCTCAGCGGTAACATCTACGTGACGAATGCCGGCAGCGTCGGAGGAGACCTGGACAGCGTGAACATATACGCCCCGGGAGGTTACGCCAGCGGGCCTCTCAACACCGCCATAGTAGGCGCCAATACCGGGCTCGCACAGCCTTTTGGAATAGCTGTGAATCCGACTGGGAGTCTCTACGTGGCAAATTCGGTTGGCGGTCCCGACGGCCTCGGCAGCGTCACGGTATATCTAGGCGGCAGCAGCGGCAACGCCACCCCGAGCGCAACCATCAGCGGCAACAGCAGCAGTGACAATACCGGCTTCGGCAATCCCGCGGGCATTACGTTCGACGCGCTTGGGAATCTCTATGTCGCAAACGCGAGCGGGGGTCCCGACGGCTGGGGAAGCATCACGATCTATCCGCCGGGCAGCAATGGAAACGTCACGCCGACGGCTACTATCAGTGACAACCCGAATTGCGCGCCATGCGACAACACCGGGCTCAGCAATCCATACGGTGTTGCAGTGGACTTCAGCGGCAACATTTACGTAGTCAACTCCGCGGGCGGGCCCGACGGTATGGGCAGCGTCACGATCTACCCGCCGCTGGGAACCAGCACCGGCATACTCAATGAGTCGCCGAGCGCCACGATCCAGGGAGCAGGCAGCGGGAATGATAATACCGGCCTTGAGGTGCCGAGCGGCATAGCGCTCGATTCCAAGGCAAACATATACGTGACCAACGAGGGAAGCCTGACGGGCGCCGCTGACAGCATCACGGTTTATTCAGCGGGAAGCAGCGGGAACGTAGCGCCCAGCACAACCATCACCGGCTCCAGCACGGGACTGGCTATCCCTCAGGGGATCGCGATTAGCTGGAATGCGGGAGATATGGGCGGGTCCAGCCCCGCTTACGTCAAGCAGCCGCCCAAACCGAAGAAGCCGGGGCACTGACGCTCTGGTTGGCTGAATCAAATCTACCTGAGGACTTTCCAGCCAAGACCGGGGGGCGATATGAGCAGAAATGGGTTGACCTTATGGCTGCGAGGAACCGCAATCATCCTTTGCACTCTGGTGAGCGCGTCTTTGACTCTCCCTTTTTCGGGACCAACCCAGGTCTCTGCGCAACCGGCACCCACTCCCACACCAACGTGTTTCGCCTCACCGGCGCTGGTCGCGGTTAATGCAGGTGCGGCTGAAGTCGATGGAGCGACTATCCCGGTAGTTGTAGGAGTCAAAAACACTTCTTGTCCGGGCGGGCAGGTTTCCATCACCGGCGGGTCAGCAGATTTTGGGGTTAGCAGCCCGCCCGCCGGATACCCCAAGTATCAGCCCAGTTGCTATCCCTCGCTACATTTGAACACGGGCCAAACGTGCTGGTACTGGGTCACCTTCAGTCCAACGACCGAGGGCGCACGAGAGGCAGGTGTTACCGCGAGTTTGGAGGGCGCCGCCTACGTGGTGGATTTTTATGGCGCCGGGTTTTCGCTTTCCCCCGAAAACCACGACAAGAGCGGCGAGCTTACCGGCAGCAATGGGTTTTGCACCGGCTCGGGCGATCCTTACCCGTGCTGCACCGGCGCCAGCACGGGCACCTGCGTTGACGCCTTTCCGTTCGCGTTGCCATCGTCACAGGCGACCGTAACCCCATTTTCTCCGGGCTTCGCTTCCATCACCTTTGATCCGGGCAACACCAACATAACGTTCTCTGCGACGCTTGCTTACCAGACAAGCGGTCATGTTCCTAAATCGGCCCCAAGCATCGCCATCGCGGCCTTTACCGCCACCGCAACCCCGTACATGGTCGGTTTTGGTACGGTACCGAGTGGAGTGGCAACGCCGGAAGGGGACTGTGAAATTTATCACGTAGCGGGTGGACAGCTCACGCTGTCTTCGTCGTACGAGGCGCCTAGTAGTGCGCCGAGCCCCATCATCAACAATCCGGCGACCAACAACATCACGGGTTACGTGACAGGCCTTCCGGCCCCGCCTGGAATCAATAACTTGGCCATAACAAACCAGCTCGACAACCTGTACGAGACAAGCCTCAGCTACCCTACCGCGTCGCCAACGTCGTCGCCGGCGTTTACGGTTTCGGGCGCCACGACGACCGGACTAATGGCGCAGGTCGCGATGCAGGAAAGCAGCTATGAACAGTTCTTTAAGCCACTCGCACTCCCCAGCCCCAGGCCGGCGCCCTATGGCATCAATGACTTCTGGCCTGTCGAGAGCCCGCCGAATCCGAAAGCCCAGCCGACGCTTGTCGCGGGGGCGTACATCGGCCTGATGCAGGTTCCGGTGAGCATGCAAGACGCCTGGGACTGGGTGCAAAATACACAGGACGGCGTTAGCGTGTTTCAAACCGGCGGTTCTTCGAAGTTGCAAACGAGCTTTGGCTTAGCGCAGCAGCTTTACAATAATTACACCGTAAACAGCCAACCGAGCCTTCCGAACCTCACCTCGTGTCAATTGGAGGAGATGGCGCTGGACCTGTATGGTGCTCCGAAAAAACTCATATATCAGCAATACTATATCCCTACCTGCGTCAACGGCAAGTCGAGTTCCAAGCGCTGCGGAAACTACATGTGCTACTCCTGCACGGGAAGTTGGAAATGGGAAATCAACACTCAAGGCGACCCGTCGACCCCGAATAGTGGCAACCTGTGCGGCGTCTGTTACGCAGCAGCGGTTCGCAGTGCGATTCTCCCGAGCGGAGTGCCTACGCCGTCGGCCACATCGTGTACCGGGACGGCGCCTTTACCGGATCCACCTACCAGCTATAATAAGACGGTCACTTTACAGGCTCAATGCAAAAAGAAATGCCACATAACGATACAGTGATAACGGCAGTGGCCCGCGAGAAGCTCGGCGCAGCCTGCCAATTGGACGGCCGTAACTGCGTTGAAAGATGCTAATAGTGAAACTGCAAATGAACAAGACTATAGCCCTCGTTGTTGCGTTTGGCTTGGCCTCCTGCTTCTTGCCGCTCGCTGCCCGTGCTGAGGCGGCAGGGGCTAAGCCCCCCGCCCTGGCCTCCTACGATTGGTCGGCCAAAAGTGTGCCAAATCTGGCATCGAATCCACCGTCGGCGGATCTTGTAGGGGCATTCGTCAATGGCGCAGCCGGCAATGAGCTTGGCCACGTGTGCAACTTTCGCTTCGCAGATCTGCGGCAAACGGGCAACCTCTCCTTAATTGTTACGATCGATGCTGGCGGCAGGGCCGGATGCAATGCAACTTACATTTTCGACAAGAGGGGATCTGGCTTCGAAATCTACTCATCCGACGCATTGTTCTGGGGTGACGTGCAGGACATTAATCATGATGGCAGGTCCGAGTTGATCCTGTGGGCTCTGATGGGATTGGCGGGCTCGGAACTGGACGGGTATTGCTATTGGCCCCTGGTCTTCACCTGGAACGGAAACGGCTATAGCGAAGTGGGCAGTCAGTACAGAAGGTACTACGAGAAATATCTGGAGTCTCTGCGAAAAGAAATAGCCACTGAGCGGCCTAGCGCTGAAGAGACCCAGGCACCGGAGGCCGCACCGAAGCCCGCTCCCCCGGCGACGATTGTGGAGGTTCCGCCTGCGGTATATCAGAGTGGGAGTTCATCGGCCCCTCCGGCCACGCTTGGCGGTGAAATCGTTGCTGTCCCTGGCGCGCCTCCGTCGCCAGCGCCTTCGCCGACGCCTGAGCCGGATTACGCCTGCCTGAGAGTCGAAGCCGCCAAAACCGAGGCGTTTCTCGGCGAACCGTCCAGCGCCACAATGAGCTATGCGATCAAAGCTTCGGAGAGCAACAATCCCTATCATCGCAAATTGGCGGCGGTTCTTTTTTCCTTTATCGGGACAGGCGAGGCTATGACAGATCTGAAAGGACTCGCCGGCGACACGGATCGGACGGTCGCGGATGTTGCAAAAGAGCGGCTTTCGGCGGGACCTGAGCCCGACGAGGATTTTCGTGCCGATTTGGTTGGCGGGCAGATGTACTGGCCCTGATTCACTGAGTATCGTTGCCGATCGGTCGTGCCATGATACGGTGTCGGCCTGCCCGGTGGCAAGCGAAGCTGCCTCCATCGCCCGCGCATCGACGGCGGGCAGGGCCGCCCGCCTCACTATGGCTTGCTCTGAAGACAGGCTCTCGGACGGCCCCACTGGAGTAATGAGGCCAATTGATCCACGGGCGCTCGGCTGAAGGCCAACTCGCGGAACGCAACGAGTCCTTCCTCACCGCCCGAGCAGTTGGCGGCGGACCTGCGCGACGAACTGGTCGAACTCGCGCATCCCGAGCATCCAGG
>DASPOF010000066.1:0-28290 GCA_035626155.1 Binataceae bacterium (SeqCode)
CCGGAATTGACTGCCATCGATGCTCATCGCGAGCAGCGGCTTGACGAAGATGTCCACGTCGCTGGGCAGGCTCGCAATGAAGGGAACACCGATTTGGATGTGTTCGACGGTGTGCTGCTTTCCCATCACCTGGTCGTCGAACCATACCGCGCCGTCGCGAATCTGGATGTTGGATACGGCGAAGCGCGGCGGTTTGGCCGCGGCCGCCGGCGCCGGCTTGGGCGGTGGCGGCGGCTGGCCGGGGGCGCCGAGGAGATCCGAGAAGTTGAAAGTTTGTTCCGCGCTTCGAACCAGATGAATCTCGGGACGATCGATCTCGAATACGCCGATCACCGGTGCGATTCGGAAGATCGAAGACCAGGAGACCTTGATCGCAAGATGCCCGAGATCGACGAACGGTTTCTGCCCGTCGCGGTCGCCGATGTGCAACTGGTCTACGTCGAGTCTGAGCGTGTACGGATTGAATCCAATTTTGCCGACCGTCACCGGACGATGTAACGAAATGGCTACCTGTCCGGTGACGATGTGCCGCACGAGCATCGGCACGCCAATAAAAGCGCTCAGGCCATAGACCGCGATGACGACGGCCGTGATGAGACCAATCTTGCGGGCTCGGCGCGACCGCAGAAACTCATGAGCGGCACGATGCCAGCGCCGGGCGCTTTCGACAGTCGCGGCGACCCACGCCATCGCGCGATCGACAACCGCCATACGACGCTAGTTATTAGATTGCACGCCGCGTGTCGAGCAAAACCGCGCGAGCGAAAATCATGATTTGCCGTCTTGAAGCGTCTAAAGCTTCTTGTCTCGTGTTGCATGCATATTGCGAGATTGTTGCAGACCGCGGATCGGCCCGGGAAGCGGCTCCGCCCCCGTTTGTGCGTTCCTTGACGGCGGTTCCTCAATTAAAATTTGTCAGGCGGACGGCGTCGCGCGGGAAAATCCGCCCGCACTCATTTCCATACAAAGGCTCTAAAATCATGCCGCAGAAGCAAACATTGGGGATCCTGGTTGGTGGCGGTCCTGCCCCGGGAATCAACGGGGTTATCGCCGCTGCGACCATCGAGGCAATCAACTCCGGACTGCGCGTTGTCGGCATCCAGCAAGGCTACTACTGGCTCGCGCGCGGCGACGCATCGCACGCGGCCGAGTTGCAGATTTCCGACGTGAGCCGCATCCATTTCACCGGGGGCTCGATTCTCGGAACCTCGCGCACCAACCCGGCGCGCGAGCGCGAGAGCCTCGAGCGCGCGGTCCGCGCCCTGCAAGAACTTTCCGTCCGGTACCTGGTCTGCATCGGCGGCGATGACACGACCACCGGCGCGGCGAAAATCGCGGAGTGCGCCGGGCGCAACCTGAGCCTGGTCACGGTGCCGAAGACAATCGATAACGACCTGCCGCTCCCCGAAAATCTCCCCACCTTCGGTTTCGAGACCGCACGCTCGGCCGGCACCACGGTGGTTGAGTCGTTGATGGAGGATGCGCGCACGACCGGCCGGTGGTACACGGTGGTCACGATGGGCCGAACGTCGGGCGCGCTCGCGCTTGGGATGTGCAAGGCGGCCGGCGCCACGCTCGCGCTGATTCCGGAAGAGTTTCTCAATTCCCCGCTCGAGCTTGCCACGGTGGTCGATCTGATCGCGGGCGCAATAATCAAGCGCTGCGCGCAGGGGCGCCAGGACGGCGTCGCGCTGATCTCGGAGGGAATCGCGGCGCTCATCGATCCCGCCTCCCTGCCCAAGGCCGAAAGCGTCGAGCGCGATGCGTACGGGCATCGGCGGCTCGGCGAGATTCCGCTCGGCCTGTTCCTGCGCGACAACGTGCGCGAGGCGCTGGCCGGGCTGGGGATCGAGATGACGGTGGTCAACAAGGAAATCGGGTACGAGCTTCGATGCGCGCGGCCGCTACCGTTCGATATCGACTACACTCGCACGCTCGGCTACGGCGCGGTGCGCTACCTGCTTGGCGGGGGCTCGGGGGCGATGCTCGCGATCGTGAACGGGCGGATCAAGCCGCTGCAACTCGAGGAGTTGATTGACCCCGCAACCGGCCACATCCGTACGCGCCTCGTCGATGTCACCGCGGAGTCGTATCAGGTGGCGCGGTCCTACATGATTCGGCTCGAGGCCGACGACCTGGAGGAGCCGAAGCTCTCACGGCTCGCGAAGGAGACCAATCTCTCGCCCGATTCGTTCAGGGCGCGTTTCCTTCCGGCGGTCCGGGCAATCGCGCAGTTCAGGCGCGACGGCGGCGAGGCCGCCGAGGTGCAGGCGAGCTAGCAGCACGCGAACTCGCGTTGGAAAATTACTGCTGAGTTGCGCCGCGATCGGAGCCGGCGGAATCATCACCGGCGTCGCTGATTTCCACTGAGATTCCCATCGTCTGATTGCCGCCCGCGCTGCGATACACGCCGTGCAGCGGCGGCACGTCGGCGTAGTCGCGGCCCACCGCAATCCGGACGTAGTAATCGTTCGTGAGGCATCCGTGCGTTGGATCGAAGCCGGTCCAGCCGCTCTCCGGCAGCAGCGCCTCCAGCCACGCGTGACTCGCCTGCGAGCCCAGCGGCCGCGCGCGATCGCGCGGCGCCAGATAGCCGGAGACGTAACGCGCCGGGACGCCCGCCAGGCGCAGGATTCCGATCGCCAGATGTGCGAAGTCCTGGCACACGCCCCCGCCTGTGCGGAGAATCTGATTTATGTCCGAGTGCACGGTCGTCGCGCCCGGCTCATACTCGAACTGATCGCGCACCCATTGGACGATTCGGCGGGCGTAGTCGGTCACCGGCTCATCCATCCGCGCGCGAGAGCTCCAGAACAGCCGTTTCAGACGCTCGCTGAACGGAATGTAGCGGCTCTGATGCAGGAAGTCGTACTCCTCGCGCGAGCGAAGGCCGTCGCCCGCGAGAAATTCGCTGAACGGCAGGATTCCCTCGGTAGTCAGCGCAGGGGTCCGCTCGACGAGCGAATCGGCGCGTACGATAAGCTCGCCGTGGGGGTCGTGGACCGAAATCGCGTGGACGATATTTTCGAACGCATCGAGGTACTCGACCACCGACGCGGGCGGCGTGACTTGCAGGCTGAATCCGAGCGTACGCTGATTCGGCGCCTGGCGCGGCTTGAGCCGGACCTCATTGTGCGACTCGTACGCGGGGCGTTCGTACTTGAACCGCGTCACGTGGGTAATCCGAAAGCGCATCGGATTAGTCGGTGCTGAGATATCGGGCGAAAACTTCATCGCTGATCTTCGCGCAATCCTCCTGCACTCCCAGCAGAAATTCGTGAAGCCCGCCCTCGATTACCGCAGCCGCCGAGCCATCGCTAAGCCGCTTGAGCAGCGCGGGCGCCGCCGGGATCTCGCGCGCCTCATTGCCGCCGTTTCCGCCGGCGGCGATCGCGCCGAGGGCGGATACGGCGCGTTCGATGCTGAAGCGCGCCGCGCGCGGAAAGCCCGGATCGAACAGCAGCAGGTCGGCGACGCGCTCGATATTGATCGGGCTGCCGTACCTTGCCGTGTACGCCTCCAGGGCCGAGGCGCTGCGCAGCAGCGCCGCCCACTGCGCGAGATCGAGCGCGCTTCCGACGTCCTCGAAACGCGGCAGCAGGAAGTGATATTTGACATCCAGCAGGCGGGTCACATTCTCCGCCGCCTCGAGCATCCGCCCGAGGCTCAGAAAATAGTAACTCTCGTCGCGCGGCATCGTGTTCTCGAGCACGCCCGACAGCCGGTAGAAGCGATCGCGCAGTTCGAGGAAAAACCCGTAAACGCCGCGATCAAGGTACGTTTGCGCCGTCCAGCTCTGCGATTCGAGGAAGAGCGTATTTATCTCGACCCACAGCTCGGATGAGATCCGGTTGCGCAGCGAGCGGCAGTTCTCCCGCGCAAAAGAGATACAGTTCTTGATCGATGACGCGTCGTCCTTGTCGATCGTGTAGTAGGCGAGCACGAGGCGTTCCTCGGGCGCCGGGTAGCGCGAGAAAAAACCGGCGCGGTCGCCCGTGATCGCGAGCATCGGCAGCCATCCGTCGTTGGGACCTCCGGGGCTTTCGACCAGCAGATGGTAATTAACGTCGATCAGGCGGGCGCGCCATTCCGCGCGCTCGAGGTTGCGGGCGGTCCAGAACAGAAGATTCGCGATCCGCTTCAGCACGGGCCATCCACCACCCAGGTATCCTTGCTGCCGCCCCCCTGCGATGAATTGACGATGAGCGATCCTTCGCGCAGCGCGACCCGGGTGAGGCCGCCCGCCAGTACGCGCGGGTTGGTGCCCATCAGCACGAACGGCCGCAGGTCCACGTGGCGAGGCGCGAGTCTCGGCGCGCCGCTGCCGGCGTCGGCAATCAGCGTGGGATGGGTGGATAGGGTCACCACCGGTTGCGCGATGAACCCGGCCGGGTCCGCCTCGATTCGCGCGCGCGCCTCGGCGAGTTCCCGGTCGGTCGCCTTGGGACCGATCACGACGCCGTACCCGCCCGATGCGCCGGTGGGCTTGATGACGTAGCGATCGAGGTCGCGCAGGACCATCGCGCGCTGGTCGTAATCGCGCATCAGGTAGGTCTCGACGATCGGCAGAATCGGCTTCTCGCCGAGGTAGTAACGGATCATGTGCGGCGTGTACGCGAACACCGCCTTGTCGTCCGCGACGCCGGTGCCGATTCCGTTGCCGACCGCGACTGAGCCCGCGCGCATCGCGGCAATCAGGCCCGCGACACCGAGCAGCGAATCCGTCCGAAAAACGACGGGGTCGAGGAAGTCGTCGTCGATCCGCCGATACAGCACGTGCACCTGCTTGAGCCCGTGTACGGTCTTCATCCAGAGCTTGTGATCGACGCATACCAGATCGCGCCCCTCGACCAGCTCGATCCCCATCTGCTGGGAAAGAAACACGTGCTCGAAGAATGCCGAGTTGTACGGACCGGGGGTGAGCAGAGCCACCGTCGGCCGCGCGACATCCGCGGGTGACAGCTCGATCAGGCTCGCGAGCAGGTCGGCAGGATAGCGCTCGACGCTCCGGACGCCGCACGCGCGGACCGCCTCGGGCGCGAGCCGCGTCATCATCCGGCGATTTTCGATCACGTAGGAGACGCCAGACGGCGTGCGCACGTTATCCTCGAGGACGTAAAACTCGCCGTCCGCGCCGCGCACCAGATCGATCCCGGCAACCGTGATGAACAGGCCCCTGTGCGGTTTCAGTCCGACGGCGCCGCGCCGGTATTGCGGGCACTCCATCACCAGGTCGCGCGGCACGATGCAGTCCTTGAGGATGTTCCCGTCGCCGTACACGTCGGCGATGAAGGCGTTGAGCGCGGTCACGCGCTGGATGAGTCCCGCCTCCAGATTTTTCCAGGTGAGCGCATCGATCACGCGCGGGACCACGTCGAAGGGGAAGATTCTCTCAACCCCCACCTGGTCCTGGTAAACGTTGAACGTCACGCCCAACTGCAGGAGCATCCGCTGCGCGGTGTTTTGAAGCGCCGCGAGACCTTCCGCATCGCGAAGAACCGCTTCCGGAATGCGGTGATAACCGGGGCGCAGGGTGCCGTCGGGGGCAAACACCTCATCGAAAATGCCCTCGCGAGGCCGATATGCCCCCGAAAGCGGCAGCGGCCTGCCTGCCGCAGCGGCACCGCCGAGCGTGTCGCGGGAGATTTGTGCAGACACGTTCCCCTCGCTTGCCCTTAGCATTCCAAAAGAGGAGCAAGTGCCGTACCTGCCCGTTTCAATCCGGGTTATAGCCCTCGCGATGGAAAGACCGGTTAATTCAGGAAGCGGATCGAAGCAGGAGCATCGAGACTGAGATTCCGGATTAGTGTACGCTATCGGCGAAGCGCGCCATGATGAGCCCCTGGCCCGCACAACCGAAGGAGAACGATCATGCCGCTAAGCGCACGGAACCGTCTGAAGGGTGAAGTTACAGATGTGGTCCTCGGAATAGTAACCGCTCTGGTCACAGTCAAGGTTGGTAACGATGTGATCGAGTCGGTCATCACCCGCCATAGTGCGGAGGAGCTCAAGCTCAAGAAGGGCGACCGGGTAGCCGCGGTCATCAAGGCGACCGAGGTGATGATTCAAAAGGATTAGACTTTGATCGGCGCTCGCCGTCTCGCACGGATTAGCAGGCCCTGGCGGTTCATCGCGGCGGCCGTCTTGATCGCGTTGTCGGTCGCGGCTGCGCCGGCGCTCTCGCAGCAAAGTTCTAAGAGCGCAGGCCGCGCCGAATTGCGCATCACCGGCGCGGCCGGCCATCCGCTCGTTTTGCACGATGAAGATCTGCTCGCGATGAAGCGGCAGAGCGTCGCCGTCACGGGCGAGAAGGGCGGGAAGGCCGTTTACGAGGGCGTTCCGGTCGCCGATCTGCTGGAGCGCGCGGGCGCGCCGCTTAAGGAGAAGTTGCGCGGCCCGGCGATAGCGCTTTATGTCGTAGCTGAAGCCGCCGACGGCTACCGCGCCGTGTTTGCCATCACGGAGTTCGATTCCGCGTTCACCAGCCAGACGATTCTGCTCGCCGATCGGCGCGACGGCCACCCGCTCACATCCGCGGACGGTCCGTTCAAGATCATAGTCCCCGCTGAGAAGCGCCATGCCCGATGGGTCCGGCAGGTGACGGCGCTGGATCTCCAGCGCGCCCGATAGACGATTTCGCGATCGAGCAATCCGCGAGGCCCCCGCGGTGATTTTCCCGGTATATCTCTTCGCAGCCGCATGCGTTCCGGCAGCGGCTCGATTTCATATACAGAAACTTGTATATTGATTGCGGATGCCAAATGAGCATTGAGCGGTCCACGGGAAACGTATTTCGAGACCTCGGGTTCGGCCCCAAAGAGGCCCGCTGCCTGACGTTGCGCGCCGAGCTGATGATTGAGATCAAACGCCTCATCGAGCGACGCAAACTCACACAGAGTTCCGCGGCAAAGCTTTTCGGCGTGACTCAACCGCGCATCAGCGATCTGGTTCGGGGGAAGATCGATCTTTTCAGCCTCGAGACGCTGATCAACATGCTGGCGCGTGCGGGTATCAAGGTCGAGCTTCGGCTGGCGCGCGGGGGCCGTGGTCGAAGCGAGCAGGCCGCGTGAAGCATCCGGCGAGGGCTGCCGGCGCCGGCCGCTTGTCATTTCTCATCGCGCTTGGAATGATCTGCCGCCGTGAGCGCACCTTCGAAGCTCGAACTGGAGCGCTTCGTCTCCACGTACATATATTCGAGCGAGGCATTCCTCGTTGACGAGGTGCTGCGCGTCGACCCCGTCCATCGAGAGATCGAAGCGCGGATGGACACGACGCGCCTGCTGCCCGTCGCGCGATACCAGTTGGGCGATCCCGACATCCATCCTCGGCAC
The DNA here is from genome assembly GCA_035626155.1 of Binataceae bacterium (SeqCode). Classification (GTDB taxonomy): domain Bacteria; phylum Desulfobacterota; class Binatia; order Binatales; family Binataceae; genus DASPOF01. The sequence continues at coordinate 7,332 of DASPOF010000066.1, forward strand.
GTATCGGGGCCCGACCTTGTGTTGGTGAGCGGAAACCTCGGCGGCCTTCACGCCTACTTCCTGCACGGTTGTCGTTGGGATGAGGGATGGGTCGGGTTCGGCAACCGAATCCATCGCGCCGATTTTCGAAGCCTGGTGACTATCGGACCGCCGCTTAGACTCCATTCCAAAGAGACCAGGGCCCGCGAAGGCCCGAAGCGGGTCGTGCTGCGCTACGAATTTCGTTTCTGGCAGGAGGACAGGCTGGTCTACTTCGGCGACCAGTCGGCGATCTTCGTCAAGGATCGAGCGTTCGAGGCCGATTAGGCGGAATCTGAACGCCTTCCCCCGGACGTCATCTTCCAGCTCAGCGACGACGAACTCGGCGGCTTGAAATCACAGATTGTGATTCCAAGTTGGGGTGCGACCAGGCGCGCCGCGCCTTGCGCCTTTAGCTGGAAACCCCGCGAAACTGTTCAACCCTGAACGCCGCCGATCGCGACGGACCGATTACAGGCTCTCGGCGGCGACCAGGCTCAGGATGTCGTTGCAGCCGTCCTCGATCATCGAGGCGCGCGCGTCGCGCATCAGCTTCTCGATCGGGTACTCGCGGCTCAGCCCGTTGCCCCCGAAGATCTGGAGCGCGCTGCTCGCCACCTCGAAGGCGGTGTTGGTCGACGTGACCTTGGATGCGACCGCGAGCTCAAGTTTCGGCGGCGTGTTCGTCGAGTTGTAGAGCGTCACCTGCCGGTTGAGCGCCCGGGCGGCCTGGACTTTGCGGAACATCTCGAACAGGCGCAACCTCACGCTCTGGTGCTGGAAGATCGGCACGCCGCCCTGCACGCGATGCTTGGCGTAGTCGATTGCAAGGTCCAGCGCGGCCTGCGCGACGCCGACGAAGGTGGTTCCCATTCCGCCGTTCGCGTTGCACAGGATCATCTCGGTTGCGAAGTCGTATCCATCCGGCGGGATCACCATGTAGTCGGCCGGGATGCGCACGTGATCGAAGAAGACCTCTCCCTGATTGAGCGCACGCTGCCCGATCTTGTTGAGCGGCTTTCCCTTCGACACGCCGGGCACATCGAGCGGAACCAGGAACGCGGCGTTGGCGCGCTTGCCATCTCCCATATCGGCGGCGCAGAACAGCGCGCCCGCCTTCGCGATGGTTCCGCACGAGACCCAGGCCGACTTCTGTCCGTTGATGACGAAGGAGTCGCCCTCCTTGCGCGCGATGCAGTTGGGACGGCCCGCCGCCTGGACGGGCCGATCCTTCAGATAGTACATGAAGTCGCTGCCGTGGTCGGGCTCGGTGCCCAGCCAGCAGCCGATGCAATCGTCGGCGCCGAAGCGATCGATCAGCTCGGGCCTGCCTGACATCTGGGCCATCATCCGCGGGAAGGATGCGACGCCGAAGCTGATCGACAGCCCCGAATCGCCCCAACCGAGCTCCTCTCCGATGATGCATCGCAGCCGGGCCTGCTGCGCGGGCGTCAGGCGCGGGTCGGGAGCGCGCAAGTCTCCGAGGCCCAGCGTGCGATATTTCTCGAACACTTCCCAGAGGATGGAGTCCTTGGCGATGACGTCCTTCGGGTCGGCCATCGCATCGAGCTTGATGCCCGCCGGCCGCAGGACCTCTCTGGCGAACTTGTGAGCCGTCGCCTGAGCGGCTCGCTCGATATCAGTCAGATCCGCTTCGTACTCGATGTTCGGCATAGCGTTCTCCTGAACAGGCTATGAGTTCCCTCCCGTCTGAAAGCCGGTAAGCTGCCGGTCTTCCTCGATCCCGAGCGCGCGCACGACCGCCTTCAGTTCCGCATCGCGCCACGCAACCGGAGCCGGCTGCTGGATCATATTGGCCTGCTTCATCTCTTCGACCGTCTGCGGATCCTGCTTCATCGGCTGGCCGTACTCCATCTCATAGAACAGGCTCTCGAACGGCGCCTTGACGGTCTGGCCGCCCGCAATCGTGGACTCGGCCGGATATCCCACCGACATGATGCAAACGATCGTGGCCGTGTCGGGCAGCTTCAGGAGCTTGTTGACCTTATCGAGCATCATCGGGCCGCTCATCAGGCAGGTCCCCAGCCCCTCGTCGTATGCGACCAGGGTGGCCTGCGCGACGGCCTGTCCGAGGTCCATGAAGGCGAGCGGCGACACCGCGGCCTGCTTCCACATCGCGGTGAAAACGGGTTTGAGAGACTTGTCGATCTGCCGCTTGGTCTCCTCCGCGTCGGAGCCCAGCCGTCTCATGTCGGCCAGACGCTTGACGTCGTTGATCCACTTGGTTCCCTCGTACGCGGCGGCGTCCGAGTACCACACGATGAAGCACGGCGCGGTCTGCATCTGCTGATAGCCAAGCGCGGGCGTGAGCGCCTTGAGCAGCTCGGGCGACGCCTTGTCTCTCCAGATGATGATCGCGCGCGTGTTATTGACGTTGCCGACGCACGAGGCGCGCCGAGCCGCCTCGAGCATCTTCTGAATCTTCGCTCGCTCGACCGGCCGGAACGGCCAGTAAAAACGAATCGAACGCCGCCAACCAATGACTTCTTTCAGTTCCACGGTTCCTCTCCTTACATGGGTGTCGGGTGCGCCGGCGCGATCGCGGTAGCGCCTGCGTTCCCCGTCCGTTTCGTCCCGCGCGGGTTCGCCCCGGCCGTCGGGCTTCAGGCGTTCCTTTATCGCGCAGAAGGGCGTTTTCTGTCCAATGCTATTTTTTGATACCCGTACCGGTTTTGGCTATGGTGCGCCCCGCCGGGCTGCCGGGAGGGCCGATGCGGGTTGGCGGCTACGTAATATCCCGGACAGGACCGCCTGGCCGGTGTTTCCGACGAAGAGCAGCAGGGCCGCGACGTTGAGAAGCCCGCCCAACTCGAAAGCGGAATAGGAAGGCGCCAGGTCGCCGCCGATACGCAGCATGAGTGACGCGTGCAGGAGCGCGGAATGCGCGTAGAACCTGCCGTTGTAAGGGAGCGGCCGCTGCACGATGGCCGGGAAGATCACCGGCGCGTGCGCGAAAATCATCGAGAACACGAACCCGAGAAAGATCGTGTGCAGCATCACATCGTAATGGAACGTCGTCAGATCCCCGCCGAACCACATCCAGGCAATGCCGCCTGCGCCGAGCCAGAAATAACCGGCGAGCAGGTTGATCGCCATAAAGCGCGTCAGGCCGCGCTGCCTCACGGTTCGCCGGGCAAGATCGTATCGCAATAGCCAGAACGCTATTGCGAGCATCCCCAGCCCGGCGATGCGCATTCCCGGCGATGGAAATCGCAAACCGATCGTGAGGCCCGCCAACATCGCGCCTGCGCCAAACACGAAGAGCGCTCGATTCCGCTCTCCGGGGCCGGTGAGGCGGCTCAGCTCCAGCCGCTCGCCCGCGATCGTCAGCACCAGAAAACCGGTCCACCAGAAGAACATATCCATCATCGGTACGCCGGCGAGCCATAGGCAGTTGCCGACGAACCACGCAACCGCGCCGAGCGTCATCGTGATCGTGAACAGCGCGGTCTGGCGGTGAACGATCAGGGCAAAGATCCCGATAAGGCCGGCGCTTCCCAACGTGATGAGACCTGCTCCGATCGGGTCCGAAGCGCCGAGCATCAGCGCAATCGCACCCGTTCCGCTCAGCGCCGGCGCCGCGTACTCCCACCATTCACCGAGCGCCACCGCGCGTTCGAGGCTGATCAGGGTGCCGAGGAAGCCGCATACCATCAGCGGCCCGTGCGGCAGATAGAATCGGGCCTTGATTACCGGAAGATCAAATCCGAGCCGCAGAAGCCCGGCCCACAACGCCATCAGGAGCGCGACCATCGACATCGCAAGCACCGGCAGGCGCGCATACCTCAGTCTGGTACGCACGGCCGGATGTGTATCGCTCGCGCTGGCGGTCACTGGCGCTTCCGGTTTCACCGGCCGCTCAATCGCTCGGCCGGCTCATGCGATTGCTGTGGTCAACAGAACGACGCTTTCCTCGAGGGCCTCCAGGTCATGAACAACCTCGCGGTCAAGTGCCGCGATGTCCCCGCTCGAAAGCTCGACCTGCTGGCCGCGGGCTCGCAAGCGGACGCAACCGGAGAAAACCTGTACGGCGATCGGTCCCTTGGTATGATGTTCGGCCAGCCGCGCGTCTTTTTTGAGGACCATCAATACAATATTGAGCGCATCGTTCTTAACGAGGCTCGCGGCCAACCGATTTTCCGACGCCCACTCTCCTTTCGCCTTCAGCCGCGCGACCTCATCCGCAAGCTTAAGCGATAGCATCCCACCTTGAGATGGACGCAGGGCTTGTCTCCTGCTGGACTCCTTCATATTCGGATCACTCTGGTTGCGTTCCAGTGTGGCTCGATCCACCCGGAAGATTCTCGCGGCTCCGGCGTTCCAAAGCTAGCCGATTCGCCTCTCTCGAGGGGAACGATCGCGTCCGCCGGATCCCGTTTTTCAGGCGACTTTTCCGATACGGACGCGCCAGGTCTCCGGTCCCTGCTCGAGGTAGTCCCACGAGAACCGTCCTCTCCATTCGGCCTCGAGCTGGTAGTAGAGCGGTTTGGGGTCGTGGTCGTTTACGAGAATGAACGCCTTGCCCGGGCCGAGCCTCTCGAGAGTCGCGAAGATGAGCGGATGGCGCTCGCGCGGCGGCATATCGCGCACGTCGACGATCTTTTCCGCGGCCCTGCTTGCCTCCTCCGTGAAGGTCTCGTGCACGCGGCCCAACAGGGCCTGTTGATCGGCGGGCGCCATGTGCCTGTCGAAGAGCGGCAAATAGACGCGCTCCTCTTTCGCCAGATGCAGCTTCACGATCGCTTCGAGTTCCACGGCGAGCTGCCGCAGCAGAGCGCCGGAGGCCGCTTCATTCTCCTTTTTTCCAGGAGCGCGCGCATCGTTGATGCGCTCGATGCGCCTGGCGTATTCGGCGATGAATTCGTGATCGACCGACATCGTGGCGGTCGCTCGTCCGTGCTCTTTGACCAGCGTATCGACCGCCGGATAGAGGTGCCGTTCCTCGCTGCGGGCGTGAGGCAGCAGCTCACGCTTGAGAAATGCCAGCAAGCCGCTGGCGTCGGCGCTACCTTTAACGAGCGCCTCGACGTGTGCTCGCAACGCGTCCTGCAGCTTTGCATGATGTGCGTGGATCGCTTCGGTCAGTGTGCTCATTATCGTTTCCTCGCTTCTCCTGCCGCTTCGTTCCGTTCACTCGCGCCAGTCAAGCGCCGGGCTTAAGATGTATTTACAATACAGCTTTCGCCGCCTGTCAAGAGATGGTCATTCAGGCCATCGCCGCGAGCGCCTCTCGATCGAGCGTGCCGAGGCGGCTCAGCCCAGCACGCGCAAGGGGTTGCGCGCGCTGGCGGGCAGCGACTTCCGGTAGGCGAAGCTCAATCCCCAGATCGTTGCGCAGGCGTAAAGCGACGTACCGGCAGCGAGCGGAAAAGATCCGCAGAGCGCCAGCCGTGGCGATGCGAGCAGGAACGCGGCCACGATGAGTCCGACGCCAATATTGTAGAGGGCGAAAACGAATCGATGCACCCGCGGAACGGACAGCTCCGCGATCGTGACCGCGGGCCAATCCCGCGCGAACCGCACGCGGCTTACGAATCCCGGGAAAAGCTGCGATGACATCCCGATGATGAAGTTGATAATCCAGCCGAGCAGTGCGGCCGCGCCGAGCGCGCCGGTCAATGCCGCGCCATCACCCGGCCAACCGCCGTTCCACGCTGCCGCCACGCCAAGCGCTATCGTAACCACAAGCCATGCCGCTCCCGCCTGGGCGTGCCGCAATCCCCAATCGATTTTCAACCGCCGCGACCGAATCAGGTGCAGCAGCACGAGCAGGTAAGCGATCAGCGAGAGGCCGGCCGCCGCGCCCCACAGAGCCGCGCCGGCGCCGCCGAAAAGCAAAGTCGTTCCCAGCCCGGCAACCGAGAGCGCCAGCGCCCAGATTTGCCACAGCGCAGCGCGCGGCAGTTTTGCGGTCGGGAGCACGAAGGCCGGGATGAATCGATATGACGCGGCGCAGATCGTCAGCGTTACCCAGCCGATCGCGGCAAACGCCACGTGCGCATCAAGCATTCGCAGCAGGCCGGTCCATACGAAGCCGTAAGTCTCCCCGAGCCCCATCAGGAGACCAAGCGTGGCCGCGCATAGCAGGTAGCAGATTGAGAGGAACATCCCGGTTTCGGCTACTCCCTTGCCCAATTCCGGCCACAGGATCGGCAACAGGCAGAGCGCGAAACCCACAATGGACAGCAGGACGACCGCCGCCGACCACCAAAGGCCGCCCCACTCGCCGATCGCAAAGTGGGCAATCATTCCGATCGCGCCAACCGCGAAGAGCGCCAGTTGCGGATAAGCGAGCCGTGGAAATCGAATCGGGCGATGGACCAATGCGGGCACATAACGATACATCACGCCCATCATCACGGCCGTGATCACACCCAGCGTCAGCGTGTGCACGAGCGCCAGCACCGTCGGCTGAAAGAAGAATCGAACCGCGGCCGGCATCACCGCCGGCGCGGCGATACCTGCACCGGCCAGAGACAATACGCCAATCGCAAAAAAGTAGATTGGCAGCCGTACCAGTGATGGCGGAATTACCTGCGCATAGGGGGATCGATCATGCTCGGAAGGATCGACCCTTTCCGCCGCGCCGGGATGTGATGGCTCCATCACGCGAATGCTTATGCCGGCCGATGACTCTTCTATCGCTTACGTCGTGGCCAGCGGCCGGCTGATCTTTCGCGCGCCGCGCTTGCGAGGGCTCGCGGGAGCCAGCAGGCGGCGCGCCAGATGCCTGCGGCGCTCGAGAATGTCCGCGAGAGTGTAACGGTTGAGCACCTCGATGAACGCCCGGAAGGCTTCATCGAGCATGCCGGGCAATATGCATGCGCCGGCGATCGCGCACCAATGGCCGGGCCGAAAGCACTCGACCGGCTTGAATGGTCCTTCCATATACCCGACCACCGCGCCGATGACGATTTCCTTCGGATCCTTCGCGAGCGTGAGTCCCCCGCCCCTGCCTCGATAGGTCCGTACGAATCCGCCCTGCGCGAGCCCGTGCACCACCTTCATCAGATGGTTCTCGGAAATCCCGTAATGGTCCGCGATTTCGGATATCAGGCACAACTTGTTTTCGTGCAGGCCCGCGTAAACCAGAACTCTCAGCGCGTAATCCGTATAGTACGTCAGTTCCATTCGGACCTCCGCGGCTCATTCGTCTCCTGGCTTCCGATGCGTGTCATTCGTTCAAGCACCTCCCGCAGCACCACCGCCTGGTTGTGGGTTTCATCTTTGGCTCCGAACACGAGGGTAAGAGTGCCTTTCTCCGCGATCTCGGCCAACTCCTTCAGCATGCGCCGCATCTCCGCCGACCTAAGCTCCGCACGGTAGCGCTTGCGAAACTCCTCCCATCGCGCGGGATCGTGACCGAAGAACTCGCGAAGCCGATCGCTCGGTCCGAGCTCTTTCATCCATTGGCGCACTCGCACTGCCTCTTTCGTCATCCCGCGCGGCCACACGCGATCGACCAGCACCCGCACTCCGTCGCCGGCGGACGGCGGTTCATAAACGCGCTTTAACTTTATCATGGCCGCCGTCTTCCATCTCGTCTCGCCGCGCAGCCGGCGTCGCGGGCCCGGCGGGCGCGGCAGTGTGAACGATCCCCGCAAGCGCCCGCATCGATTCAACCATCCGCCCGCGCCCGCGAGACCTCGCGCGCGGCTTGCGTTCTTTCCTCTAAAGATGTATTTATAATGCCGCAAATCGAGAGGCAAGCGAACTCTCCGCAGCCGAAGCATCGAGAAAAACCGCATCACCAGCACCGGCGCAGGTTCCAAGGAGAGCGCCCGCCCCTTGGCCAGGTTCAAAAGATGTACGGCCAGTACCATTATCGCGGCGAAGCCCGGACTGGCGCCGCCATCCGCCAACCGCGCTCGCATAAACCGTGAATCGGAGGAGAATCGCGATGAATTCGGAAATCGAGATCGAAGTCACGGACCTTTCCGCGCCCGACCAGCGCGAGAGGGTTTTCTCCGCCGTTGAGCGGCTTCCCGCGGGGCAAACGCTGGAACTTCTCCTGAGAGCCGGCGCAGGAGCGCCGCGCCTGCTCGCCGGGCTTCACGAACGCTACGGACAGTCCTTCGATTGGTTTCCGGTAAACAACACCGCCGACGGGCTGCGGGCGCTAATCGCCAAACGCACCGCCGAGCCGCGTTCGATCACCGGCTTCCTGGGCGCGGACCATCATCGGTTGAACGAGTACTGGGATGAGTTCCTGCGGGCGGCGGCCGCCTGCGAGGTCGACTACGATGCCTTGTTTACCAGGCGTGAGGGCCAACGATTTTCGGCCACCGACCGCCTTTCGCAATTCATCTTCGGGCTGCGCCGTCACATCCGGATGGAAGAGGATTGCCTGTTCCCGCTCTTCGAGGGCCGATCGCACATTCCCGCGGGTTCCGGACCGACGGCTGTGATGCGCGCAGAGCATCAGGAGATCCAGGCAATCCTGGGCACGATGGAAACGCTTCTCCGCGCAGGTGACTGCGCGACGGTCGTCCAGACCATCGAGGGTCTACCGGTGCACCCCTCCGCCCTGATGCAGAGCCATGACGCGAAGGAGGAGGGCGTGCTGTACCCAATGGCGGACCGTCTATTTTCGCAAGCGGACAAGGACACACTCTGCATGCGGATGCAGGCTCTCTGAGTGAGCGCGGACCTCGAGCAGGCCCCCTTCGCTCTCGGACGGCAATAGCAAGTATCCGAAAGGCGCGAGCGCAATATGAGGTACACCGAGGATCCACTATTTTGGCGAGCGGGAGCGATTGCCACAACGTTGTTCATGTCGGTGGTGCTGGCGGCGCTGACAATCGATACCCTGAGGCAAATAACGCCCGGCGGCGCGCGGGTACCGTCCTACGATGTCATCAATAGTTCCATCAGTTACGAATACTCACCCGACCGCGGCGAGTACGTGCCCGCGATTGGCGGAGAGGAGTTGCTATTCGGCCATCGATACACTGCCGGCGAGGCGGCCCGGCTGATAGCGAAGGGCAAGCTGGTCATACAGAGCCGAGCGTGTATCGACTGCCACACGTTCTTTGGCAACGGCGCGTACTACGCTCCCGATCTGACTCGCGCCTGGCTTGATCCTGTATGGGCGCGGTATGCCGGTCCGAAACGCGCCGATCGGATGGCCAAGTTCCTGATGGATCCGTTCCGGCTCGGAGCCAGGCCGATGCCGAACCTGAATGTTCAGCGCGATGAGGCCGAGGCGGCGGTTGCGTATCTGAAATGGATGTCGGCGGTGGACACCAACGGATTCCCGGACCGGTTCGGCGCCCCCGGCGTCCAATAGGAGGGACCAAATGTATCGATCTCAGCGGCTCGGGCTGAAATACCTCGGGGCGTCGGTCATCATGTTCGGCGCGATGATCGCCTTCGGCGTACTCTCATCGATTTACTATATCCAGCCCGGCTTTCTGGTGAATATCTTCAACTTCAATAGCGCGAAGATTATCCACATCGATGGGCTCGTGATCTGGCTGCTGATGGGATTCATCGGATCGGTGTATTGGTTTGTCCCGCAGGAGCTGGAGCGCGAGGTCGATGGCATCGGACTGGCGGAGCTGCTGTTCTGGGTATTTTGCGCGGCGGTTGCGATTGTCGTGTTGGTACTCATTTTTGTCCAGTATGGCGGAGCCAGCCAATGGTCGATGTGGTTCATCAACCAGGGACGCAAGTACGTCGAGGCGCCCCGCTGGGCCGCAATAGGCATTGTGGTGGTTGCCGGCGTGTTTGCCTACAACGTCATTGGAACCGCGGTTAAGGCCGGAAAGACCACCGGAATTCTGACGGTCCTGATTGCCGACCTCATTCCGCTACTCGTCCTCTATCTCGACGCCTTTCCACAATTGACCAACATGTCGCAGGACCTCTTCTGGTGGTGGTGGCTGGTCCATCTATGGGTCGAAGCGACCTGGGAAGTCCTTATCGGCTGCATCATGGCGTGGACGCTGATCCACATGGTCGGCGCATCGCGCCGCGTCGTCGAGAGCTGGCTTTACGTGCAGGTGGCGCTGGTGTTGGGCACCGGGATCCTGGGTCTCGGCCATCATTACTTCTGGATCGGCACGCCGCGTTACTGGTTCGCGATCGGCGGAGTGTTTTCGGCGTTTGAGCCGCTGCCGCTGCTGGGGATGGTGGTTCATGCGGTGTACGACGCGGGAAGCCGCCACCTGCAGGCGGCCAATCGTCCGGCCTTCTATTGGACGCTGGCCGAGGCGTTCGGCAATTTCCTGGGCGCGGGCGTGTTCGGCTTCATGATGACGCTGCCTCAGATCAATATGTACTCGCACGGCACGCAGTGGACCGCATCGCATGGGCATTTCGCATTCTGGGGCGCGTACGGGTGCGGAGTAATCGCAGTGTTGTACCTCGCGCTGGAAAAGAGCCGCGGATGCGACGGGATCGATGGCCGCGCATGGAAGTGGTCATTCGCGCTGCTCAACCTCGGAATACTCGGAATGGCGGGCGCGCTGCTCGTGGCCGGAATCGATCAGGCCTTCTTCGAGCGCGCGGTCGGCGGCTCGACCTGGAACGCGTACCTGTCGATGCAGGGGCGGCCGTGGTTCATCGAGAGCATGTGGGCGCGATTCGTCTTCGGACTGGTTTTCGCGAGCGGATACGCGATGCTCGTTTACGATCTGCTGGCAATCGGCAAGTCGCAAAGAGGCGCTATCCCGCAGCCGATAGCGACAGCCGGATCATGACGCCGCGCGCGATGGTTGAAACCGCGCTGCTGCTCGGCGCATTCGTCGCCACTGCGGGTGTGTATGGTCTCCTGTATTGCCTCTGGCGCCTGAGGAACGGACGAGGTCTGAAGATCGGTAGCTATTTGAGTTACACAGCGTCAGCGGTGATCGCCGCGATAGTGGTCGCGCTGACGCCGCTGCACGCCGGATGGAAAGTGCTCATCGCGGCCAGCACGGTTGGTTACCTGGTGATCCCGCCGTTCACCTGGCGCTATCTGACTCGGCTTCATCGATGGGAGAGGAAATCTCATGATCCAGGATTTGCTAAGCACGCTGATCGCCATCTCGCTCATTTGTTTCGCCGTGCTTGATGTCGGGATGCTCGAAGCGCATCGCGGGATCGTGGCGCTGTGCGGTGTTGCGCTCGTCGCGCTCGGATTTTGGGCCAACCGCATCGATTACCTCAAATGGCCGGGCGTCGCAGTTGTGATCGCCGGCATCGCCATCCTGCTCCTGATCGTGTCAGGTCTGGCTGCCAGTTCGACGGAGTGGGTCTTCTGGGTCGTATTTTGGAGCGCCAATACCGCCGGCGTGCTCTCGCTCTGGTCGCTGCTCTATCGGGGTCCGAAGGGCCCGATTCGCGAATAATCCTGGCCCTCGCGACCGCGACCGCGAGGGTTGCGCGCCGCGGTCCATTCTACCGTCGCCCTCTCAAATTCGATCGCTCGGACTCGGAACAAGCGCGCTTGACGCCGGGGCTGATCCCGTCGATCAGTGTCTGAGTCAGGAGGATCTGCGATGGAATTCGCGCCGCGAAAGGGGATGACCGAGGCCGAGATAGACGAGCTGGTCGCCCGGGTTCTGGAGCTGGCCACGCTCGAGGAGAAAGTGGCGATGATGTCCGGCCACGGCTTCTTCGCCCTGATGCAGGAGAGCAGGGACCGCTGGGGCGCGGATCCATACCGCGCCGGCGGAGGTTGCGAGCGGCTGGGAGTTCCGGCGCTCTACTTCACCGACGGGCCGCGCGGCGTCGTGCGCGGCGCGTCCACCTGCTTCCCCTGCACGATGGCGCGCGGGGCAACCTTCGATCCCGCCCTGGAGCGCCGCGTCGGCGAGGTGATGGGCATCGAGGGGAGGGCGCAGGGCTGCACGTTCTCCGGCGCGGTGTGCGTGAATCTGCTTCGCCATCCGGCCTGGGGCCGCGCGCAGGAAACCTACGGCGAGGATCCTTATCATCTCGGCGAGATGGGGGCGTCGCTCGCGATCGGAATTCAGACCCACAACGTGATCGCGACGGCCAAGCACTTCGCGCTGAATTCGATCGAGAATGCGCGGTTTCGGGTCGATGTAAAAGTCGATCCGCGCACCCTGCGCGAGGTTTATCTGCCACACTTCAAGCGAATCATCGACGCCGGGTGCGCCTCGGTGATGTCCGCGTACAACAAGGTCAACGGGGAATACTGCGGGCAAAATCGGGAACTGCTGACGGACATCCTGCGCGGCGAATGGGGATTCGAGGGCTTCGTGCATTCCGACTGGCTACTCGGTGTGTATCATGCGTACGGCGCCGCGGCCGGGCTCGATATCGAAAATCCCGAGCCTGTCCATTTTGGTTATGAACTGATCCAGGCAGTGCAGTCGGGAGCGATCGAGCCGCAGGTAATCGACACCGCCTGCCGCCGCATCCTGACCATGACCTATCGTTTCGCGACCGCCGAGGATCCGTTCGAGGCCTACCCGCAGGAGCTGGTCGCATCTTCGGCTCATCGCGCGCTCGCGGCGGAAGTCGCGGAGAAGTCGGCGGTCTTGCTCAAGAACGATGGCGTGCTGCCGCTGAGCCGGACCTCAGTCCGGCGCCTCGCGCTGGCCGGCCGGCTCGCGCTGCTCGAGAACACCGGTGACAACGGATCGAGCCGCGTGCGTCCGCCTTATGTGATCACGTCATTTCAAGGCCTCAAGGAGTACCTCGGCGATGCTGCCATCGTTTTCGCGGGCGACGAGAGCGATCGGGCCGCCGCCGCCAGCGCAGCCGCATCGGCGGATGCCGCCGTCGTGGTGGTCGGGTACACCGCCGCCGATGAGGGCGAGTTCATTCCCGGCGACGCCGCGCTCGACGAAACGCTCTCGGCTGCTCTTGGCCCGGGCCGGCGCACCGTGGGCGACCGGGATAATCTCGGGCTTCCGGCGGGCCAGGCCGAGTTGATTCGCGCGGTTGCGGCCGCCAACCGATCGACCGTGGTCGTCGTGGTCGCGGGCTCCGCGGTCATGATGGGCGAGTGGATCGCCGGCGCTCGCGCGGTGCTCCAGACGTTTTACTCAGGGATGGAAGGCGGTCGCGCGCTCGCCCGGCTGCTGTTTGGCGAGGTCTCTCCTTCCGGGAAACTGCCGTTCACCGTGCCCGCATCGCCCGCGGACCTGCCGTTCTTCGACAAGGAAGCAGACACGATCGAGTATGGGCCGTATCACGGTTACACACTGGCGGATCAGTCCGGCCACGAGCCGGCATTCGCGTTCGGATACGGGCTGTCCTACTCGCGCTTCGCGTATCGCGCGCTCAGGGCGCGGCGTACCCGCGATGGCATCGAGGTGCACGTCTCGGTGCGCAATATCGGCGCGGTCGCGGCGGACGAGGTTGCTCAGATCTACGTCGGATTTCCCGGGCAAATCGTCGAGCGCCCAAAGAAGTTGCTGCGCGGGTTCAAACGCGTCGGACTCGGGCCGGGCGAGACCAAATCTCTTCGCTTCGAGGTCCCGTTCGATACGCTGAAATGGTACGACGCCCGAACCGCGACCTGGCGCATGGAGGCAGGCACGCACACCGTCTATGCGGGCGGCTCATCGCGCGACCAGGACCTGCTCCGCTGCGCCGTCGTGCTGTAGAGACTACCCGGGACCCGCGCGCGCCGGCAGGCCCGCCGCATTAGCGCGACCGCTCTCCGCGATCGTCCGATCGCAATCCTCGATGCGCGTTTGCTTGACAGCGCGCCAGCCCTGACGCAGACTCCCCTTCGCGCCGCGACCCATCGGGGCGCATGATGCGCGCCGGCGACAAGCCGCGCGCGACATCATGGCAGCGGCCGGGGCGGGCGTCGGCGCAGCAGTCGCAGTCGCCACCGGCACCGCTCGCAGAGTTATCCCAAGAACCCTCCGCAGTTCCGGCCCGATTACGTCATGCGTTCGATGACGGAGTTGCTCGAGCTTCTCGAAACCTTCAGCACAGGGAAGATTATCCAGTGAGCAAAGACAACGGGGAATACAGGGAATCGCCCAAGGCGCTCGACGGCATCCACGTCGTGGAGCTGCCGTGCCTGGATACCATTCCGTTCATGGCAGGCGCGATGGCGGCGAAGTTGTTCGCCGACTTCGGCGCGGAAGTGATCAAAGTGGAACCGCCGGGCGCGGGAGCGAAGGAGCGCCAGCTCGGACCGTTTCGCGACGGGCGGCCCGATCCCGAGACGAGCGGACTTCATCTTTTTCTCAACACCAACAAGCAAAGCGTGACCCTCGACCTCGAAAGTCCGCGCGACCGGGAACTCCTTTTCCCGCTGCTCGAATCAGCCGACATCGTATTCAACCCGAACCTGCCCGCGCTCAACGTGCGCCTCGGCATCGGCTGGCGGAGGCTCGTGGAGCGCTTCCCGAAACTGGTCGCGGTCTCGGTGACGTATTTTGGCGCGGAATCTGCCTATCGAAACTTTCGCGGCGGAGATCTCGTCGCGACGCACATGAGCGGAGTCGGCTGGGGCACGCCGTGGAACCAGGTGACCGACCTCGCCAACGAGCCGCCGCTCAAGATGGGCGGCCGGCAATCGGACTACCTGTGCGCGTACACCGCGGCCGCATCCGCGATGATCGCACTGTTCCATCGCGATGCGACCGGCGCCGGCCAGCACGTGGACGTGAGCCAGTGGCTGTCGATGGTCAACATGATGCGGGCGGCGATGGGAATTTATTCGCACGAATCTCCCGGCAACCCGATATACGACCGCGTCGCCAAGCGCATCAAGCGCGGATCGCCGTGGGTCTATCCGTGCAAGGACGGATGGGTGACTTTCGCTGCCGGCGGCGATCGATTCTGGAACGCATGGAAGCTGCTGATGGGAAATCCTGCGTGGATGAACCAGGAGATTTTCAGCACTCCCACCCTGCGCACCGATAACGTCGAGCAAATCGAGGCGAAGATACGGGACTGGCTGCCCGCGCTCACCCGCCAGGAGGCGTTCGAGAAGGCGCAGGGACATCACATCCCATGCTTCCCGGTCTATTCGCCGGCGGAGGTCGCGGCCAACCCGCAATACGCGGCGCGGCACTTCTTCGTCGAGCACGATCATCCCGTCGCAGGCAAGGTCACGATGCCCGGCGCGCCCTGCAAGTTCAGCGGCACGCCATCGCGAGTGAGGCGTGGCGCTCCGCGGCTCGGCGAACATAATCGTGAGCTGCTGGGCGAGCAATCCAAACGCGCCGGCATCAGCGCGCGTGCGCAGGAGCCGGGTCATTCGAGCAAGAAGTTGCCGCTCAGCGGAGTCAGGATCATCGACTTCGGATGGATTTTCGCGGTGCCGCACGCGACTGCGTGGCTGGGCGCGATGGGCGCCGACGTAGTACGAATCGAAACCTCCCGCGCTCCCGATATGATCCGCAGATCAACCTCCGCCGATGGCCAGGTCCTGTTCAACCGAAGCGGCGTCTTCAACGTGGTCAACTTCTCGCGCCGGAGCATCGCGCTCGATTTGACCAAGCCCCAAGGGCGGGAAGTCGCACGCCGGCTCGTGAAGCTCGGCGACGTGGTGTCGGAAAACTTCACCGTCGGGAACATGCGCAAATACGGGCTCGGTTACGATGATTTGAGGAAGATCAAACCCGACATCATCATGCTCTCCTGCACGCCGCTCGGGCAGGACGGCCCTTATGCGCGAACCGTCGGATGGGGCCCGACGACGCAGGCGTTCGCCGGCCTGTGCCATCTGACCGGTTACCCGGGCGGGGGTCCGTCCGGAATCGCCGCGGCGTGGCCCGATTTCGCGGTGAGCGTCGGAATCGTGTATTTCATCCTGACCGCGCTTCATCACCGCAACCGCACCGGCCAGGGCCAACACCTCGACGTCTCGATGGCCGAGATGGTCACCTCGATGATTCCCGAGGCGATGATGGACTACTTCATGACCGGGCGCGATGAGGGCCCCAAGGGGAATCGCGATGACTCGATGGCGCCGCACGGGGCGTTTCCAGTCAGCGGCGATGACGAGTGGGTCGCAATCGCGATTGCGGCCGACGATGAGTTCGCGGCGCTTTGCGAGGTGCTCGGAGCCGCGCCGCTCGCGGCGGACCCGAAGTTCGCGCGGGTTGCGGACCGGCTTCGCAACGTCGATCTGCTCGAACGCGAGGTTGCGGCGCGCACCCGCAGGTTCGGGCGCGAGGAACTCGTCGCGCGCCTGCGCGAGCGCGGCCTGTCTGCGGGGCCCGTGTATAACATCGAAGGTCTGCTGCACGATGAGGTGTTCGCAAATTCCGGGATGCTCGTGAAGCTCAACCATCGCGTGGCGGGCGAGCGAACCATCCCCGTGCTTCCCCCGCGATTCAGCGCAATCGAGCCACGATATTGGGGCGCGCCCACGACGGGAGAGCAGACCGACCAAGTGCTGACCGAGCTGCTCGGCCTTGGGCCCGATGAGATCGCGAAGCTCCACGAGGAGCACGTGCTCGTCTAGCAGGATGTTGAGAGGAGCGAGATCCTCGCAGTTCGGCCGCCCCACATCAGGCCTTCAGCAAGGACGGTTATTGTGCAGCGACCGCTGCAACACACTGAGCAGTCTGCGAGCAGTCGTTTGTGGACGTGGCTCCTGTATCATCAATGACCGTTATAATTGCGCCAGGAATAGCAGCCAGGCAGTCGTTCTGATTCGCGTATGTGCCATCGGGTATCCACGTACTGTCCGGCTCGCCACACGAATTGCCGCAGGCGCATCCCGAGCCTGCCACAACGGCGCTGGGCGGAACTACCAGGCTGTAAACTGTCGTGCTCTGCGCGACGCAGTCAGCCGAGGCACCCAGAGCTATCAGGATTGCCAGGACTACTACTCTCTTCATTTTGGCTTCTCCATAGGAGATTGACCACTACCGGCTCGCTGAGGCGCTTTATTTCAGCGGAACGAAGGAGGAGCGAATTTCATCTTGCGGGGAATCGTAAGCCCGTTCTTTGCATACATCGCGACGCCATAGTCCGGGTCGTTGACCAGCTTCTCAAGAAGTTTCCGCGTCTCGGGTGTGCCGATTTGGATAAGTAGAATAGTGCCAAATTCCCGTTCTAATCGGTCTTTACTCTCCGTCAGGCGAATAGCCTGGTCGAGGCCAGCGTCTGCGGAGATACCGAGAAATCGCGTGATCGCCGAGGCTTCCGCTTCCAAACATTCCTTGTCGCTCAGTGCGTACCCCTCTTGATTAGGAATCGGCCCAAGAGTTGGAATGATTCTCTTCACCAGGTCGAGCCTTTGTCGGTAGAAATCCTTGAACTGGTCGCTCACATTTGTGTAGCCGTTACCCGTCCAGGCATAGATCGCAGTCCAATTTGCCGCACAACGTTGTTCCAGCGAACCCAGGCCATAAGAGAGCAAGATTTCGAGGTGACCGTCGTGATTCAGGTCCCGGATTTGGGCGGCTACATCGCTGCCCGACCCGATCTCTCCACCCTGACCGCATGATTCGAAGCCTGCGCTCGTCTTGTCTATAATCGTGATCCCTCTGCAAGAGGGCCTATCTGTCACACCGATACCTGCCACAAGAGAGTACATCCCGTTATGTCGAAGATCGGCGAACGTGAAGGAGCAAACGTAGGTTCCATCCTTGTCTCCCATTATTGAAAACCCAGTTTCGGCGAGTTCAAGAGAGCGAATCAGGTTTTCTACCAGCTTCTTGGGCGGCGGATTTCGACCCAGGTTCGGCGACGCAGTAGTGGACCAATCATAGGAAGCGAGCTTCGCCCGCGGCGCGGCCGGACCCGATGCAAATGACAACCTATTGCTGCACACAAGGACGAGTAACGCTGACAGGATTGCGAATCGCAATTTACTACTCTTCATATGGCGCCTCTGTGGTCGCTGCGAGTTTGGAAGGTCTTTGCGTAGGCTGTGCGGTATCACTACCAGTCTCTCAGTGTCAACGCACGGCTAAGTGCGAGGACCGCGCTTCTCTCAAGATCCTTCGAGGCAATCACGCGGCGCGCCTACGACGGGGGAGCAGACCGACGAACTGCTGACCGAGCTGCTCGGCCTTGCGCCCGACGAGATCGCGAAGCTCCACGAGGAGCACGTGCTGGTTTAGCCGGCCGGCCGTTTCGCGGTACTTGAACGATCGCGGTCCCTCCCGCTTGCATCTCTCGCTCGACGAACGGACGCGGGAGAGTCGGGCGGGTCGGGCATCCGCGCCGATGCGGGATTCTTGCGATCCCGTTCATTCTGACGGCGCCGGCTCAAATCGGGTTCTCATTCATTGAAATTTGAGCGAGCAGGCGGGTGATAAATCACCGCCTGCTCCCCCCTCTCTTATCTCCCCCGGAACAGACCGGGGGAGAAGATGAAGGAAAAAAGCCATCTCTTACGCAGGATGTTGGGACTGCAGCGCGGCCGAACTGCGCGGATTTCGCTTTTCTCAACATCCTGCTAGAGGCTTGGAGAGGAAGTTCATCTCTTCTGATGGAAGGGCCGGCTTCGGGGGCAGGCGGAAATCGGGAATCGAAATCGAGGAGGAAATCGTGATGGCTCAGAAGTGGCACGCAAAGGGAGATTATTTCGAGACCTGCAATTGCCAGACTCTATGCCCCTGCATCTTCATGAGTCCCCCAACCGAGGGAAACTGCACGGTGCTTGTCGGATGGCACATCGAATCCGGCAAATTCGGCGACGCCTCCCTGGACGGGCTGAATGTCGCCGCGCTCTTTCATACGCCCGGACCCATGCACCATGGGAACTGGAGCGCCGCCTTGTATATCGATTCGCGCGCCTCGGCCCAGCAGAGTGATGCGCTCACGCAGATTTTCACGGGACAGGCGGGCGGGGTGCCCGGCGGAATCCGTCCGCTGATTACGAAAATGCTCGGGGTGAAGACCGCTGAAATCGCCTACCACGCAACCGGCCGAACCCGCCACATGACGATTCGCGATGTCGGCGAGTCGGAGATCGAAGCATTGCAGGGCGCCGACGGCGGGAATGTCACGATCAGCAATCACCCGCTCGGAATCTCGCCCGGCCATCCGAGCGTGGTCTCGCGCTCGAAACAGCTCAAGTTTCGCGACCACGGCTACTCGCTCGATCTCAGCGGTAGAACCGGGCAGTTTTCTCCCTTCACTTACGAAGGCTGAGCCGTGAGCATCTTCGCGCGCGCCGGCTCCCGTCAGGCGGCGGCGCGCCCCGCGAGCGCCGAGCAGGATGCGGGCGCGAATCCATCCCGCTCGCACGAGGCTTCTGCGCCTCGTGCTGACGCGCCGCCACCGCTCCCTTCGCGCGAGCGGGTAATCGTATGGGGCGGAATCGCGGCCGTGACGGCTATCTCGTGGCTGGTGCTCGCGCGGATGCCGATGCCGCCGTCGGGCATGAACGGCGGCGCAATGGGCGATATGGCGGCGGCGATGGATGCTTGCGGCGCCGCGTGGTCGCTTCGCGATGCCTGGCTCGTGCTTGCGATGTGGTCGGTGATGATGGCGGCGATGATGCTGCCGAGCGCGATCCCGATGATCGAGATGTATGCGCGAATGGCGCGCGGCCGCGCCGCCGGGCAGGGCGGTAGCGCGTGGCTCCTCGTGGCCGGGTATCTGATCGCATGGACCGGCTTCGCCGCCGCCATCACCGCGGTGCAGTATCCGCTGGAACGCACCCGGATCATCGGTGACGCGATGCGGATGACGCCCGCCGCCGGCGGCCTGCTCCTGATCGCGACGGGGATCTTTCAGTTCACCCCGCTCAAGCAGGCATGCCTGACGCAGTGCCGCTCACCGCTGGGCTTCTTTCTGACGAGCTGGCGATCGGGCGCAGGCGGCGCGCTCGCGATGGGCCTTCATCATGGCGCGTTCTGCATCGGATGTTGCTGGCTGCTGATGGCGCTGATGTTCGTAGCGGGCGCCATGAACCTCGTGTGGGCGGGGGCGCTGACGATCTTTGTATTGCTCGAGAAGGCGACGCCCTGGGGCGGCGCGATTTCCCGCGTGTCCGGCGCATTGATGGTGGCGTCGGGGATTGCGCTCTCTGCTCTCGGCTGATCCGGCGCAAGAGCCGATGCTGCGCGGCTAATCTTCTCGCTTATTTCTGCGGTGGGTACTCCAAGTGCTGCGGGAGTGCGCCGGCGATTTCCTCCCACGGCGCCTTCGAGCCGGTGAAGATGTGATAAGCGGGACGCACGCCGGGATCATCGTCTAGCGAGCCGGCCGGGACCAGCACCGCGTTTAGCGCCTCGACCTCGCGAGGAACCGGGCTGCCGCAGATTCGGCAGAACCAGTTTCCGAATCGCCGCGTGTTCGGCATCCGATACTTGCTCACCTGGTCCTGCCCTCGTATCCATCGAAAGTCCGCCGGTTGCACGAAAATGTTCGCCGCGAACGCCGAGCCTCGCGATTTCCGGCATCGCGAGCAGTGACAGTAGCGGAACTCCTGCGGCCGGTCCGCCTCGAACGCCACCGCGCCGCACAGACAGCTTCCTCTGAACATGGCGAACGCCTCCTGATTGCTCAAAGGCTAGGTCGCTCGGCGCGGAGACGCAAAGCACCGTCGACAACGGTGCGCGTCCGCGACCGCGTCCCGCGCCGCGGGCTTCCCTACTTCTTCGGCGCGATCTGATTAATTGGACTGGACTAGCAGGCTGTGACCTATCACCAACCTGCTAGATCATTACTTCGGTTACTTGCCCTTGCCCTTGAGACCGACGTTCTGACTGAAGCTCGGCTCGAGGTTGTCTTCTATCGTCATCGTGCCGCTGTACGGTGTGGCGGCGGTCGGCGCGAAGGTCACTGAGACCTGACACGTTGCCCCCGGGGCCAGGTCGTCATCGTTGCAGGCTTGCGTCAAGCTGAACGGGCTCTCTACGCCGGACTCCATCTCGATCAGAATCGGGAGCGGCTTGATCTTCTTCGTGATCTTGCCAGAGTTCTTGATCGTGACGGACTTGGTCTTGCTCGCGCCAACCGCGACGGTGCCGAAGTTGAGAGACGCGGGCGACACCTTGAGCTTGCCGGTGACCGGCGTCGGTGTCGC
>DASPOF010000067.1:0-52748 GCA_035626155.1 Binataceae bacterium (SeqCode)
CTCTCGGCATCGAGTTCAATACGGCTCGTGCCTTCGGTCGACACAGCGATTCCGCCCAGAAAATCAGGCCAAGAATAGCATCAGGCTCTGAACAACACCAAAAGCGAAGCGGGCGCTAGCTAAGAGTCATCCCGCCTGGACGAACACGGCGGTTCGAGCCGGGGCAGGGCGCATCCGTTAATGCGGCAGTTGGGGGGGGCTGCGGGTTAATCGATGCCGCGGGCGGCGCGTCAGCAGGATGCTGAGAAAAGCGAGATTCTCGCAGTTCGGCCGGCCTGCGGTCTCAACATCCTGCGCAAAAGACGGCTTCTTTCCTCCATCTTCTCCCCCGGTCTTTTCCGGTGGAGATAAGAGAGGGGGAGCAGGCTATGATTCATCGCCAGCCTGCTCCACTTCGATCAGAGCGGCGATCATGTCGTCGGCCTCATCGGGCTCGATCTCACCGGCCTTGACCGCTTTCAGGATCGCGAGCACATCGCGTTCGCGCGCCTCGGGCGTAAGCGGCTGAGTGTAGGCGGGCGGCGCGGCGGTTTCCGCCGGTGACGTGTCCGAATCGCCGGCGCGCTTGCCGGCGGCTTCCTCGCGAATTTTGCGGGCGGCTTCGCGGATCGTCTCGCGCATCTCCCGCGCCGCCTCGCGAATCCGCTCCTCAGCCTCGCGCCGCGCCTCGGGCGAGCAGGTGCGCCGCTGGCGCGCGGCGTGCCGGATGAGCCTGCTGATTCGGCGGCATTGCTCGGCGAGCTCCTCTGCGACGTCGCGAGGAACCGTCTCGCCCAACTCCCCGAGCATCCGATAGACATCCGCAAGCGACTCGCCCACGCCGCTTGCAAAGCCGCGAACGAAGCCGCCGGAGATCGCACCGGTCTGCGAGACGAACTTGCCGGTTGCACCGAGGATCGCGCTTACCAAATCGGGAATCTCATCGCCGAGTTCGCTTGCCAGATCTTCGAACGGGGCGGCGAATCTCCGGCCGAAGCGATGCTCGCGCCAGGAGTAGTCGCGAGGCCGCGCGCCGGCCGCCGCGATAATGATGTCCGCATCGGTGGTCTTGAGCACCAGCCGCGTCCGCTCCACATCGAGACGTTCTGCGCCGAGCGCGCCCTCGACCTGGTTCGAGCCGGACCATTTGAGCCCGCCGCCCTCGACTCCATACAGCCGCACGCGGCACGAGCCCGCATCGGCCAGGACCGCGGCCGCGCTGGCATCATCGAGCTCGACCGAGATTCTTCCGCGGCTCTGGACTCGCCAGGTCTTGCCCGCCGGCATCGGTCCGCCAAGCTCGGCGACTCCGCCGACATCCGGCAAATCGAGCGAGCCCTGAACGTCCGAAATGATTGCATGCCGTCCCACCTCATTGACCACGAGATCCCCGCCGACGCCGTCCGCCTTGAGTTTGCCCCGCACGCTCGCGATCTTCACCGCCTTGCCGACCTTCGACAGGCGCGCCCGGCCCGCGACGTTGCCGGCCTCGACCGAGCCGACGCGGCGCACATCGAGGTTCCCGTCGACGGTGCGCGGGCGCACGGCGCCTTCGACATCGTAGAAATGCGCGTTGCCGCGCACGTCCGCGCACTCGACCGCGCGGGCGGATGCAACCTCGAGATTCCCATCGACGCCCTCGCCGATCGCGAGCGCGCCAACGTTCCAGGCGCGCAGATTGCCGCGAATGCGTCCGACATGGAGCGGCGCCGGCACGTCGCCCGCCTCGAGATTGCCCGAACACCTGACGACGTCGATCGCGACGCCGGATGGAATCTCAATTTCGCCGTTGGATGAGAGCGTGACCTCCAGCGTCGCGCCATCGCGGCGCAACTCGGGCGGCCGGCTGCACGAAATCGCCGGCGATGTGGCCGCGGTTCCTCTCAAACGGAGGTTGCCCGCCACGCGAAGCACGCGAATCGATTCGACGTCATCGAGGTTTACCGTTGCCATCTGCCTGTTCCTCCCCGGATGCGATCCATCCGGATTCGTCGTTCAGTCCTTGCGCCCGCCGGCAAGCGCCGCGAGCGCCTGATCAGCCGTGATTTTCCCCGCCCGCAAGTCGGCCAGCACCGCGCGCCGCCGCACGGCCGAATCGTCGGCGGGCGCGGCCTCGGGCGACGGCTCGTTGCGCACCTGGAAGCCGAGCGCCCCGATCACCTCATCGAGGCGCGCGCGGACCGTCGGATACGACACGCCGAGTTCGCGCTCGACCTCGCGAATCACGCCGCGGTTCTTCACGAAGACTTCGACGAAATCGATCTGAGCGGGGCTGAGCTTGAGCAGCGCCGGGGTCGTGAATTCGCCGTCGATCGTGATCGAGCAGGATGGGCAGTGAAGGCGCGTGACTGTCAGGTTGCCGTCGCAGGAGGGGCACTTGAGGATTATCGTGCGCATATTCGCGTTATTGATCAGATTATTGAGATTGTCAAGGTTCTCCTTGAAATAATTAATAATCGAATCAAAAGACTCAAAAAGGCGAGCGGTAGCTACCGGTCCCGACGGCCGGCGGGCCTTGGAGACTTCGACGGATTACAGTCGAGGTGCCGGATGTTGCTGCGTGAGGCAGTGGATCGCGCCGAGGCCCCATACCAGATCGGATGACGGAACCTGAACGACGCGGCGGCCCGGGAACAGGCGGGCGAGCGTCGATGACGCGACCGCGTCCGCATCGCAACCGAAGGAGGGCATCACGACCGCGCCGTTTGCGATATAGAAATTCGCATACGAGGCGGGCAGCCGCGTGCCCTCGTACACGACCGCGCGCGGCATCGGCAGCGTTTCGATCCTGAACGGCCGGCCGGCGAGATCGCGCATCGCGCGCAGCCGCGCGAGGTTGTCGCGCAGCGGCGCGTAGTTCGCGTCGGCGGGGTCATCCTCGATGACGGTGACGATCGCATCGGGCGCAACGAAGCGCGCGAGATCATCGACGTGGCCATCGGTGTCGTCGCCGGCGATTCCCGCGCCAAGCCACAGCACCTGCGCAACGCCGAAGTAGGTCCTCAGGTAATCCTCGATCTCGGTGCGCGGCAGATGCGGATTGCGGTTGGGATTGAGCAGGCACGACTCGGTGGTGAGCATCGCGCCGGCGCCATTGACCTCGATCGAGCCGCCCTCGAGCACAATCCCCGGCTCGATCACGTCGAAGCCGTAGCGCTCGCCGAGGCGGCGCGGAACGGCGTCATCGAGATCGTAGCTTCCGTACTTTTCGCCCCACGAGTTGAAGCGGAAATCGAGCGCGATCTGCGCCGGCGCGCCGGAGCGCGGATCGCTTCGATTGACGAAGATGGGTCCGTGATCGCGGATCCAGGAATCGTTGGTTGGAACGGGGAAAATTTCGATGCGGCTCAGGGCGGCGCGATCGCCGCGAAGTTCGGCCGCGATCGCCGCGCGCGCTTCCTCGATCTGCGCCGCGTCCTTGACGAGCAATCGCACCGGCTCGAATCGCGCGATCGCCGCCACCATCGTGGCGAACACCGGCGGAATCACGTCGAACTTGCCCGGCCACGTTTCGCGATTGTGCGGCCATACCAGATAGGCCGCCAGATGCGGCTCCCACTCGGCCGGCATCCGGTAGGCGGCCAGCCGGCGGCGATGCTCAGGCGGGATCGTCGCCACGGCTATGAGCGCAAGCGGCGGAGCAGGTCGCCGTATGCGTCGATTCGGCGGTCGCGCAGGAACGGCCAGTTGCGCCGGGTGCGTTCGATCTCGCGGAGATCGCACTGGACGACGACGGTCTCCTCGGCGCTTTGGCTCGCGCGCGCGATCACCTGGCCGAGCGGGTCCGCGACGAACGACGAGCCCCAGAACTCGAGCTCATCCTCGACCCCGACGCGATTGACCACCGCGACGAACAGGCCGTTTGCGATCGCGTGCGATCGCTGGATGGTCTCCCACGCCTCGCGCATCTTTTTCCGATCTTCGGGAGTCTCGCCGTGGTACCAGCCGATCGCGGTCGGGTAGAAAAGAATTTGCGCGCCAGCCATCGCGACCAGCCGCGCCGCCTCGGGAAACCACTGATCCCAGCAAACCAGCACGCCCATCGTGCCGTATGCGGTCGCGTGCGCCGCGAAGTCGAGGTCGCCGGGGGTGAAGTAGAATTTTTCGTAGAAGCGCGGATCGTCGGGGATGTGCATCTTGCGGTAGCGGCCGGCGATTCGCCCGTCCGCATCGATCACCACCGCGGTGTTGTGATAGACGCCGGCGGCGCGCCGCTCAAAGATCGATCCGATCACGGCGACTTTGCGCGCCGCCGCGATTTTCGAGAGCGCATCGGTGGTCGGCCCGGGAATTGGCTCGGCGAGATCGAACAGGCGCGGGTCCTCGCTCTGACAGGGATAGCGCGAGCGGAACAGTTCCTGGAGGCAGACCACGTTGGCGCCTCGGCGCGCCGCGTCCTCGATCTGCGCGCACGCCTTTTCCAGATTCCGCCCGGGCTCGTCCGCGCAGCTCATCTGGATGAGGGCAACCGTCACGTTGTCGCGCGCAACCGCCATCGTCTGATCTTGATAGCAACCGCGCGATGCGCGCGCCACCGTTCGCAAGTTGAGGCGGTTGCGCGGCGGTCGATGTGATACTGTAATGAAGCGGTGTCTGGCGGCGCCGCCTGAGGTCAAATTCGCATCAACCGCTGCCCGCCGTTGATAGCCGGGTCCTGCGCAAGGGAAGGCGGCGAACCCCGCCAGGTCCGGAAGGAAGCAACGGTACCGGCTGACTCCCTGTGCCGCAGGGGTGCCTGGCTATCATTCGACGGGCAGCGGCGTGATTTTTCCACCGATCGGCGCGCGGCGCAGAGCGTTTGCGCGCGCCCGGTGATATAAGTTTCCGCGATGGCCGAATCTCCACCCTCTCATCTGGTGCTCGCGCGCAAGTGGCGTCCCGATCGCTTCGGCGAACTGGTCGGGCAGGAGCACGTAACCCGGACGCTCAGCGAGGCGCTCAGGCGCGGCCGCGTCGCGCACGCGTTCCTGTTCACCGGGATCCGCGGAGTGGGGAAAACCACTGCCGCGCGGATTCTCGCGCGATGCCTCAATTGCGAGAAAGGCCCCACCGCCGAGCCGTGCGGGGAATGCGCCGCGTGCGTTGAAATCCGCCAGGGACGTTCGCTCGACGTGAGCGAGATCGACGGCGCAACCTACCGCAAGATCGACGATGCGCGCGCGATAATCGAAAACTTAAGCTACCGGCCCGCGCGCGACCGCTTCAAGATCTACATCATCGACGAGGCGCATCAGCTCACCGATCAGGCATTCAACGCGCTGCTCAAGACGCTCGAGGAGCCGCCCGCCCACGTCAAGTTCATCCTGGCGACCACCGAGCCGCAGAAGATGCCCGAGACGATCCTGTCGCGGCTCCAGCGCTACGATTTCCGCCGCATCCCCTTCGCAACCATCCTGGCGCGCCTCACCGACCTGACCGCGCGCGAAAAAATCGAGTGCGAGGAAGCCGCGCTCAGGGTGATCGCGCGCGAGGCGGGCGGAAGCATGCGCGATGCGGAGCGGATGCTCGAAACTGCGATCGCGTCCGCATCCGAGGCGCGCGTGACCGAGGCGGAAGTGGCGGCATCGCTCGGCGTGGCAAGCCGCACCGCGGTATTCAAGCTCGCCGAGGCGATCCTCGCGCACAACCCCGCCGAGCCGCTTCGCATCGTGCGCGAGCTGGCGGGCCGCGGCGCCAACCTCGAATCGCTCGGCCGCGACCTGCTCGAGACGCTGCGCAATCTGGCGGTCGCGAAACTTCCCGCCGATGGCGGTCCCAATCCGCTCGACGAACTGCCCGACCACGAAGCACAGGAAATAAGAAGGCTCGCCGCATCCCCATCGAGTCGCGACCTGATGCGGCTGTTCCGCCTGATGGCCGATGCGCAGGAGGAGATCCTCCGGTCGCCCTATCCGGATTTGCTGCTCGAGATGGCGGTGATCCGGATGGCGTCGCTCGCGCCGGTGATCGATGCGGGCGAGTTGCTGCGCGCGATTGGCGCTGCGCCATCGAAGCCGCCCGCTGCCGCATCGGGCGGAGGCGGTGGGCGCGAGGCGGCGCGGCCGCCGTCCGAGGGATCGGCGCCGAGCGCGCGGCGGCTCAAGGTCGAGGGCGAGGTCAAGGCCGAGGCGCCGCTGCGCGCGCCTGAACCGGCGCCGCCGCGCGACTTGCCCGAGCTGCGCGATCATATTCGCAACCGCCGCGCCGCTCTGGCAGGTTTCATGGAGCAGGGCGCGTCGCTTTCGCTCGATGGCGACGTGCTGAGAGTGAACCCGCGAAACGATATATACGTCCGTTACCTCGCCGATAACCGCGGCGTGCTGGGCGAACTCGCATCCGAGTTCTACCATCGGACCATCCGGGTCGTGCTGGCGGGAGCCGGCGCTGAATCGCGGACCGAACCGCAGCGCGCCGATGCGGCCTCGCCGCAGCCCGCCTCGTCGGCTGCGGGCGCGCCGGCGCTCAACGGCGATCGCGCGCGGCCCGCCGCGCAACCGGCGGCGAGCGCGCCGGCCGATACCGCTGCGGGCGCCGAGGATCGCCAGGCGCTATATTCCGACCCGGGTATCAGGCGGATATTTGATGCGTTCGAGGCGCGCCTGGTCGAGGTGCGGAGCCCCGCCGCGCCTCCGGCGCGCGACGGCGGCGGCGAGCCGCCCAAGTAAAAATTCGATCGGCGATTCGAAGGAGCATTAATCATGGCAGAGCTTGATCTCGCGGCGCTGATGCAGCAGGCGCAGGCGCTCCAGGAGAAATTCCGCGAGATGCAGGAAAAGGCGGCCGAGCAGGTTGTCACCGCAGAGGCGGGAGGCGGGATGGTGCGGGCGACGGTGGACGGCTCGATGCGGCTCAGAAAGATCGAACTCGACCCGGCCGTGCTTGCGGCCAACGACAAGCCGATGCTCGAGGATCTTATCGTCGTTGCGGTCAACGCGGGGCTTGCGCGGGCGCAGAATATGGTCGCCGATGAGATGGGCAAGCTCGGCCCGTTTGCGGGGCTCAAGATTCCCGGACTTGGGGGCGATTGATCGGAATCGATGGCTGAGAACCTCAAGCGCCAGGACGGGTTGCCTCCCGCAATGACCCGGCTGGTCAAGGAACTTTCGCGGCTTCCCGGCATCGGCGAGAAGACCGCATCGCGGCTCGCGTTCAATCTTCTCAATCGCCCGCGCACCGAGGTTATCGCGCTCGCCGAGGCGCTGCTCGAAATGAAGGAACGCATCGGCCTGTGCTCGGACTGCTTCGGACTTTCGGACAATCCGCGATGCGGCGTGTGCGAGGACCCGGCGCGCGAGCGCGACGTGATTTGCGTGGTGGAAGGACCGGCGGACCTGATGGCGATCGAGCGTTCGCGCAGCTTCAACGGCGTCTATCACGTCTTGCACGGAGCACTCGCGCCGCTCGATGGGATCGGCCCGGACGACATCAGGATCAAAGAGTTGATTTCGCGCGTAAGCCCGCCCGCGTCGGTCCGCGAAGTGATTATCGCCACCAACGCCACCGTCGAGGGCGAAGCGAGCGCACTCTACATCGCCCGGGCGCTCAAGCCGCTCGGCATCAGAACGACCCGGCTCGCGCGCGGATTACCGGCCGGCGGCGACCTCGAATACAGCGATACGGCGACTCTGCAAAGCGCGCTCAGCGGCCGCCGCGAACTCTAAGCTCGGCGATCGAGATATTCCTGTCAGACCGGAGGCTTGAGCAACGCGGCACCCGCTCGCGGGGCTCGTGCCAGGCTAGATGCTGAAGGTCAGTGCGGACCGGCGCTGTTCGGCCAGAGATTGAAGCGTGGCCTTGCGCAGTATCTGATTGACGCTCTCGCGAACGTCGCGCCACACATCGCGCATCGCGCACGGCGAGCCGCGATCGCAGATCGAGTTCCCCTTCTCATCGAGGCACTCGACCGGGACGTAATCACCCTCGATAATCTCGACCACATCCTCCATCGAGATCCGGGACGGACTGCGGCCGAGCAGATAGCCGCCGCTGGGCCCTTTCTGGCTGGCGACCAATCCGCCTCGCTTGAGCTCGATCAAGAGCCGGCGCAGATAATTTTCCGGAATTCCCTGGCTCGCGGCGATTTCCTCCACCCTGACCGGCTGATGGTCCGGATAGCGGTCCGCGAGCATCAAAAGAGCCCTGAGCGAATATTCAACTCCGACGCCGAATTTCATCGATTTTCAAGCCATTTATAGCACGGCAGCCAACCCGATGGAATAGAGGACCAGATTTGTCACCTACCTATTTGACTAAGATGCTCACATAAGTTACTTGTTCCGTTGTCAGGACGCAGGCGGCGAGATTCTTCCATAATGCGTGACTGTATTGGAAGCCGCCGCAAGGGCGGCCGCAGAGCAGCGGCGCCGAAATCCTGGCGGGCCAGTTGGTAGCACGATGAGCGATCAAATCGTGGAGGCAGGCGAAGAGAAAGGACGCAAGCACGTGTCCACGCTTGGACGTGCGCGGTTTTCCTTCGCCAGCCAGGCCGACATCACGGAGTTCGTCGAGACGCTGGAGCGCTACGAACGCGGCGAGTTGACCGCCGATCAGTGGCGGGCGTTCCGTCTCGTTCGCGGCGTGTACGGACAGCGCCAGGACGACGTCCAGATGTTCCGCATCAAGGTGCCGCAGGGCGTGCTTTCTGCGGCGGCGCTACGGGCGGTCGCCGACTGCTGCGAGAAGTACTCGCGCGGCTTCGCCCACGTCACGACCCGCCAGAACATCCAGATGCACTTCGTGAAGCTCGACGACACCGCGGCGTGCATGCTGCGTCTGGCGGAGGCGGGAGTGACTACCCGCGAGGCGTGCGGGAATTCGGTGCGCAATATCGTGGGCTGTCCGTTCGCGGGAGTGTGCCAGACGGAAGCCTTCGATGTTTCGCCGTACGCGGAGGCGCTCACGCACTACTTCCTGCGCCATCGTCTGGCTTCATCGCTGCCGCGCAAGTTCAAGATTGCGTTCGGCGGCTGCGACACGGATTGCGCGGGCGGAGCCTTCAATGACCTGGGCCTGCGCGCTCGTGTGCTGGGGATGAACGGGAGCAGCCAGCGCGGTTTTAGAATCACGGTGGGCGGCGGTACGGCGACGCTGTGCCAGTCCGGATGGCTTCTCTACGAATTTCTGCCGGCGGAGCAGCTCTTCAACGTGGCCGAGGCGATCCTGCGCGTGTTCCACGCGCACGGCAATCGCGCCAGCAAGGCCAACGCCCGGATGAAGTACCTGATCCGCAAGATCGGATGGCCGGCGTGGAAAAAGCTGTTCGACGAGGAACTCAAAGCGGTTGCCGCTGAGGGCGGCAATCCTCTTCCATTCGACGCGCAGAATCCACCGATCGAAGGCGAGCCGCACTGGGAGCGTCCCGAGCCTCCATCCGAAGCTGAAGTTGCGCGCCGGGCCTCATCCGCCAGCGTAAAGGGTCCGGGAATCGTGCCCGATACGGCGGTCTCTGCACTGAACGGATTCTCGCGCCACCAATTCGACTGGTTCTGCCGAACCAACGTTCGTCCGCAGCGCCAGGAGGGTTACGCGGCAGTGACAGTGCGCACGCCGATGGGCGACCTTACCGGCGCGCAATTCCGCCTGCTCGCCGACCTCGCGCTCGCTTACGGCGACGGAAGCGTCCGGACCACGGTGGAGCAGAACCTGCTGATGCGCTGGGTAAGGAGGGAGCATCTGCCCGGACTCTATCAGCGGCTGGCTGCGGCGGGCCTGGGCCGCCCCGGCGCGGATACGATCCTGGACGTGACGAGCTGTCCGGGTGCGGAATCGTGCCGGATTGCGGTCACGCAATCGCGCGGGCTTGGCCGCGAGCTGTCGGAGTTCCTCGAATCGCGTCCCGATCTGGCGGAGATCGCCGCGGATGCGTCGATAAAGATCAGCGGATGTCCCAACGGATGCGGGCAGCATCACGTCGCCACGCTCGGCTTCCAGGGCGGGCTGCGACGGCTCGAAGACGGCGGCGTCATCCCGCAATACCAGCTCATGGTCGGCGGATACGTGGACGCGGAGACCGCGCATTTCGGACGGCGCAGCGTGAAGATTCCCGCCCGCCGGCTGAGCGAGGCGCTTGGCCGCCTGCTCGAATGGTATCGCGACAAGCGCAGCCCGGGCGAAAGCGCGCGCCAGTTCTTCAGCCGCGCGGAACTCGATGAAATCGACGCGCTGCTCGCGGACCTCTGCGAGATCAGCGCGCGCGATGCGAAACCCGAGGACTACATCGATATCGGCGAGGATCATGCCTTTACCGGCGAGACCAAAGAGGGCGAGTGCGCCGCCTGAGCGGGCGATCAAGCCACGCGCCTGAAAAGATGATCGGACTGGAATCATGGAACAGGAAATCACAGGCTGCCTGATCGACGAAGCGGAAGTGCGCGAAGCCGGTCTTTACCTGGAGAACAGGGCCGCCCAGGACGTTCTTGCGTGGGCGCTTTCGCGGTTCGGCCGCCGGATGGCGATTTGCGCGAGCTTCCAGAGCGAAGCCTGCGTGCTCATCGATATGGCGTGGCGAATCGATCCCAACGTTCGGGTATTCACGATCGACACCGGCCGGCTCCCGCAAGAGACCTTCGATCTGATCGAGCAAATCCGGGAGCGCTATGGGATCGCCACCGAGGTCATCCTGCCCGAGCACGAGGCGGTGCAGAAGATGGTCTCCGAGCACGGCAGCAACCTGTTCCTGCGCGATGTCGGCCTGCGATTGCTCTGCTGCCAGGTGCGCAAGGTGCTGCCACTCAAGCGGGCGCTCGCGAACCTCGATGCGTGGGTGACGGGGCTCAGGCGCGATCAGACGCTCACGCGATCGGAAATTCGCAAGGTTGAAATCGACGAGCAGCACGGCGGGATCGTGAAGGTTTCGCCGCTTGCGGGCTGGACCGAGCGCGAGGTCTGGGACTACATCCGCCTGAACGACGTCCCTTACAATGCGCTTTACGAGCGGGGCTACCGATCGATCGGCTGCGCATCGTGCACGCGCGCCGTGGCCGAGGGCGAGGACCCGCGTTCCGGGCGATGGTGGTGGGAGACGGGCGCGGTCAAGGAATGCGGGATGCACTGCACGATAGAGAACGGCAGGTTCGAGAGCGAACTTACCGCGGTGGTCGGCGCTCGCGGAGTTTAACGCGCGAGCGGCGCCGCCAAGGGACACGGATCGCGGCGCGCGCGCGCAACTGATGGCGCATCGCCCCCGCCCGATCTTGCAATCTCACATCCGAGAATGATTGTGCACGCCGGCCGACCGCAGCGCGGTCGAACTGCGAGGCTCTCGCTCTTCTCAACAACCTGCTAGGAGGCCGATGTGCCGGCGGCGATTTGATCGATGATATCGGCGAGCTCGGGAATCCGGTAACGCTCGCCCGTGTATGCCTTGTAGACCAGGAACAGCCAGAAGATTGCGATCGCAAGATTGGCCAACTGCTGAACCGCGCCGAGCAATCCGCCGAGCGCGCGCGGCAGAATCGCGACGAATACGCCCAACACGATATTCAGCGCGAACCACGCGACGCTGAAGCCGATCGACTGGCGCGCGTGAAAGCGCACGAACTCATCCTGGTTGTACGGTTCGAGGTATAGAAAGAGCACGCCGGTAACGACGAGGCCGAGATAGGTCAGAGCGGCTATGGGCTTCGTCTGTGGCTTGGTCGGTTCTCCGTTCATCGCGAATTCCTCCCTCGGTCCCTGGCCGGCTGCGCCCCTGCGCCCTATCTCTAGTCGATGGCGCGCGCGCAACGCAACGTGGGGCACGTCATGGGACGCAGCGGATCGGGCGGGCGCGGCCTTCGTGCCCGCCGCACGGGCGCATCAGGAACCAACAGCGCGCATCGACGCCACCGGGCGGAGGTGACGCGCGACAGCGCGGCTATTTCCTGACCTTCCCCTCCATCCGGTTCAGGGTTTCCGTGGTATGGCGTCCGACCGCGACCGCGGCGAGTTGCGCACGGACCCGGTTGGCGAGCTGGCGGCGAAAAACGGGCTTGGAAAGAAAGTCGCTGACGCCCAGGCGCATCCCCTCCGCGCGCGCATCGAGGTCGTCGCGCGCGGTGATCATGATAACCGGGATCTCGGCGGTGTCGGGATTGTTCTTCAGCGCCTTGCAAACTTGAAAGCCGTCCATATCGGGCATCATCAGGTCGAGCAGGATTACATCGACTTCCTTCTCTTGCACCAGTTTGAGGCACTCCGCTCCCGAGTTGGCCTCAACTGGGACGAAACCTTCGCGCTGCAAATGGCGGGCAAGGATGGATACGGTATCCGGGTCGTCATCGACGACCATTATCTGCGGCGGTCTGATTGTTTCATCCATACCAATCTCTGGCTGCGTCAGCTTTCATCATTCCCGCTCGGCGATGCTGGCGCAATCACGCCGCAACGTCTGAACTTGGCGGAGAATGTCGTTCTTTTGAGGCCCAAAAGTTTGGCGGCCGCCTGTTTATTGCCGCCGGTCTGCTTGAGCGCCTCATTGATTAATCTTCCTTCCAAGTCCCGTACCAACATGTTCAGGTTGACCCCGCCCGGCCCGATCGTGGTCGGAATCCGGGGAACCGGCGTTCGCGTTTCCGCGAGCAGGTTAGGTGGAAGGATCGAGGTATCGATCTCCGAATTGTCGCACAGAATCGCCAGCCGCTCGATCAGGTTCTCGAGTTCGCGCACGTTGCCCGGCCAATCATAAGACCACAGGCACACCATCGCCTCGCGGCTGATCGAAAGCGCGCGGCCGGGATTTCTCGCGCGGATTCCCTCGAGGAAGTGATCGGCGAGCATCGGGATGTCCGAGCGGCGCTCGCGAAGCGGGGGAATCTCGATCGGAACGACTTGCAGGCGATAGAAGAGATCCTCGCGGAAAGTATGCTTTGCCACCGCGATGGCAAGCTCGGTGTTGCTGGCAGCAATCACGCGCGCATCGATCTTGCTCGCGTGGTCGGAGCCGACCGGCCGCACCAATCCGTCCTCGAGCACGCGGAGCAGCTTGGCCTGGAGCGCAAGCGGCATCTCGCCGATCTCGTCGAGAAAGATCGTGCCGCCGTCGGCCGCGCTGAAAAGCCCGTGGCGCGGCCCCGATGCGCCGGTAAAGGCGCCGCGCTCGTGTCCGAACATCTCGGACTCGAGCAAGTCGTGCGGAATCGCCGCGCAGTTCACGGGAACGAAGGCGTGATTGCGCCGCGGCGAAAGTTCGTGAATCGCGCGCGCGACCACTTCCTTGCCGACGCCGCTCTCGCCGGTGATCAGCACGGTTGCGTCGGAAGCCGCCACCCGCTCGATCAGCGCGCGCAGCTTGACGATCGTCGGATGCTCACCGATCAGAGCCCGTTCGACTGAGTAGCCAAAGCGGGGCTCCGCCCGCTTCAGCTCTGATGCCGCCCCTTTTTCGGACACTTTTCCTGCAACAGGCTTAACAAACTGTCACAGCAGGATTGTCCACGATATGCACCGCGTTAACAAGTGGACTATCTTTTACTGCCCGACTGATGATCGAAAACATAGCCGCAAGATGCGCAAGCAGGCTGGTGATAAATCACAGCCTGGTCCGTCAGTCACTCGCGATCGCGATGGAACCGGACAACGCGCGCGCTAAGTGGCGCCAATCTCGCGGCGAAAAATCGCCGACTGCCCGGGGCCTTCCGCAACCGTAATTTCCATCGCGGTCAGCCCCCCGAGAGCATCGCGCGCGCCGAGCGCGGCGCTAAGTTCGTTCCAGATGTAGCGCGCAAATTCCTCCGCCGAGCTGTGCGCGATCGGCGCAAGGAAAACGTCGCGCGCGGGAAACACGAACTCATCGCGCTCGTATACGACCCGCACCCGGTCCCCGGCCAACTGCTCGATCGTGAGACAATCGCTTTGGGCCGGGATGATCGTGCGCTGGTCGAGCCGGTCCACGATCTCCCTGGCGAGTTTCTTTATCAGGCCGAAGTCGATCACGTAGCCGCTGGGGGCGAGTGCGCCCTCGATGCGGACGTCGACCTGGTAGTTGTGGCCGTGGAGCGGCTCGCGGAAACCGCGGTAGGCAATAAAGTGCGCGGCGGAGAACTTGAAATTCTCCTTGGCGACGTGGATCGAGAACTGCGCGCTCACAGTGAGATCCTTATCCGAGGGCGGCGAGCTTGAGAAGCGGGCCAAGTCCGGGGTCCGGAGCGCCGAAACGCTCGCGATAGCGCCGCCGATCGAGCGATGTCGCGCGCAGGAAGCGCTCGGTCTCGCCGCGCGCGGCCTCGGCGAATCGCGCGCCGAGGACCTGCCCCCATTCTGACGAGGGATCGAAGCCGCCCATCAGATCGGCCACCGCAATTCCGTGAACGCCGCCCAGCAGGCATTCGGCGAAGTACCCGATCTGGCCCTCGCGATCGTGTCCGGGCATCGGGACCGCCAGCGCTTGCCCAAGCGCGTGCAGCCGGTCGATCCCGAACTCGGCCCGGCGCGATCGCACTGCGGGATCGCCGCTCCCCTCGTAACCCGAGCCGATCGCGACAATCGCCACGCGCCCATCATCGAGCGGCGCGGGATGAAAAATGTACCCGGGCGAGGTGTAGCCGAGGATCGCGCGCAGCGCGCGCCGATATTCGAGCAGATCGAATGAGACCTCGCGGGCGATTCGAAGCAGAAAATCCCCGAGCGCCTCGCCGGCGCGATCCGCCAGCGCGAGCAGGCGCTCAAATGCGGCGGCATCGTATTCCTCGCGCTCGGCAACCGCCGCGGCGGACTCGCGCTTAAACGTAAGCAGGAGCGCGCCGATGCCGGCGCGGGCACGGCCGCGGGCCGCTTGCGCGATAGTCGCGGAGATCGGCGCGCGCCGATCGATCGGCTCGATGTCCATCGCAAGGTAACGGCCGTGGCTCGATGGCTTGGCAAGCCCGCGCCGTGCGTTCACGAGCGCAACCGGCTCCGCATCGAGCGCGATGAGCCGGCTGCGTCCCCGGCGCCGCTCGGCCAAAAGCCCGTAGCCGCTGAGCAGCGATCCGTAGCCGATAACCAGGAGCGTTCGATTGAGTTGCTGCGATGGCATCAGCGTCACACGCGCGCCCTTGCGGCCGATTAGACGTCCCCGGCCGGCGGATCGTATTGCGGCTCGCCGGGCGCGTGAGTCTATCGTACCGCCCCGCGCGTAGCGCTTAAATCCACAGGATCGCGGCCGATGCGGTCATCCCGGTCGATTCGCCGAGCGCGCGCATGTAAAGCCCAAGCTGCGCGCGATACTCATCGAGGCGGGGCGCCAGCTCGACATCGGTCTTGAAGTCCACCACTCTCCACCGTGCGGCGCCATCGTTCGTGTCGCGGAAAACCAGGTCGGCGACGCCCTCGACGACCGTGCCGTCATCGAGGGTGGCGAGCAGCGGGTACTCGCGCATGACCTCGGCCGAGTCAGCCGCCGCGCGTATCAGCGATGATTTGAGCGCGGCTTCGACGGCGTCGGCGGCGGCGTCCGATTCCGCGCCGGATGCGCCGATCATTCGCGCGACGTTCCCCGCGATTCCCTCGATTTGCGCGCGCGTCGCGTGAAACGGAACGCGGAGCATCGTGTAATGCACCAGGGTGCCGAACCTCTCGCCATGCGGGCGCGCCGGGTCCCGCGCGGTTTCCTCGACGGTCACCTCGCCGGCCCATGCGAGGCCCACGTCGGGCGAGCGCTGCGACAGCTCGCGCGCGCCGGCGACGCGGATGGTCGGTGCGGCGCCCGCGCCGAGAGTGGCCGCGCGCTGCTCGCTCCAGCTCCGATACAGCTCTGCGCCGCGGCGGCTGATTTGCCCGCTCTCGTCGGCTTCAAGGAGCCTGCGCTGGCGCAATCCCATCGCGGCCTCGACGTCGAGGCGCAATTTCGATGGATCCCACCACACGACCGGATGTTCGCCTCGGGCGGGGCGATGCAGCCCCGGCGCGACCGACTTGGTTTTTCCACCGGCGCGCGGCGGACGCTCGAACACGGAATCGTCGCCGAACTCGGGACATCCGGCAGGCTCGCGCGTGCTCGGCGCGCGGCGGCTTGCGGGATCGGGATACAGCACCGGGTTGAGCCGCGACACCCATCCCTCGACTTCGCCATCGCCCACCGCGGGAATCACGAGCAGGTCGCGCGCCCTGGTCGCAGCGACATAGAGGAGCCGAATCGCTTCCTCCTGGTCGCGCCGATGCTCCTCGGCGGCGTGCTCGAGCAGCTCGCCCGGAGCGCATCCGGCAAGCCGCAGCGCGCATAGGCGGCGCGCGGGATCGACGTAACGATTGGCGTCGCCGGCGGTCTCGCGGCAGGTGATGTCGGCGAGGATCACGACCGGGAATTCGAGGCCCTTGGCGCGATGGACGGTCATGATGCGGACGCCCTCGCTGCCTTCCTCGACCATCGGCGTCTCGCTCGCCTCATCGCGCTCGGCGCGCGCCTCGAGATCATCGACGAAGCCGCGAAACGACGTCGCTCCTCCGCGCGATTCGTAGCGGCGGGCCTGCTCGATGATCCGCATGATGTTGGCGAGCGCCTGTTCGCCGGTGGGCCAGATCGCCACCCCTGCGTGCGCGCGCGTCGCGCTGAGGAGCCGCGCGATCGTCTCGGCGATCGGGCGGCGATTGCGGCCGCGATGAAGCTCGGCGAGCAAATCGAGAGCGCGCGCCACCTCCGCCAGCCGCTCGGGAAGAGCGGACGGGACCTTTGCGAACGGGCGCAACCTGCCGATCGTCTCGCGGAACTCGAGCAGCGCGCCGTCGGACAGCGCGAGCAGCGGCCCGCGCAGCGCCGCGAACACCATCAACTCGTCGTCGGGCCGTTCGATCGCGCCGAGCAGGTTGCGGAGCGCCTCGACCTCCTCGCGCTGATTGAACGATCCGCCCTTGACGAGCACGTGCGCGAGATCGCGGGCCTCGAACGCGCGCAGATAGGGGCGGGTCACATCGCGGCCCCATGAGTTCAGGCGGCGAAACAGGATGCAGATGTGCCTCGCCTGGAGCGGCACGCGCCGCCCGGGCGCCTCGCGCTCCGTGACCGTCCAGCCGCTCTCGACCACCAGCCATCTCGCGAACGCGGCGATCGCGTTGGGCAGCGATTGATCGATGGCCCAGTCGGTCAGCCGTCCAAAATCGCTGTAGGGCGACGGCACCGGCAGGACGACCAGCGGCGGCTGCGTCTCGCATCCGGGACGAAACGGCTTGAGCGGCGCGTAGGCGGGATGGGTGGGCGACTCGGCGTCCATCAGCGGCGCAAACCCCGCGTTGACCATCTCCTGCAAGGCGGGTGTCGCGCGGAAGCTCACGGTGAGATATTCCAGCGCGGCGCCGGCCGCGACGAGCTGGCGTTTCACGCTCTGGTAGAGCGACACGTCCGCGCGCCGGAAACGGTATATCGACTGCTTCGGGTCGCCGACGATGAAGAGCTTGCCGGGGACGGGCCGAACGTGGCGCCAGTCGGACTCGGCGGGATCATCGGATGAGAGCAGCAATATGATCTCGGCCTGCAACGGGTCGGTGTCCTGGAATTCATCGACGAACAGGCGCGTGAAACGCCGCTGCAACTCGGCGCGGACCGCGGGATTGTCGCGCACCAGGTTGCGCGCGACCAGCAGCAGGTCGAGAAAGTCGAGGCGGCCCGCGCGGCGCTTGATATCGTCGTAGTAGCCGACGAGCGGCCGGAGCTCCTCGCGCAGCATCGGGGCGAAGTTGGCGCCGGCTTCCTCGGCAAAGCGTTCGAGGCGCGATCGGAGTTCCGCGCGCCGGCGGATTACTTCAGTACGATCGACGCCGCCCAGCGCGCCGCCAAACCCTTTCCATTCCCACCGCCGCCCGCGCGCGAGCGTGAGCAGAACGGCCTCGAGCGCGTCATAATCGCGGCCGCGCACGGGCTCAAGCCGGGTCGCCTCCGCGACCGGCCGCGCGATCTCATCGAGGCTACGCCCAAGCCAGTCATCCGCATCGGCCGCTCTGCCGAGTTCGCCTAGCGCGAGCGCGCCGGCCACGAGCGCATCGATTTCGCGGTCGCGCTCGAACGGGTGAGGCGTCCACGGCGCGTCGAAGTCGCGCCATTCGAGCATCTCGGCGGCTGCGCGGCGCGCGATCGCGCGCGGACCCTCGCGCTCGGAGATATCGCGCCGGCGCAGCAGCCGGCGCATCGCGTCGCCCGGCGATGCGAGCGCCTGCTCGAACCATCGGTCGAACGCCGCCTCGAACATCGAGCCTGCGACATCCTCGGGCGCGACCTCGAACATCGGATCCACGCCGGCCTCGACCGGGCGTTCGCGAAGCAGATCGGCGCAAAAGGAATGGATGGTGCCGATTCGCGCCTCTTCCAGTTGCACCAGCGCGCGATTGAGCCGCTCGCGCGCGGCGCGCTCGAACGAATCGTCGTGGCGCGCGCGCTCGATTTCCTCGCGCAGCCTGAGCTTCAACTCGCCGGCGGCCTTCTCGGTGAAGGTCACCGCGACGACTCGCGCGAGTTCGGCGCGCCCCGATGCGACCACGGCGACGATCCGGCTCACCAGCGCGGTGGTCTTGCCCGTGCCGGCGGCGGCCTCGATCACGAGCGTGGTGTCGAGGTCGTTGCGGATCCGATCGCGGACTTGCTGGTCGGCGAGATTGCTCATTGCGCCATCACGGGATCGTGCGCAGCCGGGCGAGCGCCTCCAGGCGCGTGCGCGGCTTGATCTTCACGCGCTGTTCTTCGTAGGGGCCGCATACGCGGCGATAGTCGCACCACTCGCATTCGCCGGCCGCCGGAGCCGCGGGAAAAAACCCCGCGCCGAGCGCCGCATCGAGCGTGCGGGTGAACGTGTCGAGCGCGGAGCGCGCCTCCTGATCGATCTCGACGGCGCGCTCCTCGTAACCGCCCGCCGCGGTGCAGTAGTAAAGGCGTCCCGAGCGCACCGGCCGGCCGAGCAGCCGCTCGGCTGCGAGCGCGTAGAGGACCGGCTGCAAAGTTTTGCCGCCGCCGATCACGAAGCCGCGCTCGGCGCGCACCTTGCCGGTCTTGTGGTCGGTCACGCGAAGCGGCCCGTCGGGGGCGCGCTCGACGAGATCGATCGAACCGCGCAATTGGAGCCCGCCCGGGAGCGCAACCGGATTTTCCGTGCTTGCCGGGTCCGCCTGATCGCGATCGGAAAGCCCGAATGCGAGTTCGAACCGCTCCGGGCGCCATCGCGCGGGATCCTCGGCCGCGCGCCTGAGCCACTCGCCCAAGTCGGCGCGAATCGCGTCGATGCCATCGCGCCAAACGCGGTCGATCGCCGGCGCGAGTTCCTCGCGCCATCGCGCCGCGACCGAGTCGGTCACCGCGTCGAGCATCCGGGACGCCTCGGCAAGATTGCCCGCCGCAACCGGCAGCAGGTTCGCCGCGCGCAGAGCGGTCAGCACCTCGAACTGCACTTCGTGAAAGAGCGCGCCGCGAGTGAGCGGGTCGATCACCTCGAGCGCCTCGATTTCCTCGCGCGGCGCGAGCCTGTGGATCGCCTGGAGGAAGAACCGGTACGGGCACGATGCGAAATTCTGGAGCCCAGTCGGCGAGTAGGACCTGGCGGCGATCTGATGGCGCGCCAATGCGCCCAGCGCGGGCGGGTCCGGATCGACCAGCCCGTCCGCGCCGGTCCAGCGCTTAAGCCATCGCCGCGCCCGCCCCCTGAGCGCGCGCGCGAGATGCTCGTTGGCTCCGAGCAGGTAGTTGGCCGCGCCGACCGTCGCGTCGGCATCGACGCCGACGAGCTTGTCGAGGATCGCGAGATCGAACTCGGCGTCATCGATCGCGTCCTCGGGACTTGCCGGCGCGGGCCACCCCAGCCGCATCGCCTGCTCGCACGCGGCGCGCCGCGCGAGTTCGTCGAAGCCGGGCAGCCGCCCCTCGGCGGCGCGCAAAATCTCAAGGGCGTAGAACGAAGGGACGCGCGGGCGGCCCTGCTCGAGATCGACGCGCGGGTAGGTGAACATCGCGCGGTTTTCGGCCGCCCCGGCTCCAAGCCTGAGCGCGAGGCGTTCCGCCTCGCTGCGATCCTCGATGAGCATCAGATGCGCACCGAGGCGCTTGCGCGCCGCATCGGGAAGGATTGGATCCTCGGTCAGCTTGCGCGGAAATCCGCGCTCGGCAAGTCCCGGAACGATGACCACATCGAAGCTCATCCCGCGCGCGCGTGCCGGCGAGGCCACGAAGACCGCGCCGTAGCGCCGCCGCGAGGGCGGCCTCTCAAGCCGCCCCAGCCGCTCGCCCAGCACGAGGCGGACCTCGTCGAGACCGGCCGGACCGACCGGACCCATCGGCTCGAGTTCCGCGAGCGCCGCCAGCACCGGCTCGCGGTCGCGGATGGCGAGATCGGTGAGCGCGCGCAGCAAGGCGAGCCACTCGGACCAGACCGCCTTCTCCGGAAGCGCCGCCAGCGCCGACACGATCGGCAGCGCAACGCGCTTTAGGTGGGCAAGATCGCCGAGCTGCCGATCGATCGCGCCCGCGCGCGCATCGTCATCGGAGAGTTCAACGCGCCTGCGCCTGAGTTCGTGTTCGAGACCGTCGAGCCGCCGTTCCCATCGCGCGGCGCTCCCGATGACCGCCGCATCGGAGAGCAGCCGCTCCCAGCGCCAGGGCGCGGTAGGCATCTCGGTGGCTCCCGCATCGCTGTCGGCCTCGCCGGCCGCGCGCGCCGGTTCCAGGTCCGTCCCAAGCGGCGCGGGATGGAGTTCCGAGTCGGATGACAACGCGGCCGGCGCATCGCGCGATTCCCCCTCATCAGCGACCTGCGCGAGCGAGAGGTACTCGGCGAAGCGCCGCGCGGAAAGGTCCTCGGCGGCGCAAGCGAGCAACGCGACCAGCGCGCGGCCGGCCGGTTCTGGCCGCCGCGATCCGCGCGCGAAGTAGGCGGGAATTCCGGCCCGGTCGAAGGTTTCCTCCAGGTAAGGCGCATAACGAACCGGGTCGCGCAGCAGGACGGCGATTCGATCGAACCGCACGCCGCGGCGCGCTTCGGCGAGGATCCGGCGCGCGATTTCGACGCACTCGTGCATCTCGCCGGGCGCCGAGATGATCGCGACGGTCTCATCGAGCGTGCGTTCGGCGGGAGTCGTCTCGCGAAACAGATGCTCCTGAAGGCGGATCAGCGAGGAAGGCTCATCGCGGGACGGCGGCGAATCGAGCGCCGGCGAAGTCCCGAGCGCATCGGAGAGCATCGACGCCGTCCGCGTGTCTGCGGCCGGACAGGTCGCGAAAATTTGCGGCGCGCGAGCCGCCAGCGCCGATATGAACTTAAGCTCGCGCGCTCCGTCGATCGCGACGTCGAGCAACAGCGTCGCAAGTGCCGCGAAGCGCGGCGGATCGGCGCGGACCGCATCGGTCGCAAGCGCGAGCATCCCGGCGCGATCGATGAGCCGCGCGGCGGCCAGTTCGGCCTCGAACTGCGCGAGCATCGCCGCGATCGCCTCGCCCGCCCCACCGAGCGAGCGGAGCGCCTCGGGCGAGACATCGTTGAGCCTCAGCTCTTCGATCGTACGCGCAAGCGCGCCGGCAAATCCGGGGCGATCGAAAATCGGTGCGAAGTGAGCGAGCGCGCCCGACGGCGCCAGACGAAATACCGCGCGCGCCGCGATCGCTTCAGCGGCCAGACCGGCGGCGGGCGCAAGCCCCGCCTCGGCCATCCGGTCGGCGGCGAGCAGGCCGACGAGCCGGTTGAGGCTCATGCGATGGATTCCGGCGCTCGCGCCGCGTGCGGCCGCATGCGCGCGCACCAGATCGTCGGCGGACTCGCGCGCCCAGGAGACCACGAGCATCTCCCCCGAAGCGCCGGCCGCCTCGACGAACGCGCGGGCCTTGGCGATTCGGTACGCCGCGCGCGGCGAAATGACTATCTCACGCGATGCGGGCATCGGAGCGGCTCGAAGGCGTCTCCCATCGCGGGGCGAGCGTGCGCCGCAAATCGGCCCGGTTCAAGAGTCGCGCGGAGATGTTTTCGCAGCGTTCTGTCAGAGCCTTTTCGCGACGAGCGAGCTGTTTCTCCGAGAATACCGCATCGCCGAGGCGCGCCGCAGCTAAATTTTTGACGCCGTCGGCGACGTCGATGGAGCCGCTGGCGGGTTCGGCGGAGGCGACTGCGCCGGCTTGGCGTGCGCCTCGGGCGTCGTGGCCGCCGATGGCTCCGGTGCGGGCGTTGATGTCGCCGGTGGCGGCGCCGGGATCATCGGCATCGCCGTCGGCACCGTTACCGTCGGCAAGGCGGATGCCGGGGTCGGCGTGCCGGCGGGCGATGCGCTCTCCGATGTGACCGCCTGCGCCGCGGTCAGCGCCGTTCCCGCGCCGTAGGTGTACACGAGCTTGCCGCCCAGGTGACCAACGTAGAAAAGGGTCCCGACCGCAACCAGAGCAACTATCAGGTAGACGGGCCGCGAACCCGACATGAAGCCGAGCGACTCGATCAGAATCCGCCATACCGCCAATATCGCGAAGGCAACCGCGAGATACTCGCCGATCTGCGCGTGGCGATGAAGAACCTCTCTCACTTCGGGTGCGAGCGCCTTCCAGATTCGGTCCGCCTCCATATCCCCGGTCGCATAAGACGCCCCGGCGGCCACCGCGCCGATTATCATCAGCGTGAGCGCCGTGTATCGAATCCAGGCGCGCGCGGGCGCGAGGCTCGCGACGAGGTCGATAAGAACGGCGATGGCCAGGACCCCGATCGTGAAATGGTCAGCGACCGGATGAAGGTCCAATTGCTGGAGATAGCTCAGGAAAGAATCCATCTGGGCTCCTGCGAATGAGATCGGCTGAGGCACCGGCTGCGCGCACGGCCGCGCAGAGCGCCAAAGGTTTCCAGCAGTTTATCGCAAAGCGCCCGGCATCAGGCAAATCGCTTCCCGCCCATGCCTGGTCCGGGGACGTCGCATCGCCGGCGAGGCCGGTATGCGATCACGGGGCCGCCGGCGTCGGAGATGGGCTCGGCACGGGAGACGGCTGCGACGGAGGCGCCACGATAACGGTTGGCGCGCTGGATT
This sequence comes from Binataceae bacterium (SeqCode), assembly GCA_035626155.1. Classification (GTDB taxonomy): domain Bacteria; phylum Desulfobacterota; class Binatia; order Binatales; family Binataceae; genus DASPOF01. Next base: position 22,879 of record DASPOF010000067.1, read on the forward strand.
TGGCCGACGCCTGCACCCGGAGTTCCGCATCGCGAATCTCAATCGCGCTCCACGCCTGCGCCGTGAACAGATAGCGCACAGCGGCACCAGGCGTCAGCGCATGCAGGTCCGGGCTCCAGGTCTCCTCGACGCCGAAAACGCGCACGGCGAGATTCTCTTCAGCCAGGCCCGCATCGCGCGGCGCCGGAGCCGCGACGATGGTCGCGCTGGCGGCATCGGTCGCGGCCGAATCTCGCAGATACCATTGAATTTCCGGCAGGTCGTCGCTGACCGCCGCGGAGCGATCGGCGGCCTCGATCGATGCCTCGGCGTGCGCGCATTCGGCCGGCGCCTGGATCGTGGTCGCCGGATCGGTCCAAAAAAGCACTGCGTGCCGATGCCACGGCGCCTCGCTCGCATCGGGCGCCGCATACACGACATTGGTCAGCACTTGCCCATACAACGTGAGCGCGCCGATCGCGGCTGCTGCGTAGCGAGCCACGGACCAGCCTGGCGAGTGATGCAGCCACTCGACGCCGCACGCGCCGAGCAACGCCATCGGCACGCACATCGCCACCACCATCTCGGTTCGATGTGCGGGCAGAGCCAGGATCGCGCCGACGCTCGCGAGCGTCCAGAGCAGGGTCCACGCGGCGAACCGCGAACGCACTCGCCCGCCCACAACGGCAACCAGCCCGGCCAGCGCGACAATCACGATTCCAAATTCGTAGAATCCGAGCATCGGCGCGTAGAAGGCGGCCGCGCCGGCGAGCGACCACGGCGTTGCGCCCTGCGCCAGCGATCGAAGCTCATCCGTGATCACGCCGACCGCCGAGGTGGCGAAGAACAGAGACTCAAACAACCACCACACGGCGATCGTTGCGGCGGCCGCCACGATCACGAGCAAGCGGCGCCGCGTCCACCAGACCCTGACAGCGAGCCAGGTATCGGCGCCGGTGATCGCGATCCAGGCGCCGGCCATCCCAAGCGCAATCGCCGCGGTCGCCATGACGCCGGCGCCGACTGGCCCGGAGGCAAGCGCGATTCCGCTCGCGCATCCGAGGCCCACAGCCCGCAGCATCGTCGGGCGGTGGGAAATCGAGAGCATCAGCGCGATCGCCGCCATCGCGAACGCGAGCGCCGGCACCGCCGCTTCACCACTGCGCGAAAACCACGTGATGCTCGGCGAAAGCGCGAGCATCGCCGCCAATGCCAGCGCGCCCGCGCGTCCTGCATACGGCCGCATCGCGAGCGCCGTCGCGACCAGCAGCAGCCCGCAAAGCGCGAAGGCAAGGCGCGCGGTCCAATCCGATGCGCCCAGCAAGCTGAAGATCCATACCTGGGCGACCTCGATCCAGGTCAGATGCATCTCGGGATGCGCGGAGAGCGTCCCGATGCCGTCGCGCGCCAGCGTGAGCGCGCCGAGCGCCGCGCGCGACTCAGCGGGGGAAAGCGGACGCGCTCCGAGCGCGATCATCCGGCTCGCGATCGCGTAGACGGCGATAATGATCCACCCGAGATGCTCGGCGGTCAGCACGTAGAGCGGCCGGTCGAGCCGCGCCGCGCTCAGATCGACCGTCGGCTCGGGTTGCACCTCTGGTGGAGGCACCGCCTCGCGGTGCTCGCCCGGCTCGATTCCGAGATGCCACTCCTCCGGTTCCGGTGTATCGCCGTCCGCCACGATCGAAGCCGTATTTGCCGCCGCGTCCAAAGTCAACGCGCGGGCGGGCGAAAGTTATCCACCAATCAAGATGCCGAGATGTTTGAGCCAGGCGGCAGCGCCGTTATGCTGATGGTTCGCGGTGAACGGGGAATGAACCGGCCAGCCATAGGCGCGCGACAATTCATCAACGGAGCGCTCTCGTTTGTGGTGCTCGCGGCGATGCTCGCGTTGTTCTTCGCTTACCGCGAGCGCGCGATCATCCTGCACGCTCCGCGAGTTTCGGTCTCGATCGGAAAGCTGCCGTACTATGCGTACTGCTCCTTCTACCGGATGCTCGCGGCGTATCTGCTCGCGCTGGCATTTTCGATCCCGTACGGGATGGCGGCGGCACGCGGTCGGCTCTGGGAGCGGGTCCTGATTCCCGCGGTCGATATCGCGCAGTCGGTGCCGGTGGTCGGATTTTTTCCCGCCGCGATCTATTTTTTCGTGGCGCTCGCGCACGGAGGCCGGCTCGGAGTCGAGATGGCTGCGATCTTCCTCATTTTCACGAGCCAGGCATGGAACATGACGCTGGGCGTTTTCGAGGCGGTCAAGACGATTCCCGCCGACTCACTCGAGGCGCTCGAGGCGTTCGGCGCATCGGGGTGGCTCAAGTTCAGGCGGCTGCTCATGCCCGCGTCCGTGCCGAAGCTCGTGTACAACTCGATCCTGTCGTGGGTTGCGGGATGGTACTTCCTGATCGCCTGCGAAATCATCTCGGTCGGCCCGGCTCAGTCCTACCGCCTGCCCGGGCTGGGCAGCTTCCTGATGGAGACGGCCGACCGCGGGCAGACCCTGGACATGGTCCTGGGACTGTTGATGCTGCTCGCGGTGATCGTCGCGATGGATGTGATCGTATGGCAGCCGCTGTCGGCGTGGGCGGAGAAATTCCGATTCGAGTTCGCCGCGTCGTCGGGACCGGCCCGTTCGCTCGGGATGCCGGGCGTGCTCGGGTGGGTTGGCCCGCGCATCGCGCAATCGGTGCAGGCGTTGTTCCGTCCGCCGGTGCGCGCGCTCAAACGGGCGATCGCCTCGGTTCCGGCGGTCCACCTGGTATCGCGCGAGCGCGCCGCGCAGGCAGGCCGGGCGATGCGGATCCTTGTGGCGGGCGCGCTGCTGATTTCCAGCGCATACGCCGTGGCCGCCGGGCTGATCGCGCTGGCGCGTGCTCTGCTCCAGCCGTGGCCATCAGAGGTGAGAGAGATTCCCGCGGCGACGATCGCATCAACGCTCCGAATGATCGTCGCGTACGCGCTCTCGCTTGGGTGGACGGTTCCGTGCGCGCTCGCGGCGGCCGAAAGTCCGCGCTTCAACCGCATCCTCGCGCCCGCCGCGGAGATCGCCGGTTCGATCCCCGCCACCGCGCTCTTCCCGATGATCGTGCTGTTCGTGATCAAGGTGACGGGCGGGATGAACCTCGCCTCGGTCCTGCTGATTCTGACCGGGATGCAGTGGTACCTGCTGTTCAATCTGCTGGCCGGGGTGAACCAGGTGCCCGAGGATCTCAAGGAGGCCGCGCGCGCGTTCGGACTGTCGCGGCTGGCGACCTGGCGCAAACTGACGCTGCCCGCGGTGATGCCCTCGCTGATCACCGGCAGCCTCACCGCGTGGGGCGGCGGATGGAACGCGCTCATCCTGTCGGAGTTCTTCGTTTACCGGGGACACACCTACCAGGTGATGGGGCTGGGCGCGCTGCTCGATGACGCAACCTATCGGACCGGGAATGGAACGATGATCCTGCTGAGCCTGCTATCGATGGTGCTGGTGGTGATAACCTTGAACCGCCTGATATGGCGCAGGCTTTATGATCTCGCAACCGAGCGCTACCGGCTCGATTACTGACGGCATGTGCGACGCTGACGCTTCTGACCCATGGCCCTCCTCGAACTCAAGAACGTCTCGAAAAGCTTCGCCCTGCCGAAGGGAACGCTGCGCGTCCTCGATGACATCTGTTTCGCCGTCGAGGAGGGCCAGTTCGTGGCGCTGGTGGGGCCGTCGGGATGCGGCAAGTCGACCCTGCTCAGAATAATCAACGGGATCATACCGATGAGTTCCGGGCAGGTGCTCTATCGAGGCCGGCAAGTGGACGGGATCAATCTTGAATCCGCGCTGGTGTTCCAGTCCTTCGCGCTGCTGCCGTGGCTCACGGTCAAAGCGAACATCGAGATGGGCCTGGAGGCGCGCGGAGTGAGCCGCGAGGAGCGCGAGAAGATCGCCGGCAAATATATCGACAAAGTCGGCCTCGACGGTTTCGAGGAGGCCTATCCGCGCGAGCTGTCCGGCGGAATGAAACAGCGCGTCGGACTGGCGCGGGCGCTCGCGGTTGAGCCAAGGGTGCTGCTGATGGACGAGCCGTTTTCCGCACTCGATGCGCTGACGGCGATCACGTTGCGCGAGGAATTGCTCGACATCTGGCGGGCGCCCGAGATGTCGGTCCACACCATCGTGATGGTCACCCACATCATCGAGGAGGCGGTGGAACTCGCCGATCGGATTATCGTCTTCACCACCGGTCCGGGGCGGGTGGTCGCCGACCTCAAGGTGGAGCTGCCGCGCCCGCGCGACCGGCGCACCGAGGCATTCAATGCGCTGTCCGACAAGGTATTCTCACTAATCGAGGAGCGCGGCTGATGCCTCACGCGGATATCCATCCGATTCCCGATTGCCACCTGACCGTAGTGTTCGGGCTCCTTGAGTTTCTGGAAGATCGCGGCGGCCGCGAGGACGGCTACAAGATCGCGCGCGACTTGCAGTTCGATTTCGGCGACCTGCTCAAGGTGATGAAGGCCGCGGAAATCCTCGGATTTGTCTCAACGCCCGCGGGCGACGTCGTGCTCGAACCGCTCGGCAAGCAAATCATCGATGCCGACGTGAACCATCGCAAGCTGCTGGTGCGCCAGCAGCTCAAAAAGCTCAATCTCTTCAGCTATCTCGTCCGCCTGCTGCGCGGCGAGAAGGATCGCTCGGTCAGCAGAAAAGTCGTGCTCGAGCATCTCGCGATGCTGCTGCCGAGCGAAAAGCCCGAACGGCTCTTCTCGACCGTGGTCAACTGGGGGCGCTGGGCAGAGTTGTTCGGATATAACAAGGACGAGGACCGCTTCTATCTCGATCACGAATAGCGCCAATCCGGCCGAAGGAGGAACCGCCCATGGCAACCGAAAGCGAGCAGGTCGTCGATCGATTCATCGCTGCGTGGTCTCGGCGCAACCTCGAGGAAATCATGACGTTCTTCGCCGACGACGCCGTCTATCACAACATCCCGATGGCGCCGGCGCGGGGCAAAGAAGCGATTCGCGCCGTGATCAACATGTTCCTCCCGATGGCGCGCGCGGTCGAATTCAAGGTGCTGAACAGCGCATCGGCGGGCGCGATCGTGTTCAACGAACGCATCGACATCTTCGACATGGGCGCCAAGCGAGTCGAGCTGCCCGTTGCGGGCGTGTTCGAAGTGCGCGGCGGCAAGATCGCGGCCTGGCGCGACTACTTCGACCTGGCGGCGTGGACCAGCCAGATGAGCTGATCCGGCCGGCCCGGCGGCCCGCGTTTCGGCAGCCTTCGCGCGCGGTGTAAGCTCTGGCCTGCGATGGCAGCGCAGGTCACCCACGCGATCATCGGCACCGCCGGGCATATCGACCACGGCAAGACCGCGCTCATCAAGGCGCTCACCGGTCAGGACACCGATCGTCTCAAGGAGGAGAAGGAGCGCGGAATCTCGATCGATCTCGGGTTTGCCTACTTCACGCTGCCCGATGGGACCCGGGCGGGCGTGGTCGATGTTCCGGGCCACGAGCGCTTCATCCGCAACATGCTCGCGGGCGCGCACGGGATCGACCTCGTGCTCTTCACCGTCGCCGCCGACGACGGTGTCATGCCGCAGAGCGAGGAGCATCTCGACATCCTGCACCTGCTCGGCACGCGCCGCGGGATTTTCATCATCACCAAGGCCGACCTCGCCGACGCCGCGCGAATCGCCCAGGTGCGCGACGAGATCGAGCTGCTTGCCGAGGGAACCCGGCTCGCCGGGGCGCCGACAATTCCTGTCTCATCGGTGACCGGCGCGGGTCTCGATGAGTTGCGCGCCGAGATAGTCCGCCAGCTCGAGGGGTTCGAGGCGCGCCGGCCCACCGGCCTGTTCCGCCTCCCGCTCGACCGCGCATTCGTAATCAAGGGCCACGGCACGGTGGTGACGGGAACCGCGATGGGGGCGGAGGTGCGCGTCGGGCAGAAGCTGCGCGTGCTCCCGGGCGGGCAGGAAGTGCGCGTGCGCTCGATACAGGTCCATTCTGAATCGGTTGAGAGTGCCGGGTTATGCCAGCGCGTCGCGCTCAACCTGACCGGCGCCGAGCGCATCGATCTCGGACGCGGCCGGGTGCTCGCCGACGAGCGGCTCGATTTCGCAACCTCGCGCATCGACGCCTGGCTGGAGATTCGGCCCGCGGCGAAGCGCGCGCTCAAGAACAATCAGCGCATCCGGCTCTTCATCGGCACGGCCGAATCGATGGCGCGTGCGATCGTCCTGGAGGATGCGGCCGCGATCGCGCCGAAATCCGCCGGCCTCGCGCAAATCGTGACCGACGACCCGGTGGTGGCGCTTCGCGCCGACCGCTTCGTCATCCGCGATGAGACCAACGTCCGCACCCTGGGCGGCGGGATCGTACTCAACCCGGCCGGACGCCGCGCGCGCAAGCCGCTCGACGCGTACCGGAACAATCTTCTGGCGCTTCGCGACTCGACCGGCCCGGCTGCAATCGAAGCGCTGATCGATTTGCAGGAAAGTTTCGCGCTGAGCGCGGCGCGTGTTGGGTTGCTGCTCGATCTGTCCGAGAGCGAGACAGGGCCCGCACTGCGCGATGCGCGGTTTCTTAAGATTTCGATGGGCGATGAAGAGGGCTTCACCACGCGGCGCAAGTGGGACGAGGTGAAGAATGCTGCGCTTGCCGCCCTTGCCGCTCATCACAAGGCCGAGCCGCTTTCGCCCGGCCTTGAGATGGAAGCGCTGCGGACGCGGCTTCCGTATGAAGTCGGCGCGCGCGCATTCCGCGCGCTTGCCGACCGTCTCGCGCGAGAGACCGGGATCGTCCGCGAGGAAAGCGTGCTCAGGCTCGGGAGCCATCGGGTCGAACTCGGCGGCGATGCGGGCAGGCTCGGGCGGCAGGTGGAAAAGGCGCTGGTCGAGGCGCAGTTGCAGCCACCCGATCTCAAGCAACTCGCCGCGTCGCTCAAACTTGGCGCATCGGATATTGCCCAGCTTCGAAGCGTACTTTCCGCGATGGAGCGCGAGGGCCGAGTCATCAAGATTGCGGCCGATCTCTATTTCAGCCGCGCCGCGTTCGAGTCCGCACGCGCGCGCCTGGTCGCCCATCTCGGCCGCAATCCCGAGATCACCGCCGCGGTTTATCGCGACTTGCTCGGCGCATCGCGAAAGTTTGCGATCGCGCTGCTCGACTATTTCGACCATTGCGGCCTGACGACCCGGGTCGGCGACGCGCGCCGCCTGCGCACGACGGCGGGCTGACATCGCGGCCGCGATGCGCAAAAATGACGCCATGGCAGATGCAAAGGACAGCAACGCATCGCGCGGCGAACTCATCCGCCTGACCGCCCGATGCAAGTCCGCGGGTTGAGCCGGTAAGCTCGGTCCGGCGGACCTTGCGCAAGTGCTCGCTCGGCTCGACTTGCCGAGCCACCCCGATCTGATCGTCGGAATCTCCACCGGCGATGACGCAGGTGTGTACCGTATCGCGGAAGATCTCGCGATCGTGAGCACCGTCGATTTTTTCACGCCGATCGTCGATGACCCGTACACCTACGGCCAGATCGCCGCGGCCAACGCGCTGTCGGACGTCTATGCGATGGGCGGGCGGCCGCTCACCGCGCTCAACATCGTATGCTGGCCGCAGACGGGGCTGCCCGGCGAGATGCTCGCCGAGATTCTGCGCGGCGGATCGGAAAAGGCGCGCGAGGCGGGCGTGACGATCGCGGGCGGACACACGGTGGCCGATGAGGAAGTGAAATTCGGAATGGCGGTGACCGGAGTCATCGACCCGCGCCGTGTGGTCCGCAACGTCGGCGTTCGGCCGGGCGATGTGCTCCTGCTCAGCAAGCCGCTTGGCACCGGAGTTCTGATGACCGCGTTCAAGCGCGATCGGCTGCCCGCCGATCAATACGCCGCCGCGGTGCGAATGATGACGCAGCTCAATGCGGGCGCGGCCGCCGCGATGCTGAAGTACGACGTGCATGCGGCGACCGATATCACCGGCTTCGGGCTCATGGGGCACGCCTTCAAGATGGCTGATGGAAGCGGCGTGACGCTGGTCTTCGAGGAATCCGATCTTCCGCTGCTTCCCGGCGCGCTCGAATTGGCGCGGGCGGGAATGATTCCAGCGGGCGGAACGCGCAACCGCGAGTTTTACGGCCCCAACGTGAAGATTCTCGATGAGATCGCAGGCGAGATGGCGACGCTCGCGTTCGACCCGCAAACCTCGGGCGGACTGCTGATCGCGATTGCCGAGCGCGACGCGACGGCGCTGCTGGCCGATCTCCAGAACGCCGGCCTTTCAGACGCATCCATAGTCGGCGGGGCGGTGCGCCGCGGCGAGTTCTCGCTCGAACTGGTGTAGAGCCCGCGCGGCGTAACGAGCGATGCACGACGACCACCCGTTCCGCCTCGCGCTCGCGACGCTGCTCGCTCTAACCGCCGCGATCCGGGTCTACTATCAGGCGCAATCGTTCGAGTCGGGCAGGGGAAGCGAGGAGTTCGAGGGCTGGCTGAACGTCACGCTCAGAAGCATCGCGGGACTGGCCGGGTTTGCTGCGTTAATCACGTACCTGGTGAGTCCCGCGCGGATGGCGTGGGCGGCGCTGCCGCTTCCCGGATGGCTGCGCTGGCTGGGGGCGCCGGTGGGGGCGGTGGGAGTCGCCGGCCTGTGGCGGGTGCATCGCGAACTGGGCCGCAACTTCCGAGGAACGCTTCATCTGCGCCCCGAACATCGCCTGGTGACATCGGGGCCATACCGGTGGGTGCGCCATCCGATGTACACGGCCATCTACGCGATTCTGATCTCGTTCCTGCTGCTGTCGGCGAACTGGTTTATCGGAGGCGGATTTATCGCGGTATTCACAGCCGTGATCGTGTCGCGCCTGCCGCGCGAGGAGGCGGTAATGACCGCGCGCTTCGGAGACGAGTATCGCGCTTACATGGCGCGAACGGGCCGCCTGCTGCCCCGCCGGGGCGCCTAGCGGTAAACGCTCGCCGCGCCGATGAGTGCGATCGGTTCTCGGACCAATCGGGCGCACGGGGGCACAACCGCACTCCGCCCCGCGCGGTATCGATAGTCAAGCCGCCCGCGATTTTGTCGGAATTGTGATTCTAGCCGCGGCTCACATTGGAGGCTTGCAGGCCCTTCGGTCCCTGAGCGACCTCGAACTGCACCTTGTCGCCTTGCTCGAGCGAGCGAAAGCCGGTGCCGTCGATGGCGCTGTAGTGGACGAAGACCTCTCGACCATCCTCCATAGTGATGAACCCGTAGCCCTTCTTAGGACTGAACCACTTAACCGTGCCGGTAGCCATTCCCCCGGTACCTCCCTGCAGAGCCCCTTTCCGGAAAGCATTGCTGCCTCCCGATACGGGGCAGCGCCGCACCCCACTAGGCGCTGAGTACGGGCGCGCATATACCACAAGGCAGCCCGGTTACCAAACGCACTGAATGTCGGTTTTGCGCCGTTTCCCGGTTCTAGCCGCTTCGGAGCAAGCCCTCGATGCGACTTTGCCAGCGCGGGGAGTTCTCGGTTTTCTTGCGTCACTACTCTTGGTATGGCTCTCAGTGCCATCGACCGCGCGTTCAGAAGCGCCATGCGCGGCAAGAAACATGCGGCAAAGTTCGCCGCGCCGGTGGAGAGGGCGAAGCTGCCGATGTATCGTAGCGCTCAGCGCCAATTGATCCCGCAGCAATCATCGTGAGCGACGCTCCTTGCGTATCTGAATCGAGTCCCACCGCCGGCCGGGGCGGTGCGCGCCGCCTTCGCGGGAGCGGATTCGACCTGGAAAGCTGGGTCCTGGTCTCGGCTGCGGTCGCCGGGGGCGGATGGCTGCGGTTCAGCCATCTCGGCACAAACGAATTGGAGATCGATGAGGCGGTAACGTGGAAGGCGGCGAGCGCGCCGACGCTCGCCGAGGTCGTGCGAATCCACGAACAGAAAAACCCCGGCAAGCTCGCGCTCCACGAGGCCATCCTTCACGGCTGGATGGCGATCTTCGGTCAGGGCGAAGTTTCTATGCGCGCGCTCTCGGCGCTGCTCGGCACAATTGCGATCGCACTGGTCTTCTTCGCCGCCCGCGAACTGTTGCTGCTGGCGAACGGATCCGAAACTGAGGCGAACTCGCGCCGCAATGCAACCCGCATCGCGGCGTTCACCGCAGTGATCTCGGCGGCCAGCCTCGTGCTCATCCGCTACTCGCGCGAGGCGCGGATGTACGCGCTGATGCTCGCAATGATCCTGGCGCAGGCGGGTTTTTTCGTGCGCGGGTTGCGCCGCGGGGGATGGGCGAATTCCGCCGCGGTGGCAGCGTTCACTGCATTTGCGATCGCTTCGAATTTCACCGCCTCGCTCGCGTTCATTGCCGAGGCGGCTTGGCTCGGATGGTACGCGATCGCGCGCACGGTTACAGGCGGCGCCGCGCGCCGCCGAGTCTGGCAAGCAGCCGCGGCGCTGGCGGCGGGGGTTCTCATTCTTGCGCCGTTCGCCTCGAGCGTCGCTCAGCTTTCCGCGAGAATACATCGAGGGGTGCTGACGTGGATCCCGCCGCCCGGGTTGCTCGATCCGCTGCAGGCCTTCGAGAGCGCAAGCGGCGGCTGGGTGTTTGCGGCGCTGGCGGTACTGGCGGTTTGGGGCGTGGCGGCAGGGTGGCGTACTCGCCGCGATGCGATCGTATTCGCGCTGGTCTGGATGTGGCTTCCGCCGCTTTCGCTGCTGGCAGGTTCGTATCTGCTGTTCCCGATGGACGTAACCCGGTACGTGCTGCCCTCCTTCATCCCCTTTTTCCTCCTCGCTGCAATTGGCATCAGCGCGATTGGCGGGAAAAGGACTCAGGCGGCGCTGGTGGCGGCTTTGGCCGTCCTGATGGTGGCGCGGGTCATCTCCTATGATCGCAAGCCTCGCGACGTCCAAATGCGCGAGGCGGTCGCGTTCGCCGCCGAGACTACGGCGGTCGGTGAGAAATTTGGAGTGGCCGACTTCGGCGGCGTACCCGACACGGCGCTCTATTACCTGCCGCCGTCGCGCCGCGCGGATATGGTGCCGGTCTCACCCAGGGGCCCGGCGCCGCAAGGCCCATCCGCCGTGCGCGTGATAGTCATACCGACCTACCAGCCGCCCGCGCAGATCGCGCCCCTGCGCTCGGATTATCCGCGCCTGCTGGGAACGTTCCGTTCGGTGGAAGTGCGCTCGCGCTAGAGAGCGCGGCTTGGGCTCAACGCCATAGGATCGGGCGCGCATGGATGTGGCAGTGATCGGGGATCTGCCGCATCACGCCGTCGATCACGAATCGATCCGCGCCGTACTTTGCGCGCGCGACCACCGAGAGCGCGTCGATCATGAATGCGCGCTCCTCGTCGGTCGGGATCGCGCGATGGTCGCCGAGCACCACCATCGGCGTATCGCACGAATCGCAATCCAGAATCGTGAACCGGAAGGGGAACACGAACTGGCAGTAGCGCTGCGTGTAGTCGCGCAGCTCGCAAAGCTCACACTTGGCCATCTGGCTCTCGGGCGTGCGGGAGCTCAGGCGCGATCCCGGTTCGCGCCGAACGCGTTCAGCCGCCTTGTCAGATTCGGCGCGAGGCCGATGACGTCAGGCAGTGATTACTTGCCAGCCGCAGGCGATGCGGCGGCGCTGGGCGCCCCCGGCGCACCGGGAGCCACAGCCGAGGCAGCAGCCCGCGGCATGGTCTTGGTTTCGGCTTTGGCGGCTTCCTTTGCATGCCGCTTGCACCGATTGACGCTGGAAACCGATATCTTCAGGTCCGCCGCGACTTCCTTTGCTTTCTTGCCGCTGTTCAGTTCGTTCATCACAGCGTCGCAATCAACCTTGGAGCCCGCGTACGCGCTCGGCACGCTGACGGCGAATGCGAGACCAAGCATTGCCGCGGTTGCAAGTGTCGCAACTTTTCTCATGTGAGTCCTCTCTGTTTTCGGCAGCAGCGTTCCATCTTGTCGAAACTTACCCTAGAAACCGGCGACGGTACAGGCCCCGCGCCCCGGAAAAAGAACCATCCCGCACGCGCGCCAGCGTCATTTGAGTCCCGGAAAGGACGGCTGACGCCGTTCGCGCAGCGCGTTGACCCCCTCGGCCAGGTCGGCGCCGAAGAATCCCAGCATCTCGAACGCGAGCGATGCGTCGAATGCGGGTCCGGCGGCGCGCAGCCAATTGTTGAGCGCGCGTTTGGTGAATTGCACCGCCTGCTGCGGGCCGCGCGCGAGCTTTTGCGCCACCTCCATCGCTTTCGCCATCAATTCGCCGGCCGGCACGCACAGGCTCACCAGCCCGATTCGCTCCGCCTCGCGGCCATCGATGAAGTCCGCGGTCATCAGGTAATACTTCGCCTTCGCCATCCCGCACAGCAGCGGCCAGATGATGACCGCGTGATCGCCCGCGGCGACGCCGAGGCGAAGGTGGCCGTCCGTGATGCGCATCGAGTCGGATGCAATGCTGATGTCGGCCATGAGAGCGACCGCCAGCCCCGCACCGACCGCAACCCCGTTGATCGCGGAGATGATCGGCTTGTCGAGGTTGATCATGTTGTAGACGATGTCGCCGGCTTCCTTCCACGCCCGCGCGACGTTCACCCCATCGCCCGCCATCCGCCCGATCATCGAGAGGTCGCCGCCGGCTGAAAACGCGCGGCCCGCGCCGGTAACGATCGCGACGCGGGTTTCCGGATCGCCGGCGATATCGAGCCAGACGTGCGAGAGTTCCCAGTGCAGGCGGTTGTTGGTCGCGTTGAGAACTTCGGGGCGGTTGATCGTGATGAGCAGGATGCCGTCGTCCTTGCGCTCGAACAGAAGGTGCTGGTACTCGCTGTAATCCATCTCAACCGTTCTCCTGCGCGCTCGTGCGAGGAGGCGCGCGGTCAGCTCCGGTAAATCTCCATGACCTTGCCAAGCAGTTGGAGCGCCTGCTCCTTGGGCCGCTGGAAGGAGTTGCGCCCGATGATCGAACCAAAACCGCCGCCCGCGTGGATTTCGCGCACCTCGCCGAGCAACTGATCGTCGCCCTCGCGGGGACCGCCGGAAAAAATGACGATCCGCCGCCCGTCGAACGCCGACTGCACGACGTGCCTGACGCGCGCCGAGAGCGGTTCGAGCGGGATTTTCGCGGCGTCATAGGCCTTTTTCGCCTCGGCCAGTTCGATGTGCGCGGCCGGCGGCTTCACCTTGATCATGTTGGCGCCAAGCTGCGCCGCGATTTGCGCCGCGTATGCGACCACATCGACCGCGGTCTCGCCCTGCTTGCTCAGTCCCGACCCGCGCGGATACGACCACACCACCACCGCGAGGCCGTGCGCCTTGGCTTCCTGCGCGATCTCGCGCAGCTCCTGGTACATCGACTTGCTCTGCGTCGAGCCGGGGTAAATCGTGAACCCGATCGCAGCGCATCCGAGCTGGAGCGCATCATGGACGCTGCCCGTAACCGACGGCGCGGGATCCTTCTCATCGTTCAGGACGTCGTGGTTGTTGAGCTTCAGGATGAGCGGAATCTCGCCCGCGTACTCGGCGGCCGCCGCCTGTAGAAATCCGAGCGGCGCCGCATACGCATTGCATCCGGCGTCGATCGCGAGCTGGAAATGATAGCGCGGATCATAAGCGGGCGGATTGGGCGCGAAACTTCGCGCCGGACCGTGCTCGAATCCCTGGTCAACCGGGAGGATCACGAATTTGCCGGTCCCGGCGAGCTTGCCGTGGTTCATGATGCGGGCGAGATTGCTGCGCACGCCCGCATTCTCCGACTCGTAGTAGCTGAGAATTTCCCTGACTCGCTTGGTCATACAAATACCTCCAATATGGACGACACCAAGACCACCCTAAAGCATCGCAGCGGCGCGGCGTGCAGCGCCCAGCCGCGCGACGTCGGTGTTAAGCGACACGCGGACCTCGATTCCGGCCAGGATTGCGGAGAGCCTGCCCTTGTCGGTGAAGCCGCGCATGAACTCCCCACCCTTGAGCATCGGCAGGATTTTCGGTGCGATTCCTCCGCACACGAACACCCCGCCCCGTGCGAGCAGCTTGAGCGCCAGGTTGCCGGCCTCCGATCCGTACATAGCGCAAAACATCGAAAGAGCGCGACCGCAGACCGGGTCGCGGCCATCGATCGCCGCGGTGCTGATCGCCGCGGCGGGATCTCCCGCGCTCATGCGCTCGCGCAGCCATTGCGGCTCCTGCTCTCGCGCGCGCGACCGGAGGAATCGATACACGTTGACCAGGCCCGGTCCTGAGACCACCCGCTCCCAGCTCACGTGACCGAATTCATGTTCCAGGAAGCACAGCAGATCGATTTGCTCATCGCCGTGCGGCGCGAAGCTCGAATGGCCGCCCTCGGACGCAATCGCGTAGTACTCGCCCTCCTCGAAGATCAGCCCCGCCTCGCCCAGCCCGGTCCCGGCGGCTATGACCGCGATATTGCCATCCTTAACGGGCGCCGCCGGCGCGTTCAGCAATTCGTATTCGCCGGGACCGAGATGGCGGACGCCGAGCGCGGTCGCACAAAGATCGTTAATCAGCTTCACGCGGCCGCATCTGAGCGCGTCCGCGAGCGACTGCTGCGACATCCTCCACGGCAGGTTGCTCGCCTGCGCATAGCCATCGATCACCGGACCCGGAACGCCAAAACACGCGGCGTCGATCTCATACGTGCCGTCGCAAAAATCCCCGCATACCTCCTCGAGGCTCTTGAACATCGCGGTGGCGTAACGGCGTTCGCGCACGAACTTAAGTCCACTGGCGGTCACCTCGAACAGTGACAAGAGGGTTTTCGTCCCCCCGACATCGCCCGCCAGAATAAGAGCTGCCATCGCCGCTGCCTCCCGACGCTGTTCAGCGTGCGCTCGCAAACGCGCAGCAAGCCACGATTGTCGGCGCAGGGAGATGAAAGATCGCCTCATCCATTAATCTTCTGCCCTCCCGGTTGAGACAAGAGGCGAAGCGCCGCAGCACGACGCGAGCTTGATCAGCCGATGCGTCGGCTTCGAGCCACGATTCGGCGCGGGACACGCGCGCAGCGCGCCGCAACGATAGCGGGGTGCTGAAGAAAATCCGCCGATGCCTGCTCAGGCTTCGACCTGCATTTTCTCGGCGAGCTCAACCTCGGCGGCGCTTCCGATGTAGATCGGTTGCCGCTCGTGGATTGCCGCAGGGACGACCTCGAGGATGCGCCCCTTTCCGGTCGATCCGCGGCCGCCCGCCTGCTCCGCCACGAATGACAGCGGCGCCAGCTCGTACATCAGGCGCAATTTGCCCGTGCTCTTGCCGCCCTCGGAGACCTCGCCGGGATAGAGGTAGATACCGCCTTCTAGCAGGCAGCGATGGAAGTCCGCGGCGAACGCGCCCGAGTAGCGAAGCGAATAGCTGGTGGACTTGTCTTTGCGGCTGGTGATGTGGTCGATGAACTTGCGCGCCCCGGGATGCCACTTGCCGGCGTTGCCCTGGTTGACCGCGTAGGTGCTCCCGCGCGGGGGCATCCTGACGTTCTCGCGCCACAGGATGAACTCGCCGAGGCTGCGATCGAGGGTAAAAATATCGACGCCGGCGCCTGCGGTGTAAACGAGCTGCGTTCCGGGGCCATAGAGCACGTACCCGGCCGCCACCTGCTCGGTGCCAGGGCGGAGAATATCGGCGACCGCGGTGTTGTGGCCGGCAGCGCGGCGTCGAATCGAGAAGATCGTTGCGAGCGAGCAATTGACGTCGGTGTTCGACGAGCCGTCGAGCGGGTCGCAGAGCACAACATAGCTCGGCTCGCGGCAGTTCTCGGGCCAGTGGCGGGCTTTGTCCATCTCTTCCGAGATAAGGCTGCAAACCGGATAACCGTCCGCGAAGGTCTCGAGGAACACCTCATTGGTCCACGCGTCGAGCTTTTTCACCTTCTCGGCCTGCACGTTGGTTGCGCCGGTGTAACCGAGTTGGCCCGCAATCGATGACTGCGCGAGCTCGCACGCGATGCGTTTGCCGATGAGCGCGATGCGCTCGAGGATGAGCGCGAGGTCCGCGGCAGGCGCGAGCCCCTTCTGTTTCGTCATCACGTGCCGCGTAAGCGTTGTGCCCGCAGCGCTCATCTGACCTGGGATTGAGAGAACGGGCGCTCTCGCCATAACTGCCTCAGCGCGGGCGGATTTCGTCCCCCATGACCAGCGTGCGCAGTTCCGGGCGGTCGAAGATGCCGGCCACCGCACGCGTCAGCGCGACCGATAGCACCTGGCCGGGCTCGTCGTAAATTCCCGCTTCGTCCTCGGGTCCCAGCCCGAAGCTTCCCACCGGCGGATCGACGTAGCTGGAATTCGATGCTCCCTGCCAGAAGGGGACCGTGAATGGCGGTTTGTACACGACGACATCGAGGCCGAATTTCGCCTCGGTGATCCATCGCGGTCCGAACTGACCGTCCGCAGCGCGATGTTTTCTCACCCAACCTCGCGTGATCTTGCTGACCACGACGTAATCATCCGCTTCCTTCGGGGCGGGATGGTAATCGCTTTCCGGCGCGGTCCGCGGCGTCATCCCGGCCTCCTCGGCCGATTTCGCGATCGCATTCTGGACGATCGCCGGGAGCGGATCGCTGTACACGCGCTGGATCACATTGCCAGCCTGATTGGTTACGATTCCGACCGCCGGCTTGCCGTCGCGCGGCGAGTGATTGTCTGTTCCGCTCTCGGAGAAATCGCGCTCATCCTTGGGCGTGAGCACGAGCACGCTTCGATTCGGATAGCTGTTCTGGTAGCCCTTGACCTGGAACGGATAGTACTCGAGCGTCTGGTCCGAGGTCGTCTCGACGGGCGTCTGGGAAGTCCCGCCCAAGGCCGCACATCCGGCAATCAGCAATGCGGCTGCGGCCCCAAGCGCGAACTTCGAAGCTGCTCCCAACTCCATTGCCGGATTGCCTATCGAGCCGCCACTTGCGCCCGCTCGCGGAACAGGAACAAGGTCCCCCCAACTTCGAGCCGGTCGCCGCTCTTGAGCGGACAGCGTCCCGTGATCGGCTGGCGATTGACGAGCACCTGGCCGCCGCTGGTGGAACTCACGTAGTAGGTTTTTCCTTCCTGGCGGATGATCGCGTGACGTCCCAACACAGCCTGGTCGCCAAACAGGCCGATGTCGCATTCCTCGGCTCGTCCGATGATCGTGACCGGCTTGCTCAGCGGATACTCGCGCCCCTCGCGCGCGTTGCGGCTCTGGCTGCGAACCACCATCAGCCACCCGCGTTTGAGCAGCTCGCCGACCAGTCCGATAAAGAATCCGATTAGCGCGCCGAGCACGACGATCGCAATCGCGCGGCCGAAGGCCTGCGGAAACGTCGATGTGAGGCTTTGATAGAAAAGGCCGCCGAGCGCGCCGCCGAGAACTCCGCCCAGGGCGGCGTTGCGCCGGCGCGCGGCCGACCGCGTCGCCCATCCCACCCCGAGGCCAACGGCCGTCCCGAGCACGGCCCATCCGAGTATCCGCCCGTTGAGGCCGCCGAGAATGTCGAATGCGAGCTCGCCGATCAGCAATCCCAGCGCACCGCCAAATGCGCCGATCACGCCGCCGGATCTGATGCCGCGCAGAGCGTGACGCCACTGGCCGACACTGAGCGCCTCGATCGAGGCGAGAAACGCGCCGATGAACGCGCCAACCAGAGCGCCCAGCAGCAGGTCGCGGCCGTAAACGTAGCGGATTCCCAAAAAGGGCTCGGCTGCTCCCCAGGCCGCGAAGCCCCCGAGCGCTCCGGCAGCCGCATAGAAGAGGAGTTTTTCGCTCGAAAGCTTGCTTGCCATCTCGGGTCCGAACACAGCATTGCGCGTCGCCTGATGGCGTTCAAGCGGGGAAGATCGAACCAGCGCTCAGGCGCTGCGATCGGCGCGAACCGGTCACGCGCGCTTGCGCGCGCCGCCGATCGCAGCCCCCATCAGGATTGCGCAGGCCCGCGCCGCATCGCCGCTTCGGCTCCGATGCGACCGGCGCCTAACTCGACTGCGCAGTCCAGGTGCCGTGCTCGCCCGACGGACTCGATTCGAAAGTGCCGTTGATCGTGTCGCCCGAGCGTTCGCCCTCGAAGTAGTAGATATCGGCTCCGTATGGAACCTGGAACTGGATCTGGTTTCCGCGCACGTAGCCTTCGATCGGATTAACCCCGAATCCTTCCTTGTGTATGACCAGCTCCCCGTGCAGGAAGCCGTTGGCCTGCGGGCGAAGCCGCAGCTCGAGTTCGGGACTTCCGCCGCCGCGAAGGCCGTTGATATGGCCGGTTGCGAGCGAGGGGCTGAGCAGGCTCTGCTCGGGCACCGAGGTACCGCTGACGGAGCCGCCGCCGGAGGGATAGCTCGCGTATGGCGCGCCGGTATCGGCGACCACCCGGAATTTCTTTTGCGCGAAGTATTGGCCGTTCAAGTAGAAGTTCACCGTGTAACTACCCGGCAGAAACGCGCCGCCCCGGGAATTGCCGACGCGTCCGCTGAACGTCGCGGTCCTGGATTCGGGAGCGATCGTCTGCCAGTCGTTCACGCTGCCGAGCGTGCGGCCGTCGGGCGCTATGTACACCGCATCGACGCGATACTGGTTCGATTCGAGCTTGTAGAGGCGGTTTTCGAAGGTGATTTCCCATCCGACGAACAATACTTTCGAGACGTCGAATGTCGTGCTCGGCGCGGCCAGCGGCGTGCCGGTCTTGGTCGTATTCATGAACTCGATGGTGCGGGGTTCCAGCGGCTTGCGCCTGCGCACCTCGAGTTCCGCCAGGCGCATCGCTTCCTGCTTGCGCCGCTCATCCTCCGCGCGCGCCTCGGCCTTCGCCGCGGCCGCCTCCGCTTCGGCCTTCTTGCGCGCGGCCAGGTCCTGGGCGACCGCGAAGCGCTCTTCGGCGAGCATCTGGTCCTCCAGGTAGAGCGCGACCTTGTACTGGCCCGGCGAGCGGTCGGTCATCGCCGGCATCAGCGCGACGCCGGCAAACTCCACGGTCTTCTGCGACGGTCCGACGAATAGGTCCGACGAACTCGACGCGATCTGGAGGCCATAGGGGTCGTAGAAACGGGCCTCGACCTTGTCGGAGCGCCCCTCGAGCCCCGCCATAGCGTTTTTAAAGTCGGCGGTCCACTTCAGGTAATGCGCGTTGGTGATGTCGGTATCGGTGAACGACGCCTGCGGCGGGCCGAGCGCCGCGCCCTCGCGGGTCGAGAGCGCAATCGTAAGCTGCTCGAATTCGAGCGGATGTTCGCGCGCCTTGGCGAGGATCTCCTCGTGCTTCCAGGGAAGCTCGTCGATCAGCGGCTTGATCCCGAGCCGAACCTGAAGCTCGGGATTCGAATAAAGATAGGTGGCGCCAAACGCCGCGCCGCCGAGAAGACACGAGAAGGCGACCAGGCCGATCGCGCGGCGAATACCGCTTCTAGGCCTCGCCCGCACGATCGGTTCGGGAACTTCGATCGCGGCCAGCGACAGGTCCGCGGTGCCGCTCCGTGAGCTGACCTGCGGTCCCGCACCGGCCTGGAGCCCCTTGCCGTACAGCAGCATGTCGCGGAAATCGCGCACGGTCGCGGGGCGCCGGTTCACGTCGTAGGCGAGCGCGGCGTCGATCGCTGCGGCCAGGTTGCTCGACAGGGCGGGCCGAAGCTGCCTGATCGGCGGGAAACTGAAGGGCGGGAACTTCTCCGGGTCGCGCCCGGTCAGCACGTAATGCATCGTCGCGCCGAGCGAGTAGATGTCGCTGCGCGGATCGACGTTACCCTGGTATTGCTCCGGCGGCGCAAACCCGAGCGTGCCGATCATCGTCCCCTTGCGCGCCGCCTTGAACAGCCGCGCGATTCCGAAATCGACCAGCATCACGCGGCCCTTCGCCGTCACCATCACGTTCGACGGTTTCATGTCGCGGTACACGATGGGCGGCTCGTGCCCGTGCAGGTAGGCAAGCACGTCGCACAGTTGGCGTGCGATCTCGATCACGAGACCCTCGGGCAGCGGCTCGCCGCGCGCGGCAATCTCCTCCTCGAGGTTGCGCCCCTCGACGTACTCCATCACGAGATAGTGGCGGTTCTGGTCGTCGAAACGATCGGTGATTGCCGGGATTGCCTGATGCTTGAGCTCGGCGAGCGTGTCCGCCTCGCGCGCAAAGTATTCGTTGGCCTCGATGCGCTGCTGCTGGTCGATGAAGTGGTCGACCATTTCCTTGATCGCGCACGGCCGGTTCGCCAATCGCTGGTCACGGGCGAGATAGACCATCCCCATCCCGCCCCCGCCGATCAGCCGCTCGATCGAATAGCGGTTCTGGAGCACGGTGCCGGGCGCCAGCGGGCCCGGCAGCGGTCCGGATGTGCTGGAGGAATCCACCATCGGCGTCAGCTCGCGAACACCACGATCACGGACACGTTGTCGGTGCCGCCGCCGGCATTGGCGGCGCATACCAGCTCCCGGGCCGCCTCGTACGGGTCGCTGTGGCGGCGCAGGATCTCACCGATCTCGCGGTCATCCACGTGCGCCATAAGCCCGTCACTGCACAGCAGCATCCGGTCGCCGCGCTTGAGCCTGAACGCAACCGCCTCGGCGCCTGCGCTCGCGTCCCGGCGCGCGCCGAGCGAGCGGGTGATCACGTTCTTGTGCTCGTGATGGCGCGCTTCCTCGGCCGTTATCTGTCCGATCTCAACCAGGCGCTGCACGAGAGAATGATCGCGCGTGACCTGCGTGAGCGCGCCGTTAGCCAGCACGTAGGCGCGGCTGTCGCCGACCCAGGCCACCGC
This sequence comes from Binataceae bacterium (SeqCode), assembly GCA_035626155.1. Taxonomy (GTDB): domain Bacteria; phylum Desulfobacterota; class Binatia; order Binatales; family Binataceae; genus DASPOF01. The sequence continues at coordinate 43,528 of DASPOF010000067.1, forward strand.
CGCCTGCGGCGGAACGATCAGCGCGGCGACCCCGGTCGATCCCATCCCGCGCGACTCGGGATGAGCCGCCTGGTATTCGAGAATCTTCAGGTTTGCCTGTTCGAGCGCCGCGATCATTAGTTTGCACGGGTCGGCGGCGTCGGCGCTTCCAAGCCCGCTCTCAACATAACGGCGGACCGCACTTACGGCAATTGCTGATGCTGTTTCGCCCGCTTCCGCCCCGCCCATGCCGTCGGCGACCACGTAGAGATAATTGTGCGCCGGATCCACAAGCGAGTCTCGCGTATATTCCACCGCCATCGCCGAGTCCTCGTTCAGCTCGCGCACCATCCCGACGTCGGTCAGCACCGCCGCGCGGACCCGGAATGCGGCGGCAAGCTTGATGAGCTCGGCCTTGAACGCATCGATCGTGGCCCAGCGATCCTTGGGCTCGAACAGCAGGGCGCGGCGGATCGCCTGTTCGAGGTCGGGCGCGACGACGTGCGGAGGATAGAACCGGATCGGCCCCGCCTCCTCGCGCCAGCTCTCGCTCTCGATGCGCTCGCCGGTAAGCCACGTGTAGAGCAGCGCTCCGGCGGAGAAGATGTCGGCGCGCTTGTCCACGGGCCGGCTCCGGCAAATTTCGGGCGCCGTGTAACCATCGTTGAAAACCGGCTCGGTCTGCAATTCGTTGTCGTTGCTTACGTAGTCGAGCCCGGTCACCTTTATCCGCCGGTCAGCGCCGAGCGCTACCGACTGGGGACAGATGTCGTTGAGGCGCAGGCCCCGGCGATGCGCGAACGAGATCGCCTGGCAGAGCTGGATCGCGTCCGCGATCGCGTCGGCCTCGGCGAGCTTGCGCCCTTCGGGCACGACTGGTTGCAGCGCCTGGTCGGCGTAAACGAGATAAACGCGGCCGTCTTCGGCGAATCCCTCCTGGGCGCGTTGGAATGCCGGATGATTCAGAATCGCCGACAGCGCGAAGACGCGCCCGAACACCTCGCCCAAATCCTCCGCCGGCGCGGGCTCTTCGACCGCCGCTTGCGCGCTGTTTTCTTCCGGCGCTTCGGAAGCGGCTTGCAGATCTCCGTTCGCGACCGCCCCGGCGGAGGCGGCGGGCGCTTGCTCCGCTGAGGCGGGGGCCGATGCGGCTTGCTCGGCGGGACGCGCATCTTCGGACGCGGCTTCGAGGGTGGCTTCGCCCCCCGCGCCCGTCGCGGCGGTTTCTGCCGATTCGGAAGATTGCACCGGATTCGCGCGGGGCAGCCGCAGTTCCGCGGTCTTTGCGGTCGGCCCGGCGGGATTCTCGGCGCGCACCGGCGCTGGCGACGCGCCCTCGATCGACTCGTCAGCCGCGGTCTCAGCCGCGCTCTCGGGCCCGAGTCGCTCGCGCAGGACGAGCGTTTCCCCGGATGCGCCAATCGCCCGGCGCACGCGATAGCGATTCTCGAGCGAAGTCTGCCCGAGCAGCTCGATCACCTCGAAGCCGTGCTTCAGCGTTGTGCCGGGCTCAAGCGGGAGGGGCCGCGATGCGGGCGGCGGCTGAGCCGCCTTTGGCTCAAGCCCCCGGCCGCAACGATCGCAGAACTTCGCGCCGTCATCCGCCGTCGCACCGCATTCCGGACACGTGATCATGCACCGCTATCCTTTTCGGAACTGTAATATAGTACCGCCCATCACGAGTTGGTCGCGATCCTTCAACTTGTAGAGCTGATCGCGACCGAGCCGCCCGCGTCCCACGATGTAGGTCCCGTTGAGGCTCCCCAGGTCGCGGATGAAATAATCGGCGCCGCGCCGGATGATCTCTGCGTGCTTGCGCGAGACCCGCTCGGCGCCTTGCTTGAGCGCCTTGAGATCGATGTCGAGGTCGTCCTCCGAATTCTCGGACCGTCCGATCACCATCCGATCGCAATCCAGCCCGAACTCCACGCTCTCGGCGCGTGCTATCAGCCGCGCCGGCGTGACGGCCGGTTCGCTGCTCTCGGTCCGATCTGGAAAAAGGGCGGGCTTCGATGGGGCCCGGGATTTCGGGGCGGTCGGCGATGACGCGGCGGCGCGGGGATTGGTTCGTGCGGATGAGCGTCCTGAGGTCGATGAGGGCGAGGCGGCGCGCTCGAACCCGGCACCGGGGCGCTTGAGTTCCTGGGTCTTTGCCGTGGACGAAACCGATGGTTCCTCGGCCATGGGCGGCAGAATCGACGAGGCGATGCGCGACTTGAGTCCGCGCTCGATCAGCGCACGAGCCTTACCGGTCAGTTCGATTGCCTTGCGGACTTGCACCGACGTCCTGCTCGGCGGTAACGTTCCGCCCCCATCCGAGAGCGCGGGCTTGTTCAGGACGACGGTCGGCATCTGCGAAAGCCCTCGCGGCGCATCGGAGATGCGGGGGGCCGAGGCAAGCTTGCGCGGCGTCGGCGATGACGGGCGCGCGCCCGCTTCGGCGGGCGTCGCGCGCGGCGCGGCGAGCAGCGATCCCGCCGCCGAGAGTGCCGAGCCTACCGGCTGGTCGAGCACCACCGTATCGATCGTGCCTAACGACCGACCGCTTCCGGCTCCCGATCTGGCGCGCTCGCCCGATGCCTCCGGCGGTGGTTCCGGCAACGCGCGCAACATCTCGCGCGCCGATGCGAAGCGCTTGGTCAAATCGTGCTCGAGCGCGCGATCCACGGCGCGCGCGGTCTCGACGGAAACCTCGGGTGCAAGGTCGCGCACCGGCGGAAAGCTGAACGGAGGCTCCAGGCGCGGGTCGCGGCCGGTCAGCAAATGATGGATCGTCGCGGCGAGCGCGTAGAGGTCCGACCGCGGTTCGACCTTGCCCACGTACTGCTCGGGCGGCGCATATCCGGGCGATCCGATTTGAGTCGCGCGGCCGCTGCGCGGAAGAAAACGCGCGATCCCGAAATCCACCAGCATCGCGCGCCCGTCCTTGTCGATCATGACGTTGCCGGGTTTGAAGTCGCGGTAGATGATGGGCGGACTCTGCCCGTGCAGGAAGTCGAGCACTTCGAGAAGCTGCCGCATCCAGCGAACAACCTGGTTCTCGGGTACTCTGCCGCCGGGCGGAAGTGATTCCAGCACGCGATCGAGGTCGCCGCCGGCGACGAACTCCATCACGAGGTAATGACGCCCCTTCTCGGCAAAGTGATCGATGAGGGTCGGGATGCCCGGATGGGAGAGGCGCGCGAGCACCGTCGCCTCGCGCGTGAAGTCCTCGATCGCCTTTTTCTCGGCAACTCCCTCGCCGAGCACCATCTCCTTGACGGCGACCGGGCGGTTGGCAAGGCGCGTGTCGTTGGAAAGATAAACCCGGCCCATGCCGCCGACGCCGAGGACCTTCTTCACGCGGTAGCGCCCGTCGAGAAGATGGCCCTCCGCCAGCGGTTCACCCGGATTCATGGCGCGATTCAGATTCCCGCCTCACTGCGCGGGCATGGCGCGTCAATGCGCGGGCACGGATGGATCGTGTGCGCCGCCCGACGGAGCGAAGCGCTCAGGAAATCGGCTCGACTACCAGCTTGAGGAACGTTTTGCCGACGATGACCTCGTCGCCGCTCTTGACCTCGACCGGACTCCCGGGCTGAAGCCGCGGCTGGCGATTCACATAGGTTCCGTTGAGGCTGCCGATGTCCTCGATCGTGATCTTGCCGCCCTCGATTCGCACCAGCGCGTGCTTGCGCGAGATCCTGGCCTCGGTATCGTCGAGCTCGAGGTCCACCTCGGGAAATGATCCCGTTTCGGGGTCCCAGCGTCCGATGACGTTGTTGCCCTCCTCGAGCGGGAACTCCTGTCCCTTGCGGCCGCCGCGCACGACTTGCAGCTTGGCTTTGAACGCGGGTGCGGCAGCAGCCGCGGGCGCCGGCGCAGCGGCGGGGGCCGGTGGCGGCGCAGCGGGCGCGGCCTCGGGCTTGATCTCGCCGGTGGCCGCCTCCGAAGGTTTCGCTTCGGCGGCAGGCTGCTCGGCGGCGGGCGCTTCGGCTGCTGGAGCGGCGGGCGCTTCGGCCTTGGTCTCCGCCGCAGCGGCCGGGGCAGGGGCCTCGGCGGCGGCCGCAGCCAGCTTCGCGCCGCATCCGTCGCAATAATCAAGCCCGTCCATGTTTTCGTAACCGCATTCGCTGCACTTGATCATTTTTGTCTGTCCCTCACTCGCCGGGTGCGACCGTAATGGCCACCGAACGATCCTCTGAATCGGGCCGCCTCACTCCTCGGGTTTCTGCAATTCTTTCAGTGCATCGGCATCGAGCATCTGGGTCTTGCGCACCATCGCCTGCGCCTGAAGCAATTGGGTCTTGGCCGCTTTGGTCTGAAGCGTCTGGGTCTTTCGTACCTGATCGAGCAGTCCGGCCAGCGCCTGGGTCTTCTTGACGTTGCCCATCCGCTGCGTGCCCTGGATCGCATTGCCCAGCAGCCGGGTTGCGCGATCGACGTTGCCCGCCTTGAGTTCCTCTTCGGCGCGCGCTTGCAGCTTCGCGATCGAAACCTGATCGACCAGGTTCATCACCCGTCCGTTGCGTTTGCTGGTGAGCGTGCGATCGAGCGTGTATTCGACCGCGAGGTCGGCGCTGGCGGACGATTCGCCGGCGCCCGGCAGCTCGTAATGGAGAGTGCTCTGGAGCACGCGGACGGCGCCCGGTTTGCGCGGAGGCATAACGAGGGTGAGCAGGACCGAACCGGGGACGCCCGCCTCGAGGTCGCCGATATCGTAACTGACCTTGCGATCTTCGCCGACCAGCGGGGAGCCCATCGGATAGATCTCCGGCGAGGCGCGGAACGACTCGCGCACCTGCACGCCCTGCGAGAACGTCACATCGATGCGTCCGTTGCGGACCGTGATCGCGCGCAGCCCCTGCAACTCATCTTCGAAGATATTGGGAATCTCGGCGGGGTCGCCGATGAAGTGATACTTGCCGTTGGAATCCTGCGCGAGGCGCTGGAGGAGCTTCTCGTTGAACTCAACCCCGACGCCCATCGTGGAGAACGACACCTGGTCGCGGTTCTGCTGGACGAGATCGATGCAGGCGGTTTCCTCGTAGGTCTGTCCGTCGGTGAGCACGAGCACGCGATTGAGCCGGTCGGCGCTGAGGTTCTTCTTGACCTCCTCAATCGCGGCGCGCATCCCGAGCGCCATCTGCGTGCCGCCGCCGATCTCGAGCAGATCGATATCATCGATCGCGCGGCGCACCAGGCTGCGGTCGTGCGCCTGCTCGGCGGTCGCGATCACTTTCGCCTGGTCCGCGAATGCAACCAGCGAGACCTTGTCCTCGGGCGCGAGGTTGTCGGCGAGAAACTTGACCGCCTCGACGACGAACTCAAGGCGGCGCTCGTCGTACATCGACCCGGAGCGATCGATCACGACGCCGAGGTTGAGCGGGACTCGTCCGCCGCCGCCCTTGCCGCGCGCGACCGCCTCGAGCAGGACGTATAATACGAAATTTTCCGCGCTGGAGAGGACGTATTCGCTGCTTCCGAGCGCCTCGAAATTAACCGGCTCTGCCATCTGGCAAATCTCCCGGTCTCAATTGTAAGTGCAACATTTGGGCCTTGGCAACCAATCAGACAGAATACGAAACCATTTGACTTTGCGCCACTACCCCGTTTATGCCGGTTTGGGGCCGGTGGACTGTTGGGCTATGCTTTGGGGTTGGACCTGGTTTCCGACGGGTGCCAGGAGGAGCTTTAGACCGCGATGAGTCTTCGAGCAAAATGCGCAATCGCTGGCTTGGGCCAGACCCGGATGGGCCGGAATTTCGACCATCACAACGCGATCGGGTTCGCGATCGAGGCGGTCGACCTGGCGCTCAAGGACGCGGGGCTGGAGCGATCCGAACTCGACGGCCTGCTGGTGAATCCCGGCGTTAGCTGGTCGGAAAACACGATGGCGTCGTTCACGCTGCAGCAGGCGATGGGACTTACCAATCTGCGCCTGACTGCAACGATGGGTCTCGGCGGCGCGACCGCCTCCGCGATGATTATGCACGCGGTGCAGTCGATCGACGCGGGGATGGCTGACGCGGTGGCGTGCGTGTTCGCCGACGCTCCCCTCAAGCCGCCTTCGCCGGACAAGGCCAAGGGCGGCGGCTCCGGCGCGGCATACGGCTTCGGCCGCGGGCTGGACGCATCGTACGGCCAGTTCGGCGTCAATGCTCAGTATGCATTCGTTGCGCGCCGCCACATGCACCTCTACGGCACCACTAACGACGATCTGGGCGCGGTCGCGGTTTCGCAGCGCGCATGGGCGAATATGAACCCGGCCGCGCAGTTCTTCGACGTGCCGATGACGATGGAGGATTATCGCGCGTCGCGCTGGATCGTCGAGCCGTTCCATCTTTTCGACTGCTGCCTGGTCTCCAACGGCGGCCTCGCCGTGATTGTGACTTCGGCCGAGCGCGCAAAGAGCCTCAAGCATCGGCCCGTCTATGTTCTCGGGATGGGCCAGGGACATCCGGGCGGCGATCCGATGGAGACGCTCGTATCCGGCGCTCCGCTCGCCAAGGCGACCGCGTTCAAGATGGCCGGAATCGAGCTCGGCGACATCAATTTCGCCGAACTCTACGATTGCTACACTTTCACCGTGCTCATCACGCTCGAGGACTACGGCTTCTGCAAGAAGGGCGAGGGCGGACCGTTCGTGGCCGCCGGCAGCATCCGCCCCGGCGGCGCGCTGCCGGTCAATACCGGAGGCGGCCAGTTAAGCTCCTTTTACATGTGGGGGATGACTCCGGTTGCCGAGGGGGTGGTCCAGATGCGCGGTGAGGCGGGCAGGCGGCAAGTGCCCCGCCATGACATCGGACTGGTCTCCGGCAACGGCGGCATCCTCTCGACCCACGGAACGCTGGTGCTGGGAGCCAACCCCTGATTGAGTTCCGCGCCAATCCCAATCCTGCGGCGCCAGAAACCTGAAAGTGAGCTTGCGATCACGATGGCCTCAGTAAGCAAACCGATTCCAACCATCACGCCCGAGATGGCGCCATTCTACGAGGGCGCGCGCAACGGCCGTCTGATGGTGCAGAAATGCGAGGGCTGCGGGGCGCTGCGCTTTCCCGCCTATGAACTGTGTTCGCGCTGCCTCTCGACGCGCTCCAGTTGGGTGCCAGCAAGCGGCCGCGGAGAGGTATATAGTTTCAATATCATGCACCAGGTCTATCACCCCGGCTTCGCCGCTGAAGTTCCGTATGCGGTGGTGGTGGTGAAATTGGAGGAGGGACCGAAGATCGTCTCGAACCTCGCCGGAATCAAGCCGCACGACATCAAGTGCGGGATGCCGGTCGAGGTATTCTTCGAGAAGCTCAGCGACGAAGTGACGCTCCCGAAGTTCCGCCCGCGCGCCGCCGGCCGCTGAGACTTCCGTCACGGATCGCGCGCGAAATCAACGAGCATCAACCATGGCGCCATCACCCGACCCAAAGTATCTCGAGCGTCTCATCGCGAGTTCGCCCGACATAATTATCGCGGTCGATCGCGAGGGCATCGTAGTCTATTACAACGACGGAGCGCGCCGGAACCTCGGTTACGCTCCATGGGAAATCATCGGAAAGAACTGCACGCTCATCTATGGCTCGATCGACGAGGCGCGCCGCCTGATGAAGGCGATGCGCGAGTCGCCGGATCACGGCCGCATCGAGAGTTTCGAAACCGTCTTCTTCAATAAGAGCGGCAACCCGATTCCGGTCGCCGTCTCGGGCTCGCTGATTTACGACGAACAGGGCAACGAGGTCGGGTCCATCGGCTTCGCGCGCGACATCCGCGGGATGCGCCAGCGCGAACAGCTTGCCACCGCCGGCGAGATCGCGGTCAGCCTCGCCCACGAGGTCAATAATCCGCTCGAATCGATCACCAATAACCTCGACCTGCTGTCGCGAGCGCTGGAATCTCGTCTGAGCGACGCCGAGAAGGTGGTGGTGGATGAACGGCTCGACTCCATCCGCACCAGCATCGAGCGCGTCCAGGCGATCGTGCGCCGCCTCGATGAGATGGCGCGCAAGGGCGTGTACGAGACCCGCGATTACATGGAAGGCAGGCGGATGGCCGACCTGGCGCCGCGCCCGGCCGGCCAGATGCAAGCCGGCGCGCCCGACGTCGTCGGCGCCGCTCAGGAATGGCCGCTGACCGGGATGGCGATCCTGGTAGTCGATGACGATCCTTCAGTGGTCAACTCGATGGCGGACTTGCTGCGCGCCGAACGATGCGTCGTCCACTGCGCGTTGCGGCCCTCGAGCGCGCTCGGAATTCTCCGCAACGTGAAGATCGATGCGGTAATCTCGGACGTCGTGATGCCGGAGATGGACGGGTACGACTTCTATCTGCGGCTCAAGGAAGAGATGCCGGACCTGCCGGTCATCCTGATGACGGCCTACTACTACGACAAGAACCACATCATAAAGCGGGCCCGCCTGCGCGGACTCGAGGGCGCGCTGTTCAAGAAGCCGATCAATCCGTCAAAGCTCCGCACGGTGCTGGTCGAGGCTCGCCGCAAGATGCAGGCGGCGAAGGCCGCGGCCCGTCCGACGACGCCCGCGACCTCGATTTAGGCTCGCGGCGCCGGCCGCAATTTCGCGCGCTCCACGGGTGCCGCGCGTTCCTAGTGAGTCAGCGCGATCCCGAACGGACCGCTCGACGGGTTTGCCGGCTTCTCGTCCGCGAAATCCTTCACGTAGCAGATTGTTTGCGTCGTTCCTCCGCACACCGCGTTGAACTGGTATTGCGCTACCGTTCCGTCGCCCTGATCGGCGGTGTACGCGTATACGTTCTGCGGATCCACTGCCAGTTCGGTCGGCTCGTTGATACCGAGCACATTGTTGGAGGAAAGCAGCGCAGTGCCTGACAGAATAAATGACGAGACCGACCCGTTGGTGGGACTACTCAGACTCTGGTTTGCGGTCACGACAATCGTATTGGACGCGACCGACGCCCAGGAAGCTCCGAACGGCTGCGGGTCGGCAGCCGCGGCACTCGTCAGATACTGAAGATAGGGAGTGGTCGAATTGATTTGAAACAGGGATAGATCCACCGAGCTCTCATCGCCGACGACCATGTTCGCTCCGTTCGGTGAGAGCACAGGCAGCCCCGGCGTCCCGCCGAAAGTACCCTCGCTGAGGACCGGGGAGCCGGTCGAATTCGTCAGCGCTCCCGTGCTGGTGTTGACCGAAAGCGCGTAAATCACGCCCTGCGCGTAATCCGACATGAAGATAATGGTTCCGGCCGAGTTGATCGCCAGGCCGAAAGGACCCACCATGCCGGCGCCCGAG
>DASPOF010000068.1:0-9227 GCA_035626155.1 Binataceae bacterium (SeqCode)
GGCCACCTGGAGCGCTTCAATCCCGCCGTCGTTCACCTGCATTCGATCGTAAAGGCGCCCCGGTTCGTCGAGTCCCACCGGCTCGCGCCGTTTACCGAGCGCGGCACCGACGTGGACGTGATCCTCGACCTCATGGTCCACGATCTCGACGTGATTCTTTCGCTCGCGCCCTCCGAGGTCGTCTCGGTCGAGGCGGTCGGCGTCGCGATTCTGACCGATCGCATCGATCTTGCGAACGCGCGGATTCGCTTCCAGAGCGGACTCATCGCGAACGTCACCACCAGCCGGGTGTCGGCGCGCCGCGAGCGCAAGATTCGGTTCTTTCAGCCCGATGCCTACATATCCGTGGACTACGAGGCGCGCCGCATCCAGATTTATCGCAAGACTCCGCCCGCGCCGGGCAGCAAATTCCCGACCATCTCGGCCGAGCAGATCGATCTCGCCGAAGGCGACCCGCTTGCGGACGAGGTGCGCGCGTTCGTCGATGCGGTGCGTCGGCGCTCGACTCCGCCGGTCACCGCCGAGGACGGGCTGCGCGTCATGGAACTGAGCGAGCGGATTCGAGACGTGATGGTCACCGGCGCCGCCTCGGGTTGACCACGATCCGCTACCCCGTGGTGCGAGCGCCACTTTTCCATCACAATCCCTCGGATGCCATCGACCCAGGAGACGAGCCCGCCCGCACGCGCGAATTCTGAATCCGTGCGCCCGCGGCGGATCATGATCGTTGCGGGCGAGGCGTCGGGAGACCTCCATGGCGCCGATCTCGCCCGCGAGATCCTGGCGATCGATCCGGGCTGCGACCTGTTCGGAATTGCGGGCCAGAAGATGCGCGATGCGGGGGTGCGCGCGCTGGTCCGCATGGAAGACATCCACGGGCTGGGACTTTCTGAGCTTGCCGCGACGATCTCGCGCACCGTGCGCGCGGGGCTCGGTCTCAGGCGAATCCTCCGCAGCGAAAAACCGGACCTCCTGATCCTCATCGATTACGCGGAATTCAACCTGATTCTCTCAGGCATCGCCCGGCGCGCGGGTGTCCGCGTGCTTTACTACATCACGCCCCAGGTGTGGGCGTGGCGCCGCGGGCGCATCGACAAGATTATCCAGCGCGCCGACCGGCTCGCCGTCGTGCTGCCATTCGAGGCCGAGATATTCGCGCGCGCCGGCGACCGCGTGTCATTCGTGGGCCATCCGCTGCTCGATCGTGTCGTGCCGGCCGAGCCGCGCGCCGAGACGCTTGCCCGTCACGGATTTCCGCCCGATTCGCGCCTGCTCGCGTTGCTGCCCGGGAGCCGGCGCGCCGAGATTCACTACCTGCTCGGACCATTCGTCGAGGCCGCCCGCGTGCTGGCCAGCGACTACGGCCTGACGCCGGTTATCGCGCTCGCCCCGACTCTGACCGCCGCCGAGCTGGCCGCGGAGGGCCGGGTGGGCTTGAGCGGGGTGCGTATTATCGAGGGCGATACCTATAGTATTATCGCTGCGAGCGAGCTTGCGCTGGTCGCATCGGGCACCGCGACGCTGGAAACCGCATTGCTCGAATGCCCGATGGTGATCGCGTACAAAGTGTCGGCGCTTACATATATTCTGGGACGGATGCTCGTGACCGGCGTGGATTTCATCGGCATGCCGAACATCCTGGCAGGACGGCAGATTGTGCCGGAATTGATCCAGGGACAGGTGACCGCGCGCAACCTGATCCGGGCCGCGGAGCCGCTCTTGAGCCCGACGATTCGCGCCGAGACCGTCGCATCGCTCGGCGCACTGCGCGAGCGCCTGGGCGCGCCGGGCGCTGCGGCCCGGGTCGCCCGGATAGCCGCCGGGATGATCGCATGAGGCTCATCGGTTCGCGCGAGCGCCGCCTGTTCGGCTACCTGCGCCGGTACCTGTTTCCGTATGTGCTCCTGCTCGGCGTGGCGATGCTCGCGCTGGCGGGTGCGAACGCGGCGATCCCGTTCGTCATCAAACGCTTCGTCGATCAGGTCAGGAATCTGCGGAGCGTGTCGGGCCTGCGCGAACTGTCTTTTGCGCTCGCCGGATTGTTCCTGCTGCGCGCATTCAGCAACTTTTCCAATGACTATCTGACCGCCTACGTGTCGCAAAAGCTTGTGGTCGATCTTCGCTCCGACCTCAATGAGAGCCTCCAGCGCCAGTCGCTCAGCTTCTTCAATCGCAACCCGACCGGCGTGCTCGTCGCCCGCGTGATCAGCGACGCCAACCTGGCGGTGCAGAGCCTGAGCAGCGGAATTTTCTCGATCTTTGGTGACGGCGCATCGCTCGTCGCGCTGCTGTGCACGGCGTTCGTGATCGACTGGCAGCTCGCGCTGATCGCGTTCGTCGGATTCCCGATTACCGTCGGACCGGTGGTCCGATTATCCAGGCGGGTGCGCAAGGAGACGCGCAACGCGCAGAAGCAGTTGGGCGGACTTCAGGGGCTGCTGCATGAGACCTTCCAGGGAAACCGCGTGGTCAAGGCTTTCGGGATGGAGGATTACGAGCGCCGCCGCTTCAACAGCGAACTCAAGCGCCTGATGCGAATCAACATGCGCGTGGCGAGAATCAAGGCGTTCACCGGGCCGATGATCGAGGCGATGGGCGCTTTCGCGGTGGTCGCCGTGGTGTGGTACGCGACCGCGTCGCTGCTTGCCGGGACGCGCACGCTCGGCTCGTTCGGCGGATTCTTCACCACGATGTTGTTCGTGTACAACCCGTTCAAAGCCCTCAGCAAAACCAACAACACGATTCAGCAGGGACTGGCCGCCGCCGACCGGGTTTTCGAGATGATGGATGAGCCGACCGACGTCCCTGACGACCCGGAGGGAGTCGTCCTTGGCGCCGGGCCGCATCGCGTCACGTTCGAGGGCGTGAGCTTCCGCTACGGAGATGAGTGGGTGCTCGGCGACATCAATCTCGAAATCGGCGCGGGCCAGGTCGTTGCGCTGGTCGGGATGAGCGGCGGGGGGAAATCCACGATCGCCGACCTGATCCCGCGTTTCTACGACGTCCAGGAGGGCCGCGTCGCAATCGACGGGATCGACGTGCGGCGGATCAAGCTCGCATCGTTGCGCGCGCAAATCGGACTGGTCACGCAGAGCACGTTTCTCTTCAACGACACCGTGCGCGCCAATATCGCGTACGGATCGGCCGACAAGCAGCTCGATCCGGTCATCGCCGCCGCGCGCCTGGCCAACGCCCATGACTTCATCACGCGCCTGCCGCAGGGCTACGAGACGGTCGTCGGCGAGCAGGGCGTGCGCCTGTCCGGCGGCGAGCGTCAGCGCATCGCGATCGCGCGCGCTCTGCTCAAGGACGCGCCGATTCTGATCCTCGACGAGGCGACCTCATCGCTCGATTCCGAGTCCGAGCGCCTCGTGCAGGATGCGCTCGAACGGCTGATGCAGAACCGGACCACGCTCGTGATCGCGCATCGCCTCTCCACCGTGCGCCGCGCCGATCGGATCGTCGTGATAACCCACGGCCGGATCGTCGAGCAGGGGACTCACGAGGAGCTCTTCCTGCGCGGCCGCGAGTACCGCAAACTATACGACTTGCAGTTCGTGTCGCCCGAGGAAGCCGCCGGCAACGGCGGACTCGTCGCCTGAGCTGGAGCGCGCGATCGGCCGCGCGCACACCCGGCGTTCCGCGATGCTTCGCCACCTGTACAGCATTCTCTGGTATCCGGCGCTGCCGTTCGCTCTGGCCGCAGCCGGCGCGCGCGACGCGCGTGACCGGCGCGAGCGGATGGGCCGGATCGAGCTGCCGCCCGGCGCATCGCCGCCGCGCATCTGGATTCACGCCGCGTCGGTCGGGGAGATCGAGGCGGTCCGTCCGATCGCCGCGGGGCTTCGCCGCCGATACGAGCACGGTGCGATCGTGGTGACTACGATGACGGCGACGGGGCGCGATGCGGCGCGGCGGCGAATCGCGGGGGCCGCGGCCTGCGCGCTCGCGCCCCTGGATTGTCCCCTGACGGTGCGCGCGTTTCTCCGCGCGGTCCGCCCCAACCTGGTGCTGGTGGCGGAGACCGAGCTTTGGCCCAATTACTTCATCGAGTCGCGCCGCGCGGGCGCGCGCGTCGCGGTCATCAACGGGCGCATCTCGGAACGCGCGCTGGCAGGCTACCGGCGCGCAAAATCGCTGTTCGCGGCCGCGCTCCAATGCGCGGATCTGATCCTCGTCCAGAGCGCCGACGATGCGCGCCGATACTTCGCGCTCGGCGCGCCCCCCGATCGCGTAATCGTAACCGGCAACACCAAGTTCGACCTCGTTCTCGACGGCACGGGACCGCCGCTGCGCGAGGAACTTGAGCAATTCGCAAGCGGGCGGCCCGTGCTGGTCGCCGGCTCGACTGCGCCGGGCGAGGAGGCGGTGGTTGCGGACGCATACCTGAAGCTGCGCGAACGGTTCCCCGCGCTCGCGCTCGTGATCGCCCCGCGCCATCCCGCGCGCACCCCCGAGGTCGAGCAGGTCGTCCGCGCCCGCGCGCTCGCCTATGTTCGCGCAAGCGAGCTTCCGCCGCCCGCGCCCGACGTTGGCGCAGAGCGCGCGCCCCTTCTGATTCTCGACACGATGGGCGAGCTGCGCGCGCTCTACGGCCGCGCAGCGATCGCGTTCGTGGGCGGAAGCCTGGACGCGTCGCGCGGCGGACAGAACGTGGCCGAGCCCGCAGCCGCATCCGTACCCGTCCTGTTCGGACCGCATTATGAAAACCAGCGCGAGATGGCCTCGGCGCTCATCTCCGCCGGCGGGGCGCAGGTCGTCCGCGATGCGGGAGAGATCGCCGATGCGTGCGCGCGATGGCTCACCGACGATCGCGCGCGGCAGTCCGCCGGGCAAGCCGCGCGCCAGACGGCTGGCGAGGCGGGCGGAGGGGCGCGCAGAACCTTGATGCATCTTGAGTCGCTCGCCGTGCCGGTTGAATCGTGATGGGCCCCCAAAGCAACCGTCCGCGCCTGGAGAGATTCTGGAGGCGCGGCCCGAGTCTCGCCACGGCGCCGCTCTGGCTGCCGCTTGCCGGCGCGGCGGCGGGGTTTCGCTCGGGCCTCGCCGTGCGCAATTTGTGGTGGCGATTCATGGCGCGGCAGGCCCCGGTCACGACGATCAGCGTGGGCAACCTGACCGTGGGCGGGAACGCGAAGACGCCGTTCACGCTCTGGCTTGCGCGGCGGCTTGCGCGGCGCGGACTTGCGGTCGGAATCGCAAGCCGCGGCTATCGTCGGCGAAGGGGCGGGGCGCGCGCGGTGCTGATCGCGGAGCACGGTGAACTCAAGGTTGGGCTCGATGAGGCCGGCGATGAGCCCGCGATGATGGCGCGATCCTTCGACGGTCCCATCGCGGTCGCAAAGCGGCGAATCGATGCGATCAAGCTGCTTGCCGAGCGCGCTCCGCTCGACGTCGTGATTCTCGATGACGGCTTTCAGCATCGCGCGCTCAAGCGCGATGCCGACCTGGTGCTCGTCAATCGCGAGCGCGGGTTCGGCAACGGCTGGATGCTTCCGGCCGGACCGATGCGCGATCCGGTTGGGGCCCTTGCGCGCGCCGACGCGATCATCCTGGTCTCAACCGGCGGTGCGCGCCCGTCCGCTCTGAGCGCCGCCGAGATGTCAAAGCTCGAGCGCCGCACGTTGCTCAACGCGCGCCTTCGGCCGCGTGCGCTGGTCGCCTCCGATCGCGGGGTGTGGCGCGAAAGTTCTCCTGCGCTCACCGGCAGGCGGGTGATCGCGCTCAGCGGGCTTGCCGATCCCGCGGGCTTCTACGCGATGCTGCACGAACTCGAGGCCGACCTGGTGGGCGTGCTCGAATACCCTGACCATCACGCCTATACTTCCTCGGATTGGCAGGCGATCGCGGCCGCGGCGCGCGATGCCGACCTCGTCGTGACCACCGAAAAGGATCTCATCAAGCTCGAGCGCTTTCCGTTCGCGCGCGATTCGCTGTACGCTTTGCGTATCGAGGTGGCGATGGCTGAAGAAGAGGCGCGAGTGCTCGATGACCTGATCGCGGCCAAACTGCGCTCGCCGAAAATCAACGTTCCCGCCGCCGCCCGCATCGAGGAGGTCTCGCGCGATGCCCGTTAGCCAGGAACTGCTTGACATCCTTGCCTGTCCCAAGTGCAAGGGCGGACTCCATCTGAACGACGCGAAGGACGGGCTCATCTGCGATGCGTGCAAGCTCGTCTATGCGATCAAGGACGACATTCCGATCATGCTCGTCGACGAGGCGCGCCCGCTTAAGTGATGCAGGCGCCGTCCACCGCGCGGCCGGGTGGCCGGGATAGTCCCGCGATGACGGCGCTTTCCGCCGAGCGCGCGCGCCGGCTCGCCTGGGCCGCGCTGGCTGCGTACATCGCGGGGCTCGGGATCGCGGCGGCGCTGAGGGACCAGGGCGATTTCAGGATTTATTATCTGGCCGGGCAGCGCGTGCTCGCGGGGGCCGCGATCTATCCGCCCTCCGACAGCGGGCGGTTTCTCTACGCGCCGATTTTCGCGATCGGGTTCGCGCCGTTCGCGATGCTTTCGCGGCGCGCGGCGCAGGTCGCGTTCTTCGCCGTCAACGCGTGGGGACTTGCCGCGTTCATCATCGGCGCGGGCGTGATGCTGTTTGGGCGGGCGCGGCGGCTGTCAGCGCTGTTGATCGTCGTGCCGGTGCTCCTGTCCGCCCGCTTCATCGACAACAATATCGAGCACGGACAGATCAACCTGCCCACGCTGGCGCTGTGCGTGTGGGCGATCGTCTATGCCCGCGAGCGCCGGACGATCGCGTCGGGCGCGATGCTGGCGGCGGCGGCGCTGATCAAACCGTTCGCGATCCTCGCCGCGATGTACCTGCTCGTCCGAAAAAAACTCGCCGCGCTGGGATGGGCGTTCGTCGCGGGCGTGGTCCTGCTCGCCGCGCCGGTCGCGGTCTTTGGACTGCGCGGATGGTTCGATCAGACCGAGTCATACCTGCGCGCGGTCGCATCGATGACCGATCGCTACCGGTTGATGCTCACGAACCAGTCGGCGGTCGCCGCGCTCGCGCGAGTGCTGGTGCGATGGAGTCCGGCGGGCGACGCGCCGCGCCTGTCGCTCGCGCTCGGGATGGCGTTCGAGTGCGCGGCGATCGCGATCGTGCTGCGGATGGTTTGGCGGCGTGCGCCTGCTCGCGGCGATGAAGGCGCGGCGGATTCGGTCCCGCTCGCCGCACTGTTCTGCCTGATGCCGGGGTTCGCGCCGCTTTCGTGGAAGAGCTATTACGCGGCGCTGGTCGTGCCGTACATGGTGGTCATCGCAGCGCTCCAGGAAGACTGGAGCGCGCAGCGGCCGCCCAAGCGATCGGTGTGCGCGCTGCTCGTGCTGTCGATCATCTTGAATCTCGCTTCCGGGACGTACCTTAACCGGCTAGGCCTCTTCTATTCGGCGCACCTCGGATCGTCGATCGCGCTGCTGATTGCGCTTCTTGTCCTCGACACTACTGCCGACGCGGCGGACCGCGCCACGGAAACGGTCAAGTCGCGAGCCGGGGCGGCTGGCTCCTGAAGGGCACGAGAGCGCGATGAGGCCCGCGACGGAAACCGTCTGGCGCCACGATTCGAGCTTTAACCGGCTCGTAATCGGCCGGCGGGTTCTGCTGATTCATCGCGATATCCTTCCGCACGCAGATGCGATCGTGGCGCAGCTTGGAGAACTGCCGGGCGCGCGCGTCCCGGGGGCCGGGAACCGCCAAAGCGCGCATCAACTCTCACTCGAAGGCGGACCGCTGCTGGTCGCGCGCCGTGCGCGGCGCGGCGGAATGGTGCGCCTGCTTCTCTCCGACACGTTCTTCGGGCTCGATCCGCGGCCATTTCGCGAGCTGCGCGTCGCAATCGAGGCGCGCCGGCGGGGAATCGCGGTCGCGGAGCCGATGGGCGCGATGGTGCAGTGGCTCGGTCTCGGGCTCTACCGCGGATTTTTCCTGACGCGTGCGCTTGCGGGGATGACGCTCTGGGATTTCGTCCGCACCGACGAAGATCCCGCGGTCCGCAATCACGTGATGCTCAAGGCGCGCGCGGCGGTCGCCACGATGCACGATCGCGGGCTGTTCCACGCCGATCTCAACCTGCAAAACCTGTTCGTTACCCGGCAGGGCGAGAGCTTCGCGGTCGTGATCCTCGATTTGGACAAAGCCCGCATGTACGACGGACCGCTGGCGGCCAGGATGCGGCGGTCGAATGCGCGCAGGCTCGTGCGCTCGGCGCGCAAGCTCGATCCCGCGGGCCGCTACTTTGACATGCGGGCGCTTTCGATTTTGAACGTGGGCTGAATGCCGGGCGCGATCAGCCGCGCTTCATCGCGATCGCTTCGATCTCGACTCGCGCGTGGCGCGGGAGCGCCGAGACCTGCACGGTCGAGCGCGCCGGATAGGGTGCGCTCAGATGCTCGCCGTAAATCCGGTTGACCACATCGAAGTCGGCAAGGTCGACCACGAATATGGTGGTCTTCACGATGTCATCGAGTCCCAGCCCGGCCTCGCTCAGCACCTGGCGCAGATTTTCGAGCACCCGGCGCGTTTCGGGCTCGATCCCGCCGGGGACCAGCGCGCCGTTTACCGGATCGATTCCGATCTGGCCCGAGCAAAAGACGAAGGGCGGGTTTTCGATTGCCTGCGAGTACGGTCCGATCACGCCCGGCGCATTCCTGCTCTGAATTTCCCGTTTCATCGCCAAGCTTTCCGCATCGATTGCCCCGCGCCGGCGCGCGGTCAGGCATTATACCTCTTGTCGTTGTGAAAACCGATGCGCGACACGTGCATCACGCCGTCGATTGCGCCGATCGAATTCATCAGGTTGTTGAGCTGGCGTCCGCTCGTGATGTTCACCTCGAAGATCGAGAGCGCCCGTCCGTCGGCGCCCTTGGTTTTCACCTCGGCGGTGGAGATGTTCACGCCCGCCGCGGCGATCGCCCGGCTCATCGCGGCGAGCAGCCCCGGCTGGTCCACGCACAACACCTCGAGGCGTACCGGCCGCGGCGCCGTCTCGCCGTCCTTCCAGACCACCGGGACTCGGCGCTGGGGGTCGGTGTTGAGCGAGTAGGGACAGCCGGCAAGGTGCACGGTGACGCCGCGGCCGCGCGTGATGAAGCCGGTGATCGCCTCGCCCGGCAGCGGATTACAGCATCGCGCGAACCGCACCAGCATATCGCCGACGCCCGAGACGACGACCGCGCCGCTGGCGGACTTGCGCGCTTCTCTTAGGGCGCGCTCCTTTTGCG
>DASPOF010000069.1:0-28081 GCA_035626155.1 Binataceae bacterium (SeqCode)
CATCGGGCTGCCAATCCGGATTTCCGCTCGGAGGAGACGGCGGACAATCTCCATTCTTACACTGGTTTATCTTCAACCCAAGTGGATCCATGCCATCTATCGGATCGTTGAGAACGTAAGCGTACAGGTTTGTGGCGCCGCCGCTGAACTCGATCGGATCCTGCGCGACGAACCGCTGCAAGACCGGGCTATAATACCTTGCCCGGTAGTAATACAGTCCGGTGGCATCATTTTCGCGGCCGGTGAACTGGATTGGGTTGCCGCTCGAGGCGCCGGAGACGGTCGCGTTGCCGAATGGTTCGTAGATGTACGAAGTCTGGATCGTCCCGGCCGGATCCGTGAGCGCAAGCGTGCTCCCGATCGTGTCGCTCAGGTAGCTGTTGGTGCCCGACGCGTCGGTCCGCTGGAAGTATTCGTCGATCCCCAGCCCGGTCAGCATGTTTGCGCTTGGGGTTCCCGCCTGTAGCTCCTGCGCAGGGTTAAGCCCGTCGTACAGGAATTGCGTCGCCGTCCCATTAATCGTTTTGCTCGCGCGCCGCCCGAATGGATCGTAAACGAAAGCCGCGCTGTTCGCGCCAGCGATTCCGCTCAGATGGTTGCGCGCGTCCCAGGTGTAGGTGTTCGTGCCGTCGTTGAGCAGATTGCCGTTGGCGTCGTAGGCCAACGTGGTCCCATTGAAGGCGGTCATCTCGTTGGCGGAGAGGGGGGGATTTGAACCCCCGGTGCCACGAGGGCACACGTGATTTCGAGTCACGCCGGTTAAACCAGACTCCCGAACCTCTCCGCGACCTGCCAGCATCGATGTTCGCATCCGCGCAGTCAAGGCGTCCGCTCGCGCGCCGCAACCTCTTCAACAGTCGCGGCTCAATCCGGACGCACCGCGTAAACGCCGCGGAAGCCGGGCGGACGCCAGCCGTTGTTCGCGCACCCAACGCACACGACTGACAGCGTGCGCCGGCCGTCTTCCTCACCGGCCAGCGTGACCGCGAGTTCGGTCGAGACCGGCTTCTTGCACGCGACGCACGTCGCGATTAGCGACCTGTTGTCCTTCGCCTTCTCACTGGGCATGAGGGAACCTCATCGGTGACTGCCAATCAGCCGTGGCCGAGCGCGGACCCGATCACGACGCCCGCCAGCAGCGCGAGCCCCATGATTACAATGATTGCGATTACGAACGCCGCTCGGTGAGCCGCCGCCTGCTGCTGCTCGGAAATCGGCGACTCGATGTGAGCGGAGTGAAGTCCCGAGTTGTATCCGCGCCGGGAGGTATAGTAGATGCCCGTGCCGGGAATTCCGACCGTCTTGCGGATTCCGGTCCCGCCGATCGTCACGTGGGCGCCGCGCACGCCCATCGTCAGGCTCGGCCCCGACTTCGATAGATTCACCGAGAGCCCGGGCAGGATGTTCATCCTGCGGTAGAATCGAAAATTTCCCATCGCGGCGATCTCCTTTTCCCTGCCCCGCCTTGAGCCGAGCGCCTGGCTACTTGTCCTCGCGCCGCGAGCGGAAGAATTCGCGAAGCAGCTCGGCGCACTCGGCCTCCATCACGCCGCCGGTCACCTCGATGCGATGGTTGAGGCGGCCATCGCGTCCGATGTCGTAGACGGAGCCGAGCGCGCCTGCCTTGGGATCGCGCGCCCCATAGACGAGCCTTCCGATTCGCGCATTCACCATCGCGCCGACGCACATCACGCACGGCTCCAGCGTCACGTAGAGCGTGACGCCGGTCAGACGATAAGCGCCGAGCGCGTGCGCCGCCTCGCGCATCGCGAGGATTTCCGCGTGCGCAGTGGGATCGTTCATTCCGATCGGCTGATTATATCCCGCGCCGACCACTCGCCCCTCGGACACTGCTATCGCGCCGACCGGGACCTCGCCCCCGGCCGCCCCTGCGCGCGCCCGGGCGATTGCCCGCGCCATAAAATTCTCATCATCGGCGGCGTTCATCCGCGCTTTCACCCTATCCAATGTCAGATTGACACTCCGGATCGCCGGCACCAAGATCGCCCAAGAGGGCTGCGGCAGTGAATAAACTCATCGCTCCCGCCATACTGGTCGCGCTCGGATGCGCGACGGCAGCCCTTGCGGGCGATCGCGCCGCCACCGATGACGCCCGGCAGTCGTGCGCGCTCGACCTCCTAAGGGCCCGCAACGACCATCCTCGCGCCCGCGTCATCGAAGCGAAAGGCCTGGAAATCGAAATTACCAGCGACGTTGTCTTGCGCTCGTGCTGCATGCCGTCCCGGTTGGTCGTGGCCGGTGACATTACGAATACGGGGGCGCAGCCGCTCGAATACGTAAAGATGATACTCAGTTTCGAGGATGAAAACGGGAGGGTTGTCGAGGCCGAGATTGGGTACAATCACAAGGCGGAGAGCCTCGGCGACGACGAGCAATTGAAGCGGCTCCTGCATGAGACGCCGCACTACGATCCCATCCCGCCCGGCGGCTCGGACAAGTTCTCGATCGGCGTGGCGATGCCGCTCCTGCCGCACTACTCCAAGGTCGAGCTGCTCTCCGTTCAGGTCCGCGAGAGAGACAAGTTGAGCGCGCGCTGATGCGCCGGGACGAGGCGAGGAATCCGGCAAGACGCCACCCGTGTAACCGATCGAAACCGCGTCGGCCCGAACGAGGCTGAACGTCGCGAGGGTATGCTCGATGCGCGATCCCGGACAGATCGGAGCGGCCGAACTCAAGGCGAGGCTTATGCGGGGCGATCGCGTACTCATCATCGATGTGCGCGAGGGCGAGGAAGTTGCTCTCGCACCGTTCCCCGGCGCGATTCATATCCCGATGGGCGACATCCCGTCGCGGCTGGCGGAACTCGACCCCGATCGCGAGACGGTCGTCGTATGCCATCACGGGATCCGCAGCGCACAGGTCGCAAACTACCTGGCGCAGATGGGATTCGAGCACGTCCTCAACCTTTCGGGAGGAATCGATGCGTGGTCGGTCGAGGCGGATCCCTCGATGCCGCGCTATTAAGCGGCGGGCCGATCGGCGATAATCCCCGCGCGAGGGGGCTCGTGCGATGACTTACCTGGCAGCAGCGATTCAGATGGCGGCGACCTCCGACAAGGCCGCGAATCTCGAGCGCGCCGAACGCTTGCTTCGGCTGGCCGCGGCGCGCGGCGCCCGCCTGGCCGCGCTGCCGGAGATGTTCAACTGGCGCGGCAAGCGCAGCGAGGAGGCGCAGGCGGCCGAGCCGCTCGAAGGCGAGTCGCTCGCCGCGATGTCGCGGCTGGCGCGCGAGCTTGAGATCTATCTCGTCGCCGGCTCGATCACCGAGCACGCGCCAGGCGGGCCAAAGAACTACAACACGTCCGTAATGTTCGGGCCCGACGGCGCAAGAATCGCGGCGTACCGGAAGATCCATCTGTTCGACGTCGATCTGCCCGGCCGCGTCACGGTGAGGGAATCGGACGTGAAGCTCCACGGATTCGACATCGTGTGCGCCCCGACGCCAATCGGCGCGATCGGGCTGACCGTTTGTTACGACCTGCGATTCCCCGAACTCTACCGCAGCCTCACGTTCGATGGCGCGAAGATTATTACGGTTCCGAGCGCATTCACGTTCCCGACCGGAGAGGCGCATTGGGAGCCGCTGATGCGCGCGCGGGCGATCGAGAACCAGGTCTATATAATCGCGCCCGCGCAGTTCGGACCCAACGTGCACGGATTCAGCGATTACGGCAACTCGATGATCGTCGATCCGTGGGGGCGCGTGCTCGCGCGCGGCGCTGACCAGGAGGGTGTGGTCATCGCGCCGATCGATCTCGATTATCTCGATCGGGTCCGCCGCGAATTGCCCGCGCTCACCCACGCACGATTGCACGGGGTCAGCCACGCGTCGTGATGGAGGTCGGCCGCATCATAGCGGGGAGATCGCCATGAAGACGTTTGCATCAGCCGCATTCGCGATGATCCTTTCGATCGCGGCCGCGTTCGCGGCGCCGATCTTCGCGCATGATATGGCGCATGACATGTCCGCGATGGCAGATATGAATGCGCCCAACGGGATGGGCGCGCACATGGACATGGACGCGCACATGAAGATGACGGCGCTCAGGTCTGAGACGCCGCAGGATGTCGAGCGGGCCCAATACATTCTCGCGACGCTGCGCCGCGTACTGCCGAGGTACCGAAACTACCGGGTCGCGCTGGCCGAGGGTTTTCGCGTCTTTCTCCCCGCCATTCCGCAGCCGGTTTATCATTTCACCGATTTTCGGGCATCGAGCGCGGAGTACATGGGCCGCTTCGACGCCTCCCGGCCGGGGTCCCTGCTCTATTCGAAGAAATCCGATGGCAACTATGCGCTGGTGGGCGCGATGTACAGCGCGCCGCCCGATTACACGCCGGAGCAACTCGATGCGCTCGTTCCGCTCGGGGTCGCGCGATGGCACGAGCACGTGAACATCTGCCTGCCTAACGGCATCGCGTTCGACGACTTTATCCGCGGCGATGTCGGCGCAGGCCGGGACGATCTGCCCGGGATGATCGCCGCCGCCGCAAATCCCGATGCGCTCGAACTCGATCGCAGGCTCGGCTTTCTCGCCGACGGCCGCTTCGGTTTCCACGGCAAGATTTCGAACGAATCCGCCTGCCGGGAAGCGGGAGGACATTTCATTCCGCTCGCCTTCGGATGGATGGTCCACGTTTATCCGTTTGCGGGCGATGACTTGAAAGTCGCCTACGGGATGGACGTTCCGAATCCTCCATCCGATTGATCGGGGCCGATCACGCCCGCGCAGGCGGGCGATCGCCGCGCGCAGCGCCTTGACGCGCGCCGGTTGGGCGGGCTAAGCAGGCTTCTCGACCGTAAGTGGCCTCGCCCGATCTGAAGAAGCAAGGCGCGCGCGGCTGATTCAGGCGCGTCCCGAATCCCAGGCTCGGCTTGCGCCGGATGGCGGCGCCACGACACGGAGGGCTGACCGACATTATCATCGGTCACGCCCGCCGCGGCGGACGAAGGGATAAGCTTATGGCTGATGGAGCGCTGGTTGGTTTTCGTATTCTCGACCTGACTGCCGTTATCTCGGGACCGTTCTGCACGCAGTTGCTGGGCGATTTGGGCGCCGATGTGATCAAGATCGAGCCGCCCGAGGGCGACTCGATGCGCCGGGTCGGGCGGCCGGAGCGCAACGGCGTGACCGCATCCTTTCTCAACTTCAATCGCAACAAGCGAAGCATCGTGATCGATATCAAGAAGGAGCACGGCCGCGATCTCGTGCGCCGGCTCGCGGTCAAGGCCGATGCGCTCATCGAGAACAATCGCCCCGGCGTCGCCGACCGCCTCGGCATCGGCTACTCGGACATCCGGCGCGCCAATCCGAAGATCGTTTACTGCTCGATTTGCGGTTTCGGTCCCAAGGGACGCTACGCGAACTTTCCCGCCTACGATCCGGTCATCCAGGGCTACTCGGGCGCGGCGTTCGTACAAGGCGCCAAGACGGGACAGCCGGTCGCGGTCAGGATGGCGCTCGCGGACAAAGTAAGCGGGATAACCGCGGCGCTCGCGGTCGTGAGCGCGCTGCACGCGGCGCGCGCCCGAGGGGTTGGCCAGTATATCCGGGTGCCGATGCTCGAAGCGATGATGGCTTTCACGGCGAACGATACGGCTTACGGCTACACGTTTCTTCCCGAGGAAGAATACAAGCATCTTGCTCCCAAGAGCTCGACCCTCGACCCGTTCCGCACCAAGGACGGATGGCTGACCATCGCGCCGTTCACCGATGCGCAGTATGAGCGCATGTGCCAGGCGGTCGGGCATCCCGAATGGTGGACCAGCGTGCCGGACCGCGCCGAGCGATTGCGCGCGATCATGCGCGGGATTGCGAAACTGTTCCCCGAGCGAACCACCGCCGAGTGGCTGCCGGTGCTCGAGGAGGCCGACGTCCCATGCGGCCCGGTCCACAGCTACGAAACGCTCTTCCAGGACGACGAGATCGTCGCGAACGAGAGCTTCAGCGTCTACGACCATCCGGTGGCGGGCCGCATCAGAACGGTCAACCCCGGCGCGCGATTCACGGAGACCCCGATGAAGATGTGGCGGGTTCCGCCCAAGCTCGGCGAGCATACCGACGAGATCCTGCGCGAGGCCGGTCTCGATCGCGCCCACGTCGAGGAACTCCGCGCCGCAAAGGTCATCAATTAACGCGCCGAACCCTGCTCCGAAGTAAGGCCGCGGGCGCCAATCCGGCCTGATGCGCCGAGATCCAACCGGGTCTTGGTATTCCGTTGCGGTCTTCGAGCTATCTGAACAGTTCGGGCTCGCGCGATGCGAGCCAGAGCAGGCCGCGATACACGTAGTGAAGCCCCGAGAGCGCGGTCGCCGCCGTGGTCGCATAGAGCAGCGCGTAAAAGTACGGTGAGTCGATCATCGAGTATTGTCCGAGCGCCACGATTACGCATCCGAGCTGAAGGAACGTGCTCGTCTTGCCAAGATAGCTCGGACGCACGGGAATCCGCTCGCCCGTGAAGAACGAGAGCATAAGGTAGCCGGCGACCACCACCACGTCGCGGATCACGACCACGCTGAGCAGCCAGCCCGGGAAGTCGCCCTCGATCGTGAGCGCGACAAATGCCGACACGAGCATCAGCTTGTCGGCGAACGGATCGAGGAACGCGCCGAGCTCGGTCTTGGCGTCGAACCATCGCGCCACGGTCCCATCGAGGCCGTCGGTCAGCGCCGCGGCGCCGAACACATAGAACGCGTAGGCATAGCGATGGCGGCTCAGGAACGAAAGGAAAATCGGAATCGAAAACACGCGGCAGAGGGTGAGGAAGTTCGGAGTGTTGAGCAGATGGCCAAGGCGCGGCGTCTGGGGCGGCTCAATTTCGCCAACCGGACTCTGCGGTTGCGCTGGCACGGCCATCGATCACGTCTCCTGGCTAGCAGGCTGGTGATATATCACAGCCTGCTCCCCCTCCCTTATCTCCCCCGGAAAAGACCGGGGGCGAAGATAGAGGAAAGAAGCCATCTTTTACGCAGGATGTTGAGACCGCAGGGCGGTCGAACTGCGATGATCTCGCTTTCTTCAACATCCTGCTATAGAGGCTGGGCAGCGACTGCGGCTTTGCGCAGCCGCCCTGCCACGGGCGTGCTGACCCGCGCGCGCATCGACACGAGCCCATCGCGGTATTCCTCGCTCAGCACTTCGCCATCGCGCCGCGCCATCGCAACCAGGTCGCCGCGATCAGCGCTGAGCGTGACCGAGACCTCCTCGCGCGTCCCGCCAAAGTGGAGCGCGATCGCATCGCGCAGAGCGCCGAGCCCCGTGCCGTCGAGCGCCGATATGAAAACCATGTCGGTCCCGGTGCGCGGGACCGGGTGCCGCTCCATCAGGTCGGTCTTGTTCATCACGAGGATTCGCGGCGTCGATCCTGCGCCGATTTCCTCGAGCACGCGATCGACGACTTCGATCCTTTCTGCCGCAAGCGGCGCGCTCGCGTCCACGACGTGGAGCAGGAGGCGCGCGGTGCGGACCTCCTCGAGCGTCGCCTTGAAGGCGTCGATCAGCAGGTGCGGCAGGCGATGAATGAAACCGACCGTATCGGCGAGCATCACCGTCATCCGATTGGGAAGCTTAAGGCGCCGAATCGTCGGGTCGAGCGTCGAGAACAGGCGGTCGGCGGTTTCAACCCCGGCATCGGTCAGCGCGTTCATCAGCGTGGACTTGCCCGAGTTCGTGTAACCGACAAGCGCGACGGTTGCGGCCGGCACTTCGAGCCGGCGGCGGCGTTGGATGCCGCGAGTGCGCTCGACGTGGGCCAGCCGCGCGCGCAGGCGCGTGAGGCGTTCGCGCAGCCGGCGGCGGTCGACCTCGAGCTGAGTTTCGCCGGGCCCGCGCGTGCCCACCCCGCCGGCGCCCGCCCCGCCGCCGCGCACGCGCGACAGGTGCGACCACTGGCGCGTGAGCCGCGGCTGGAGATAACTCAACTGCGCGATCTCGACTTGCAGCTTGCCCTCGAGTGTGCGCGCGCGCTGCGCGAAGATGTCGAGGATGAGCTGGCTCCGATCGATTACGCGCAGTCCGAGTTCGTTTTCGAGGTTGCGGGCCTGCGCGGGTGAAAGGGAGTCGTCGAAAATCGCAAGCGATGAGCCGGTGGCGCGGGCGAGCTTGCCGACCTCGGCGGCCTTGCCCTTCCCGATGAAGGTGTGAGGATCGGGCGCCTTGAGGCGCTGGGTGACCGTCGCTGCTATTTCGGCGCCGGCGCTTTGGGCCAGCGCGCCGAGTTCATCGAGCGACTCCTCACTGCTGATTCCGTCGCGAGCGCCCAGCTCGATTCCCACCAGAACTGCCGATTCCCGCCGCTCGCTCGCGATATTGTGCACCCGGGGCAGACTTGCTCCTGAATTGAGATTCAATCCGGTTGAAGATTATCAAACCCTCGCGTTCGCGGCGACCGGACCGCCCGTCGGGCTCGCGAATCGGTCCACGAGCGAGGCCGCATCCGCGCTGGGGACGGCTTATCGCAACTCGACTGCGCCGGGGGAGAGAAGCTGCTCGAGCTCCGCGATGAACGCGTCGCTGGGCGCCACGCGGAAGCCCTCGCCCAGCAGCAGGACCGCCTCGCGGCCGTCATCGAGGCCAAGATGCAGGTAGGTGACCGACTTGCCGCGGTAGCGTTCGAGCGCCGCCTTGAGCGCGTCGAGGCCGCCGTTTTCCAGCCGGTCGCGCGATGCGCGAATCCTCACCTCGCGCACCGAATCGACCAGCGCCGTGCCGAGCGGGCGCACCTCGTCGAGGATTATCTGGGCGCGTTCGTCGTCCACGTCGAGCTTGCCGCGCGCGAGGACGGGCTCATCGCCGTGAATTATCGATTCGTACTTCTGGTAGGTCTCCGGCCAGACGATCGCCTCGACCGAGCCGTCGCGGTCCTCGAGCGAGAGCGTCGCGTAACGCTTGCCGGCCTTGTTGTTCTTGAGCTTGACCGCGTGAATCACGCCGGCGATCTGCACCGCGCTGCCATCGGGCGCCGACGGCAGGTCCGCGGTCGTGATCCTGCTCACGCGGCGAAGCTCGCGATCGTATTTGTCGAGCGGATGCGCAGTGATGTAAAAGCCGAGCACCTCCTTCTCGTAGCGGAGCTTTTCCTTGGGCTCCCACTCGGGCGCGGGATCGCGCGGCGGCAGCGAGGGCGCCTTGGCCGCGGCGCCGAACAGCCCCATCTGATTGCGGACCGCATCGCTCTGCGCCCGTTGCGCGAGCTTGAGCGCGTCATCGACCTGCGCCATCAGGGCGGCGCGCACCCCTGCCACCGAGTCGAACGCTCCGCACTTGATGAGCGCCTCGAGCACCCGCCGATTGGAGAGCTGAGCGCCGACCCGGACCGAAAAATCGGCCAGCCCGGCGAACGGCCCGCCCCGCTCGCGCTCGGCGATTATCGCCTCGGCGACCTTCGCTCCGATGCCGCGAATTGCGCCGAGCCCGAAGCGGATCGCATCGCCGGCGACCGTGAACTTGACCCTGCTCTGATTCACGTCGGGCGGAAGTATCGGGATGCGCATCTCGCGCAGGGCGGCGATGTTCTTGTAGGTCTTGGCGACGTCGTCCATCTCGAGCGACATCAGCGCCGCCATGAATTCGCGCGGATAATGCGCGCGCAGGTAGGCGGTCCGGTAGGTGGTAAGCGAGTACGCCGATGCGTGCGAGCGGTTGAAGCCGTAGGAAGCGAAGGTCTCGATTTTTTCGAAGATCGATTGCGCCAGGGCGGCGGACAGGCCGTTCTTTCTTGCGCCCTCGATAAAGTGCGCCCGCTCCTTCTCCATCACCGCCTTGTTCTTCTTGCCCATCGCGGCGCGCAGCATGTCGGCTTCCTGGAGCGAGTAGCCCGCAAGCGCCTGCGCCGCGCGCATCACCTGCTCCTGGTAGACGATTACCCCGTAGGTGTCCTTCAGCACGGGCTCCAGGAGCGGATGATCGTACTCGACGGGCTCGCGGCCGTGCTTGCGCCGGATGAAGACGTCGACCATGCCGGAATCGAGCGTGCCGGGGCGGAACAGCGAGTTCGCCGAGATGATGTCCTCGAAGCACGACGGCTTGAGTTCGGCGAGAAACCGCCGCATCCCGGAACCTTCCATCTGAAACACGCCCACCGTGTCGCCGCGCGCAAGCAGCCGGTAGGTTTCGGCATCGTCGAGACGCAGCCGGCTCAAGTCGAGCGGGGCCTGGCCGCCGGCCGCAATCAGATCGAGCGTGTCCTTGATCAGGGTCAGGTTCTTGAGCGCGAGAAAGTCGAACTTGATAAGCCCGATCTCCTCGACGCCCTTCATCGAGTATTGCGTAATTGCGACCCCGCCCTCGGACCGCTCCTTGTCCACGTACAGCGGCAGATGCTCGGTGAGCGGCGTGTCCGAAATGACGACGCCCGCGGCGTGCTTCGAGGCGTGGCGCAGGAGCCCCTCGAGCTTGAAGGCGTAGTCGAACAGCTCGGGGTGATTCTCGCGCTCGGCGCGAAGCCGCGGCTCCATCTCGAGCGCCGCCTGGAGCGGAAAATCGCGGCCCTGCTTGGGCGCCGGGTACAACTTCACAATCTTGTCGGTCTCGGCAAAGGAAAGCCCGAGCACCCGCCCGACGTCGCGAATCGCCTGCTTACCCTTGAGCGTGCCGAACGTGATGATGTTCGCGACGCGATCGGCGCCGTACTTCTCGCGCACGTAGTCGAGCACCTCGTCGCGCCGTTCGAAGCAGAAGTCCGCATCGACATCGGGCATCGACTTGCGCCCCGGATTCAGCCATCGCTCGAACAGGAGCTTATGCTCGATCGGATCGACTTCGGTGATCCCGAGCGCGTACGAGACGAGCGAGCCGACCACCGAGCCGCGGCCGGGGCCGGTCGGAATCGCGCGCGAACGCGCATAGCTCATGAAGTCTTCGACGATCAGCATGTAGCCGGCGAATCCCATGTCGCGGATGACCGGAATCTCCGCTTCGAGCCGGCGGTAATACGGCGCGGGATCGAAGTCGTCGATACGCGAGCGGATCTCGGCCAGGCGCCGCTCCAATCCCGCGCGCGCGCGCCGCTCCATCTCGGCGTCGAGGTCCACGCCGGCGCCGGCCTGGTAGGCCGGGAAATGGAACTTGCCGAATTCGAACTCGAACTCGGCCCGCCGCGCGATCTCCATCGTGTTGCGCAATTCCTCGGATTCGGCGCCGAACGCGCGGGCCATCTCCTCGGGCGTCTTGACGTATAGTTCGTCGGTGTCGAAACGCCAGCGCGTTTCATCGGCAAGGGTCTTGCCGGTCTGGATGCAGAGCAGGACCTCGTGCGCGCGGGCATCCTCGCGATGCAGGTAATGGCAGTCGTTGGTCGCAACCAGCGGGAGGCCGGTCTTGCGCCCGATCTCGCGCAACGCATCGTTGAGCGGCGCGTGAAGCCGATTGTCCTGGAGCTCGAGATAGAAGCGGTCCTTGAAAATCCGCGCGTAACTCTCCGCGGCCTCGACCGCCTTGTCCATCCGGCCCTGCCGCAGCGATCGCGCGATCTCTCCGGAAAGGCATCCCGACAGCGCGATCAACCCGTCCGACCACTCGGCGAGGATCTCCTTGTCGATGCGCGGTTTGTAATAGAGGCCTTCCTGGTAGGCGGCGGTGAGGAGCTTGCAGAGATTCCGGTACCCGGCGCGATTCTGGACGAGCAGGATCAGATGGAAGTTGCCGCCGGCGTCGAGGTCGTCGCCGCGGGCGACTTGCGTGCGATCGGTGCGCTTGCCCGGCGCGAGGTACGCCTCACATCCGATGATTGGCTTGATCCCTTTCTCGACCGCCTTCTGGTAGAACTCGACCGCCCCGAACATGTTGCCATGGTCGGTGATCGCCATTGCATCCATGCCCGATTTTTTCGCGTGTTCGAGCAGGGCGCCGATCTTGTTGGCGCCATCGAGCAGGCTGTACTGGGTGTGGACGTGCAGATGGGCGAAACTCATTGTTCCTCCTCCGCCACCACCTCCGCCCCCGCGGAGTCTGCTTGCGGGTCCCCGCGTCTCGCCGTCCGACGGGCGCGCGCGGAGCTACTTCTTCGCGGCCGGCTCGGCCTTCTTCGGGCCTGCGGCAGGCGCAGCCGCCGCAGCGCCTTCCTTCGCGCCTTCGGCGGCGGGCGCAGCCGCAGCCGGCGCGCCGGCCTCGGGCGCGGCGCCCTCGGCGGGAACGGCCTCCGCGGCCGCAGCCGCAGCAGCCGCCGGAGCCTCGGCGACAGTCGGCGGCAGAACCGACACGACCGCATAATCGCTGTCGAAGATCGGCTTGACGTTGGCCGCGAACTTCACCCCCGACACGTGGATCACGTCGTGAATTCCAAGCGCGGCCACATCGACCTCGATCGCCTCGGGAATCTCCAGCGGCAGGCATTCGACCTCGACCACGCGCACGAGCGGCTGGAGAATGCCGCCCTCGCTCACGCCGGCCGCTAGTCCCACGAACTTGAGCGGCACCTCGACGCGAATCGCGCGGTTCAGATCGACTTCGTACAAGTCGGCGTGCAGGATTTCGCCGGAGACGGGCGCGCGCTGCACTTCCCGAAAGATCACGTGCCGCCCGTCGAGCTCGGGAGCGCTGGACTTGAGCCGGATGAGCCGCACGCGCGCCGCCATCGACATCGTCGCGCCAAGCTGCAAGCGGTCAACCGAAAGAGCCGTAGGCGCAGTAGTCGGTCCGTACAGGATGGCCGGGATGCGGCCCTGGCGCCTCAACTGGTGGACGAGGCCCTTGGGCCGAACCGCGCGTATCTCACAACCTAGCTCACCGGTTTCCATCTGTTCTTCGCTCCAACGCTCGCTCAATTGAAGAGCGAACTGACTGATTCCTCATTATGAATCCGCCGCACGGCTTCCGCTATCAGCGGTCCGACCGAGAGCATCTTCAACTTGCTGAGCTCGGCCTGAGCCTTGGCGCGCAGCGGGATGCTGTTGGTCACCACGATCTCCGAGATTATCGACTTGCTCAGCCGATCGCATGCCGGGTCGGAAAGGATCGGATGCGTCGCGCAGGCGATCACCTCGGTTGCGCCGGCGGCGGAAACGACCCGGGCGGCCTCGGTGATGGTGCCGGCGGTGTCGATCATGTCATCGACAATCACCGCGACCGAATCGCGCACCTCGCCGACCAGTCTCATCTCGGCCACCTCGCTGGCGCGGGCGCGGCGCTTGTCGATAATCGCGAGATTCGCGTTGAGCCGCCGGGCGTATGCGCGCGCGCGCTCCACTCCGCCGGCATCGGGCGAAATCACCGAGATCTTGCCGCGCTCGATGTGCTTGCGGAGGTAGCTGATCAGCACCGGCATCGCGTACAGGTTATCGACCGGGATGTTGAAGAAGCCCTGGATCTGGCCGGCGTGGAGATCGATGGTGAGCACGCGCGATGCGCCGGCGGTGGTGATCACGTCGGCCACCAGTTTCGCGCTGATCGGCACGCGGGGCGCGACTTTCCGGTCCTGGCGCGAATAGCCGAAATACGGAATGACCGCGGTGATGCGCCCGGCCGAGGCGCGCCGCAGCGCGTCCATCACCAGCAGCAATTCCATCAGGTTTTCGTTCGGAGGCGAGCAGATCGACTGGATGACGAAGCAATCGCCGCCGCGCACGTTCTCGCGCACTTCGACCATCACCTCGCCATCGGGGAAGCGCCCGACCTCGATCGCGCACAGATTGACGCCCAGGTGCTCGCAGACTTCACGGGCCAGCGCGGGATTCGAATTACCCGTAAAGATTTCCAGTTCGTCCTTGGCCCGTTCCGACATTTTTAATCCTGCCGCTCTCGCGCGCCGGGATTTCCGCCCGCGCGCAGAAAATCGATCGAAGCCTCGCCGCGATGGCTGGGCGGGAAGGATTCGAACCTTCGAATGCCAGGTCCAAAGCCTGGTGCCTTACCAGCTTGGCGACCGCCCAGCGAAGTCTGCATCGAAGGCTGCTCGAGAATCCCGTGTCCTGAGGACAGTCCCATTTTAAAATCCACCGCCAGCCCGGCTTACCTGCCGTGCCGGCGGGCAAATTAATTATACAACGTCTGCGAATCCGGTCGCCGCACTTTCCACCGGCTCTGTCGATGCGGTCATGCCCGGAAAAAACCCGCGAAGCCGCGCCAACGCTGCGGGATTGCGATGTTATTGTTGGTTATTTTCGCTGTCAATCGGGTGGCGCCGCCGGTTTTCCACATTCCGCTTCATCTAAATATCCCCGGCCGACGCCAGCGTGCGGCAGGCGAAGACCCGGGTTTCGGGAACGCGCCGGCGCATCGTGTCGGCGGCCCGCTCGGCATCGCCCGCGTTATCAAAGATGCCGAATACCGCGCCGCCACTGCCGGTCATCGCGGATGCCCGCGCGCCGAGCTCGGTCAGCATCGACCTAAGGCGCTCGATCTCGGGGAACATCGCGATCGCGGGAACCGACAAGTCATTCACCGTGAGAGCGGGCGTGATGCGGCCGGCGCAGATCGCCTCGATATCCGCTTGCGGCGCGGCGCCGCTCCAGTTTTCGGGCTTAAGCGCGGCGAAAACGGGTGCGGTCGAGACCTCGAATGGCGGTGCGGCGATGACGATCGAAAACGACGGCACTCCCGCAAGCGGCGTGATTCGCTCTCCGATGCCGCCGATGCGCGCCGGTTTCGGATCGAGAAAATACGGCACATCCGCGCCGAGCGAGAGTGCAAGCGCGGCCAGACGATCGTCCGGCTCGATGCGGCACAACTGCGCCATCATCCGGAGCACCGCCGCGGCATCGCTCGAGCCGCCGCCCAGCCCCGCGCCGATCGGGATGTTTTTCTCAAGCTCGATCGACACCTGCGCGGCGACGGCGAACTCTTTCATGAATGCGCGCGCGGCACGAACCGCAAGGTTTCGATCAGCGGCGGGAAGTCCGCTCGCTCCGGCTTTGAGAGCCACCGATGCCTGCTCTGAGGTCCGCACCTCGAGCTTCAGGCCGTCGGCGATCGAGATGGGCAGGAATACCGAGTCGAGTTCGTGATAGCCGTCGCCCCGCCGCCCGGTGACGCGCAGGAACAGGTTGATCTTGGCGGGCGTGAGTTCCGCCAGCAGCTTCACCATCGCGCGAACGCTCAGGAGGCGGGCGGCGGCCCGCCGGCCGGCGCGCGCGCACCAGCGCCGCCGGTGATTCGCCGCAGCGTCTTGCGAGTGTCGCTCTGGATCAGCGCGATGAAGCCCCACAGCGTGACGAACAGTCCCACGATGGTGAGCGTCTGACCGGTGAGGAAGGTTGCGTGATAAAAGTCCATCCGCGCGGTCGCATAGGACAGCTCGCGCTGCTGGGTCGTCAGCGGCTCCAGCACGGCGCCCCCCTTGCCTGGGTCGATCTCGTCGAAGCTGCGGTAATCGGTGGCGGATTCCGGGTGCGAGGGCGCTGCGGCCATCTGGCTGTACTGTTCGGTGCGATCGAGCCCGATAACCCAGTTGCCCGCACCGAGCAGAATCAGCGCGACGCCCCCGGCTACCCGCCAGTCGCGGTAGATGTCCGCAAGCTTCATCCGAGATTTGAGAATAAGGCGCGGCGAGCGCGAAAACAACGCCGTTTGCGGCGGCTTTAGCGCCGATGGCGTGCCGGATCGTTTTGTTGCGCCACTTTTGACGGTGCGGGTATCATTAACTGTTGGACTGCGATGCCGACCCCTTCTGAACGGGCCTCCACCACCAAACCGAGCCGCGCCGAGACCCTCGATGCGCTCCTCGAGCGCTTCGATCGGCACGATCGCGGCGCGCTGCCGCGGCTCATCACGCTGGTGGTGGACCGCGCGCCCGAGGCGAGCGGGATCATCGAGCGAATTTACCCGAGAACCGGCCGCGCCCACGTCATCGGAATCACCGGGGCGCCCGGAGCGGGCAAATCGACCCTCGTCAATCGGCTCATCGCGAATTACCGCGCGGTCGGAAAACAGGTCGCCGTCATCGCAATCGACCCGTCCAGCCCGTTTACCGGCGGCGCCGTGCTGGGCGACCGCGTGCGCATGACCGAGCATCACAAGGATGCCGGCGTGTACATCCGAAGCCTCGCCTCCCGCGGGAGCCATGGCGGGCTTTGCCGCGCCGCACGGGAAACGGTCAAGCTGCTCGACGCGTTCGGCTTCGATGCGATCATCATCGAGACGGTCGGGGTCGGCCAGACCGAACTGGCGATCATGGACCTTGCCGACACGACGGTGGTCGTCACGGTGCCCGAAGGCGGCGACTCGGTGCAGGTGATGAAGGCCGGGCTCAACGAAATCGCCGACGTGTTCGTGGTCAACAAGGCGGACCGCGAGGGCGCCGATCGCCTCCGGGCCGAACTCGAGATGAGCGTGCATCTTCGGCGGTCGGGTGGATGGCAGACGCCGGTGCTGCTGACCCAGGCGGCCACCGGCCAGGGAGTCGATGAGCTGACGGCGGCGATTGAGGAGCACGGCGAATTTCTGCGCGCGCATCGCGATGCCGCGCGCGAGGCCGAGCGCCGCACGCACGAGTTCCTGGAAGTCCTTTCCGCCGAGCTCGAGGATCGCGCCACCCGCGCGGTGAAAAGCGGCCATGCTGAGCGCGTGATCGACGAGGTGCGCGCCGGACGGCTCAACCCGTACAGCGCCGCGCGCAAGCTCATCGAGGACCGCGACTCGATCGGCGACCTCCTCTCCAACGGAGCGGGCCCGCGGAAATCCGGGCAAGGCGGCGCAAGTTAAGGATGGCGCCGCGCCGCAAATCCAACGCCCACGGACGGCTTTTCGCGATCGGCGACGTTCACGGATGCGCCGACGAACTCGGCGCGATACTGAAGACGATCGCGCCCGCCGCCGGCGACACGGTCGTGTTCGTTGGCGATTACATCGATCGCGGCCCCTCCTCGCGCGATGTGATCGAGCTCGCCCTCGATTTCGAGAGGCAGCAGGCCGAGTGCGTATTCCTCAAGGGCAATCACGAGGACATGATGCTCTCGTTCCTGGGCTTTACGGGGCATTATGGAGAGTCGTTCCTGTTCAACGGGGGCGCTGCGACGCTCGACAGCTACGGCATCCGCGAGGAGGACCTCTCCGAGGTGGTCCATCGGCTCCCTGACCCCCACCTGGAGTTCCTCAACCGGCTCGCGGTGAGCTACCTGCGTCCGCCGTACCTGTTCGTGCACGCGGGGATCATGCCGACGCGCCAGCTCGAGGAGCAGCAGACCGAGGATCTGCTCTGGATCCGCCAGGAGTTCATCTTCAATCCGCATCGCATCGATGCGACCGTCGTATTCGGGCACACGCCGATGCGGGGCGTGATGATCGATCTCCCATACAAGCTCGGGATCGACACCGGGCTGGTCTATGGCGGCCGACTGACCTGCATCGAGTTCACCGAGGGCGTGCTCTACCAGGTGCAGCGCGGCGGCCGGCAGGTCAAGTCGCGAAGCATCCAATTGCGTTGAGAGTCTTTCGCGGCTGCGCGGCTCACGCTAATCTTCCCCTGCCGGTGGCGGCGTAGCTCAGATGGTCAGAGCATGCGGCTCATATCCGCAGAGTCGTAGGTTCGAGTCCTACCGCCGCCACCATCCAAACATCCGCATTGCCCGCATCCGGCGCCGAGCCATCAGGCGCCGCCGGGCCGCCCAAAGATGAGATCCTTCGAGCGAATCCACAGATAGAGCGCCACGATCACGAGCGACGGCCCCTCGATTGCCGCCATCCGCACTTGCGCCGATGCGTCCCGATCGTTCAGGTAGGCGATCACGAAAATGAGATGGCTCAGCACGATTTCCACCATGAAGAAGAGCGCGAGCACGAGGCCCCATCGGCGAGCCGTCAGGATGCCCACCGCGGCGGTCCAGAAACCGAGCGACTCGGACAGCAGAACCGCGCGCGCCCCATCGCCGTGAAACTTCATCCCGGCGAAGACGGTCTCGATCGGATCGATGAACTCCCTTACGGAATCGCGAAAAAGTATCTGCGCCGCGAGGTAAGACGCCCAGAATACCAGGATGATTGCGAACGCTCTCAGGTCGAGCGGCCAGCGCTGGCCGGTCCTAACCGCCATGCTCGCCCGATTAGCATATCCGCGCGCATCCATAATCACCCTGCGGCGCGCAGCCTGGCCGGATTCATCGCGCGCAACGCGGAGCGCGCCGCGGCGCCATTCTTACGCCTTCTTGCCCTGCTTGCCCTCGACCCACTGGAACATCAGCGACTGGTAGTACTCGAGGTTGTTGCCGAGCAGGAAAACCTTGGGGACTCCCTCAATCTGACCGTAGACCGCGGTGTGCGTCGGATTATCGGCACCGAAATAAATCTTGATCGGGCTTTGCCGTCCGGGCGCTTCGATGGTCATCTCCGACTGCGGATGGTCCAGGCCGAAGTCCGCGAGATGATTCACGTCGTTGGCGACGACCTCGACCTGCTTGGCTCCGATCAGCAGCGACGCCAAGGCCTGCATCAGGTCCTGCGGTATGAAGGCGTTGGGTGGCTCGGTCAACTGGAAGAGCTTGCCGTCGGAAGTCTTCTGGTAGCGCAGGCTTTCCTTGCCCCGCCTGAGCGTGATCGCATCGATGCCCGTGAGCTTGAGCAGGCTTTCCTGCTGCTCCTGGACCGGCGAGGGCGCAAGATCCGGGCGGTCCACGAAAAAGTAGATGGGCAGCAGAATCGCCAGCAGGATTGTGAAAACGATCGCCGGACGCGCGCTCACGCGAAGAATCTCCTGCGCACGAAAACCGTGGCTCCAATCAGGAACAGAAGCATCGGCTCGACGACCGCGCTCAGGAACAGCAGCCGCCGCGTCTGTTGCTCGGTCACATAGAAAGCCGCGCCCGCGGACTTGACCAGCCGCTCACGGCTCACGATCAGCATCTCGTCGCCCACCAGCTCGTTGACGACACTGACGGCGAGATCGCGATTTCCGAGCATCCCGATGAACTGGTTGGTGCAGAATGTCGAACTGCCGAATCCCACGATCCGCGTCATCTGCAGGACCGGGATGTGCGGCTTGGCCGCCGGCGCCAGGTCGACCTCGGCTCCGACCGGAACCGGCCCGGGGTTGTCACGGCCCTTCTCGAAATCGGTAATTCCGCTGGCGACCGCCTTGGGATCGGCCGACGCCCAGCTCTCGTGCGACGACCTCAGGAACTCGCTCGTCTCGGCGACTTGCAACCCATCGGGGGCCGGCGCTCCGACATCGGCGGTGATCAGGACGCCGCGGGCAAGCGAGAACACTCCGGGAGCGGCCATCGCCCGGCTGATCGGGTTGTCCTCGGCTCTAAGCGGTATCTGCGTGGTCAAGATCTCTCCGGCGGTAAGACGATAGGCCGGGTCCACGATCACGCGGTCGGTGAATCTCATGTGATATTGCTCGAGGAACTGCGCGAGGGTCGGCGACCCGAACGGGTCGAGCATCACCATCAGATGGCCGCCGCGCGCCAGGTACTTGCGCAGTTCGGCCAGCTCCTCGGGCAGAAAGTCCTTGCGCGGGGCGAGCGCAACCACCAGCTTGGCGTCATCGGGCACGCCGCCCGCGAACAGCGAGATGTTTTCGATCCGGTAGTTGTTCTGTTCGAGCAGTTGGCGCCATTCCGTGAAACCCGCGTTCTTGTCCGTATCGTAAATATCGCGCTCGCCGTGTCCGATCGTGAAATAGACAGGTTTCTGAGCGTCGGCCGAGATCTGCAATACCGCCGGGATCAGCAGATCGGAACGCTCGTTGTCGAAATCGCGCCGGCGGCCCTGCGATTCGACCACGACTTCGCCGTAAGTCGAGACCCCGTACTGGCGCGAGAGGCCGGGAGCTTTGTTCACGTCGATAATCTGATAGGTCAGGCGCGGCGTGAACGCGGCCGCCTGGAACAGCAGGTCGGCGAGATCGATGTAAGAGGTATCCTCCGACCTGATGAACGCCATCACCTTGACGTTGTGGGTGAGCCCGGAAAGCACGCGCTTGTCGAACTCGGAGAGCGAGAAGCGCTGATCGGGCGTGAGATCGAAGCGCACGTTATGGTTGCTCAAAATCGCGTTGGCGGCGATCAGAACCGCGCCGAACGCGATCGCCGTATACAGCAGCAGCGCGTAGTTCATCCACAGCGACGCGCGCCCGCGCTGCGGCGGCTTGGTTACTTGCGGCCCGTCCACTTGCGCGCCTCCATCGAACGCAGCGTCAGGAACAGGAAGAAAATCACGAAGCAGACAAAATAGATCGCGTGGTCGATATCGATCACGCCCTTGGCAAACGAATCGAATTCGTCGAACAGGGAAAAGGCCCGCACCGGAGCGAGCCACGAGTTCTGGAACGCGGCCTCGTTCCAGTTGAGAATCCAGAAGAAGAGCAGCAGCGTGATCGTTCCCACTCCGGCCATCACCTGGCTCTCGCAGAGCGATGAGATGAAAATCCCGCACGCGACAAACGCGCAGCCCAGCAGCAGCTCGCCCGAATATCCCGCCAACAGCGGAAACAGCGCGAACGAATGAATCGTGTAGAGATAAATCGAATACACGGAAGTCAGCGCGAGCATCATCAACAGGATCACCACCGATGCGACGAACTTCCCGCCGAGGATCTCCCCGTCGCGCAGCGGGTAGGTGTAGAGCAGCTCAACCGTTCCAAGCTTGCGCTCCTCCGCGAACAGCCGCATCGTCACGAACGGCATGGTAAGCAGCAGGCACAGGCGGATGTCGGTAAACAGGAGCTGCCAGTAGTTTTGCATGATGTCGTGCGAGAACGAGATCGTCACGAAGAACACGAGATCGGTGTAAGCGTAATAGCCCGCCAGCACCAGGAAGATCCCCGACAGTACGTACACCAGCGGGAACGCGTAATAGGAGCGCAATTCCTTGCGCGTGACCGCAAGCATCCGGGAAACCGAGAACCCGGCTCCCGCACCGCGCGCCGCCACGCGCCGCGCCTCACCCGCTGCGTGCGGGGCACCCAGTGTGACTGCGCCGTTGGACATCGTTCACCTTAAGACGCCGGCTTGAACCTTGTTGGCAGGCGCCGCCGCGTCAAACCCTCTCTTCCCTGGTGACCAGGCGCATGAAGAGATCTTCAAGACTGAGCGCCATCGGTTTGATTTCCAGCAGGCTCCACCCGCGCTGGACAACGCAGGCGGCCAGCGCCGAGCGCACCTCATCGCCGTGGATGCCTGAAAATACCAGAAAACTGCACACGCCGGTCCGGCCCGCGTCGGTCGGATGGTCCTGCACGCGTTCGATTCCGGGCAGCGCCGAAAGCGCGCCGCGCACCTCCTCGACCGGCCCGACGACGGTGATCAAAGTCTGGTTGCTGCCCTGGAGCTTGGAGGTAAGTTCCTCGGGCGTGTCCTGCGCAACGATGTTTCCGCGATCGATAATCACCACCCGCCTGCACGTCATGTTGACCTCGGGCAGGATGTGCGTTGAAAGCAGGACGGTGGAGCGTCCCGCAAGCGAGCGGATGAGTTCGCGGATCTCGACCACCTGGCGCGGGTCCAGGCCGACCGTCGGCTCATCGAGGATCAGCACCTCGGGATCGGAGAGGATTGCCTGCGCGATCCCGGCGCGCTGGCGGTAGCCCTTGGACAACTTTCCGATGAGCTTGCGGCGGACTTCCTTAAGTCCGCAGATGCTGATGGCGTATTCGATCCGCTGGCGCGTGGTCTGAGCGTCCAGCCCGCGCACGCGCGCCGCGAACTCCAGCAGAGCCGTCACACTGAGATCGGGATAGAGCACCATGTTCTCGGGGAGGTAGCCGATGCGCCGGCGCGTCTCGAGCGAGTGCTCGGCGACATCGAGACCGCCGATCATCGCGCGCCCGGAGGTCGGCGGGAAAAATCCCGTCAGGATCCTCATGATGGTGGTCTTGCCGGAGCCGTTGGGGCCGAGCAGGCCGATAATTTCGCCCTTCTCGACCTTGAACGAGACGTTGTTCACGGCGCGGGTCGCGCCGAAATATTTGGTAAGGTCCTGGACCTCTATCATTTAGCGTGTTGTTGGTGGCGTGGCGCCTCGGCAACGGCCGACATTATGCCGGCGCGCCAAGTAATATCAATGCCCTCAAAAGAGAAGAATTGAATGCAACCGTGTCTGGCCTGAAGTGCAAATCTTTTCTCATTGTAGAAATGCCAGGCCGAGGAAGTCAATTCACCTTATGGCTCTTGACGGGCGGAGCGGCGTTGTGCGGCGGGCTTGGAATTCTCGCAGCCGCGCCGCTATTCTCATGGCCGGGGTGCGCGATGGGACGTGCGTTGCTAGGCGGACTGATTGTGGCGATCGCCGCGGCGGTCATCTTCTACCTCTGGTCGGCTGGATATCACGAGCAGCACGATCGCGAGCAGGCGCAGATCGCCCAGCTCAACCAGCAGGTGTCGCGGCTGTCGGATGAGAACACGCGGCTTAAGGCCGAACTCGCCAAGGTGCAATCCGAGGAAGCGAATCTCGCCGCCGAGAATGACGAAATGAAAAAGGCGATCGCCTCGATGAAGGCCACCGGGAAGATTCCCCCGGCGATCACCTATCCGGCGAAATAACCCGCCCCGGCCGCATCACTCCGATCGCGGCCGTTACGCCCCGGTTCCCGTCCCTCGATCCGGCGCAAGCAGGAAACGCTGCCATTCGTCGAGAAATCCGAGCCGCTTCATGTCGGGCATCCGGTCGAGGAATACCTCGCCCTTGAGATGGTCGGTCTCGTGCTGAATGACGCGCGCATGAAAATCGGACGCGATGAAGTCGAGCGGCTCGCCATGGCGGCCGAGCGCTTTGACGTGCACCTGCTTGAAGCGCGGGACCATCCCGCGCAGTTCCGGGATGCTGAGGCATCCCTCCCAGTCCGACACCACCGTTCGATCGACCACGGTGACGGCCGGGTTCACCAGCACGGTGAGCGGGACCGGCTGCATGTCGGGATAGCGCGGATTGTTCTCGACCTCGAGCACGGTGAGCTGGATTGACAGGTGCACCTGCGGCGCCGCAAGCCCGACGCCATGATATTCGTGCATCGTCTCGATCATGTCGTCGATGAGCTGTTGGAATTCGCGCGTAGCGATTCGATCGGCTGGAACCGGCTTGGCCGGAATCCTGAGGCTGGGAAAGCCGAGACGGGCGACTTTGAGAATCATGCGATGTTCCCCCGCTAGGTCGAGCTTGTCAGGCGGCGCATTGTAGCGCTAGTGACACGGCAGGTACACGAACAAACCCATAACACACCACCTCCCTTCGCGGTCGGCGGTCCGCCGGAACGGGAATCGGAGCGATAGCGATGATAGCGACGCAACGGACATTCAGGATCAAGAAAGGCACTTTTCCGGAGTTCCATCGCGCGAGCGCTCGCGGCGTGTGGCCCTACTTCGAGCGAATCGGCGCGCGGATCGTCGGAATGTGGCTGGTCACCGAGGACGAGCGCGAGCCCGCCTCGCCTGACTACGACACCGTCATCCTGGTGACCCGCTATACCAGCCGCGAGCACTGGCAGGCCACGCGCAATCCGGTCGCGCTCGGCGGCGAGGGGCCGCTTTGGGATGCATGCCGGGCGGCGCTGGAGAAGCGGCGCTCGCTCACGATCGACACCTGGCTGCGCTTCCTCGATCCGGGCAGCGAAACCATCGGCGGCCCTTACTAGCGCCGGAACCGCGCGTTCGATCTCTGACGCCGCCCGGCGCGAGACTTCAGCCGGCGCGGCGCAGATGCGCCAGCCTACTTCGCCAGGTCCGATCCCAG
The DNA here is from genome assembly GCA_035626155.1 of Binataceae bacterium (SeqCode). Classification (GTDB taxonomy): domain Bacteria; phylum Desulfobacterota; class Binatia; order Binatales; family Binataceae; genus DASPOF01. The sequence goes on from DASPOF010000069.1 coordinate 23,616, forward strand.
GGCCTGCTGCTTTTTTCGCAGGATGTCCACGAGCGCGGCATAGCCCTGATTGTTGATCACGCGATTGAATTGGTTGCGGTAGTTGGCCATCACGCTGATGGCGTCGATCGTGATGTCGTAGATTTTCCATCCGGCGCCATCGGGCCGCACGAGATAGTTGACCTGGATGGGGGTTGGGTCGGTCTTGAGGGTGACCGTGCTGAACACCTCGGCGTCATCGGGATCATCCCGGGTCTCTTTGATGAACTGGACGTTGGAACTCTGGATGTCCTGCTGGATTTTCTCGACTGAGTATTGCTGGATGCGCGACAGGTAAACGTCCTCGATGAAGTGAGTAAACAGGGGAACGAACTCGGTTTTCTGCTCGGGCGTGAGATCGCGCCAGTGATACCCGAGCGTCGAGCGCGCCATGCCCTCGAAGTCGAAAATGCGCTCCGCGATCGCGCGCAGCTTTTCCTGCCGCGCAGCCGGGGGAATCTGGGTGTCCTTGAAGACCGCGGTCGCCTCGTCGATCACGCCCTTGACCGCAGCCATGGGATCGCTTGCCGGCTGCTGCGCGCGCGCGGGGGCGGCCACGAGCATCATCGCGGCGGCGACGGCGGCCAGAATCGCCCCGCGCGCGAACCGATAAGCGGCGCGACGCACTCCAACCTCACCCTGGCGGCCTCCCGCCCGCGACTGTTCGGAAATTCGATCAAAATATTGCCTGTACACTGGGTTCAACTTCTCCCCATCGCGTAATTCAAAGCGACTGATCTATCGTCCGCTGCCGCGCGGGCGAGCGCCAGTGGGTGAGTTGCGCCGAGGTGAAATCGCGAGACGGGGTATGAGGGCGCTTGCGCGGCGAATTACTTCCCGTCGGAGCCGAGCCAGCGGCGGCGGTCCTGGACGATCGGCCGCTTGCTCTTCAGCAGCGCATACGCCTCATCGAAACTCATCGCGCGGCGAGTCTTGAGGAACCATGCGACGACCAGCGGCGCGCGCTCGCATCCCTCCTCGCAATGGACCAGCACCCGCTCGCCGCGTCCAAGTGCCGCATCGATCAGGTCGGCGGTGCCATCGAGCGTCTGGCGCCCAAACGGCATGTGGATGGCGTGCTTCGGCTCTGCCTGGGGCACGTCAGGGAGGACGCTGATGATCATCCCGTCGAACTTCTGCGCATCCTGAAGGTCGCCGACAAACAGATTCTGAATTATTTCGCTCTCTCTCCAGCTCAGCGCCAAACCCCACCTCCGAAAAATCACGCGGCTGCGACGCCGGATTCGGGTACGATTCCATCACGGCCGCGCGGACCTTGCCAGCATCGCCGGCGAGGCTCAAGCCGACCGCCCCGGCTTCGCCTTCGTGCGGCGCGAACTCCTTGCAGTCGTTCCCACCCAAGGATCAACGCCGCAACCGAGCCTTTAATCGCTTAAGATCGAATTTTCAGCAGGGACAGGCGAGTTGGTCTTTTGCCCTTGTCATCTCATTGGCAGCGGACACATGAGCCCGCCTTCGGTCCAAAGCGCATTCAAACCCCGATCCAGATGGAAGGGGCCACCCGTCGTGCGTTGAAAAATCTCGGCATAATTGCCGGTCGCAGCGATAACCTTGGCGGCCCAATCATGCGCCAGCCCCAGCGCCTGAGCAGTCGCGAAGTCGTGCCCGAGCAACTGCTCGGCCCGCATGTCGCCGCGTTTCACCGCCGCTGCCACGTTGCCCTGCGTGATCCCCAACGCTTCCGCCTCGATCAGCGCGCTGACCGTCCAGTCGACCACCAGTCCGAACTTCTGATCGCCATAGCGATACGCTGGGACAACCGCATACAGCCCGAACCGCTCCGGCAGGAATACGAAATCGCGGGTCACTGCATGAAAGTTGGCGCGCGACTGGGCCAGCCGCGACTCCATGGCGGTGCCCGCCTCACATCGGCGAACAGCCACGGCCGCGTCCATTTCGCCCTGTTCGGAGTGAGCCATCAGCGCGTAAGGAATGCCTCGCGCGGTCATTTCGTCGTGCAGCACTCGCTCGGGCGGGCTCATGTCAAGTGCGCAGATAAGCTTGTCGCGCAGGCCCGCCAGTTCGGTGATGCCGCTTCGCTTCGAGACCATCAAACGCTGGGAGTCATAAAAGATAGGCGGTCCGAACCCAATGCCGAAATGCATCGCGGTCGATGCCGAAGGCGAGATGCCGGCCGCAAGCTGGATCGTGCCCGCCTTCAGCGCATTCAACGCCTCCGGCTCGGCTGGAAAGGCCCGGATCGTTAAACTGCCCGCATCACCGAAGATAGCGACGGCGACCGCACGGCAAACCTCAGCTTCCAGGGCTGAGAGATTGCCGTGGATGTCCTCTCCATTCCAGTCGTCCGCGCCTTGGACCGTCCCGCATTCCATGTGGTGGGCAGCGCGGATGGACTCTAAAGTTTGAGCGTGCACAACGCTGGCGTGCGCCAACAGACCGCCCACGAGGAGGCCCAGAAGTAAGCGTGTCATCTACAAACCCGCATCCCCTCGCGGGCTGGAGATCGCGGACGATCTCCAGCCCGCAGGCTAAAACCTAAAGCCGAGAATGGATCATCAAGGTGTCCAGGTTCCGGAGGTAGGCGTGCCGGGCGATTGCGTCGGACGCGGATTTACGTCGACCGGATACGGGTCGATCGGCTCACCCGCTTTGTACGCTGCCGTGGACGGGAAGTCGGTCGGCAAAATGCCGATCGCCGCGCATGCACCATTAGTATAGCCGTTTGGCGAATAGCTTGCCGTCGCCAAATGAGGCAGCGATTTCCACACTGCCGACGGGATCGATGCCAGCGAAGCGGAGATTGGCGGCTTATACCCCCGCAGGCTGTCATAATCGAATGCTTCCGTCAGGTCGCCGACGTCGTTGAAAGGATCATCTGAAGGACCGAGGTCCGGCTGTCCCAATGTCCAGAGGCCTAACTCGCGCCCGTGCATCTCGTCCGGCAGCGAGGCGAGCGGCACGAGGCCGAATAGCTCGTTGATAAATTTGATCACTGAGCCGTGCTCGCTGTAGCGATGTGAGATCTTGCCGGACGCTGCATAGGGCGAGATCAGGATTGTTGGAATACGCGGACCGGCCGCAAGCTGCGAGCCGTCGGCGAACGTGCTGCGCCATTGCGGTGAAACATGGTCGTAGAATCCGTCGGTCTCGTCGTACGTGATGATGATCACGCTTTCCGGCCAGTAAGGACTGTTTGTAATGTCGCTGATCGCCCTGGCGGAAAACGCCTCGGAGATCTGTTGATCCGAGTAGGCGGGATGATCGTCGTTGCCGATAAACGCATGCTGAATGCCCGGAGTTGGATCGACCGGCACCAGGCCATCATTGTTGTCGTAGCCGCCGCGCAGATAGAACACGCCGCCGTTTCGCGGCAGCGTTCTGTTTTCAACGGCCTGAAAGAAGTCATGGGCGCTGTGCAGGTTGTTATCCAGCACCTGCGGATTGTCGGCGAGATAGCCGAAATACTGCGGGCCGTTATGATGCAATACATAACCGGTGTACAGGTCGGTTGGGCACGAATCGAAGCCGGCGATCCCGGCGAACTCGTAGGGGTCACACGCATCGGCGCCATTGAAGCCCTGCTGATACCAACCCCAGTTCACAGCCGGGTCTTGGGACGCGATGATTTTGATGTCGTCTTGGACGTCCAGCAGGTCCGCGGTGGGATCCTGGTCGGCCGCGATGATCGCCTCGATGTTCCGCCCCATGAACGATAGCGGCTGGCTGGCGAAGGTCAGGTTCAGGGTTGGGTTGGCTGCATTCTCGTCGGGGTTATACGGGGGCTTGACCGAGCTGGTGTCAAAGTTTGAGCCCGGAAACGGACCCGGATCGCCGACAATCGGCACGTACGCATTGCTGGTTTTCGGGGAGACTATCCCCTGCGAGGCGTAGCTGGCGCCAAGCACGTTCGGGAAGCTTGGGTTCGCATAAGTCACAGCCGCGCCTTCATCGTTGTGAAGTGCCCATTGCGTCTGACCGGACTGGCCGGAGATCAGCGCGATCGCATTCGGGGTCGACGGTCCGACGATTGTCTGATGGAAGTTATCGAACAGCACGAAGTTCTTCGCCCAGTTCCACATGAACGGGATCGTGTCGCAATCGATGTGGCCGATGTCTGTCTCAGCTTTCTGCTTTTGCGCGAGTGAGATTGCGCTCGGCGACGCGCCCGTCTTGGTTACGATGTTGCTGGAGGCGTTGGTCGTCAGGCTCTCTTGATCCATCGCGTAACGGTCATTCGCCGCGACGTGGGTCGTCGGGTCGATATCCAGGCTGTTCGCCATGCCCTGGTGGCTGTGATCGACCGAAATTTCGTCGGCGGGATAGATCGGCACAATCGCCCCTTTCGAGGTCTGGACCGCTTGCGGCATCAGAAAGGGGGAGATTGTCACAGTCTTGAGCGAGGTATCGAGGTAATTTTGCACGAAGCTGGGCGTCGCGTTGGCGGGCGTGACGCCGTTCGGCGCGCT
>DASPOF010000070.1:0-99070 GCA_035626155.1 Binataceae bacterium (SeqCode)
CTGAGACACGTCACGGGATGGGCGGGGTTGTATGAGGTATCGCCGGACCGGAGCGCAATCGTGGGGATGGCGATGCCGCGCGTGTACGAGGCGCACGGATTCAGCGGGCGCGGGGTGATGCAATCATACGGGGCAGGGCAGGCGCTTGCGGATCTCATCGTGAAGGGGCGATACGACCGGTTCGATGCGAGCGCGCTGGCGCGCTCGCGTTTCGACCGCGATGCGCTGGTCTTCGAGGAACTCCACATCTGAGGGTGCTCCGAGATCGCAGCCGCTTAGCGGCGGCTGGCTGCTTAAACACGCAAGCTACTATTGGCTAATGCTGAATGTGTTTGCCTATTACAAGCGTAATAGTCAGTATTAAGCGTCGACGCAGATGCATTCTCTCCCGGCGATTCGTAGAAAAATAACCAAGCCTGGCCCTTCACTTGATAATCGCCTGTCGTAGATTCCTACCAATACTGATGTCAAGCTAAGTCGTGTGCGGTGGGAGGGGAACTCTCAACTGCCGAACGAATGCGAGGGGGGCAGATGCGAGAAATCAGTTGGAAGTACAAGTTAATAGTATTTGCAGCATTGATTGCGATTCTGCCCTGCGCGGTGATTTCGCTTAACGCTCCGGCGACGGCGCAGAATACAGAGGCGACGCCGCTTGCGTCGCCAACCTGCGGCACGGCCAGCGTCACGATTAGCAACCAGAATTCGTTTCCGATCTGGATCGGCGAGAGTGTCAGCGTCGGTCAGATTCTTTCGCCGCCGGAAGACAACTGGCAGCTCGACGCCGGCAGTTCGTTCTCTTTCTGCGTGCCGGGTGACTGGACGTCAGGGACGTTCTGGGCGCGCACGGAATGCAACTTCAGCGGCACCTTCGGCCAGGATCCGGACCACGATTTCGTTGATTGTACATCGCAGAGCGATTGCTGCACGACGGGTAACCTCTGCACGCCTACCGGCAGCATGACGTTGAATAATCACATCTGCTACGGCGGCAAATGTGTAATCGATTGCAGCAGCGGGACCGGGACGACCGGCGCCTGCGGCCTGGCGGCGAATCCGCTGCCGAACTCGGTTTGCGTTGCCGCCGCGGGCAGCGCTGCGGGGTACTACGCGCCCGGTTCGTTCTGCGGTTTCGCGGGCGGAGTGTGCAGGACAGGGGATTGCGGCAGCGGACTCTACCAGTGCCAGGGCTCATGGCAGAACACGATCCTGCCCTCGGCTGCGCCCAGCGGCGGCGCGACGCCAACTCCTTTCGCAACTCCGCTGCCGGCAAATTTTGGTCCGGAAACTCCCGCCTCGCAATTCGAAATAACCGATGCGTCCGGGGCTGACGGCGGCGGGGGCGCCGCGACGTACGACGTTACCAATCTGGCGGGATACAACAACGCGATCTCCGTTACAGTAACGAATCCCGGCAGCGGTGGCGGTCCTGTCTGCGCCTCGACCGCCTGCAACACCGACCTCAACAGTGTGTGTCCGAGCTTGCTGCAGGTCATCGAACCGCCGACTGGCACCGGCACATGCGGTGGTGGAGCATGCGCGACAGGCAAATGCGAAGCTTGCCCGGCGGGAGCCGATCCTTCGTCGTGCAGCGGAGGGTTTACCTGCGTAATCGGCTGCGCTGGCCCAGGCAAGCTATGCGGCGCCAGCTATCCATCGCCGGTCAGCGCGCCGGGCGTGACCGGTCTTGAATGCACGACAGCGATTCCAAGTGGCAGCGTCCATAGCGTCGGCTTCAGCGCGGACGGCTCATGGTATGAGGATATGTACGACGCGGCGAATGACAGTGGAGCCGTGTCCAGCAGTTACGTTGGCGTGACGATGTTCTCCGGCAACCAGGGAACGCCGACTTGCTGGGGCGATATCGATTGCGCGCCTGGCGGGGTTTGCCTCATAGGAAGCAACAACGGCGTCACGGGGTTGCCGCCTTACGTCGGCATCTGCGCGACGCCTGCCTCCGGCGGCGGGCTGCCGACGGTGGTCCCGGAGACGAATTGCACGAACACCTCCCAGATTGGCGATCACTGTGGTGGCTACCCGAGCAGTCCCGTCTATACGTGCGTCGCGGCCAGGGGCGTAAGCTCGGGCGTTGCATGTCTGCCGCTGGGGCCCAGCCCGATAAGCTCGCCGGCAGTAACAGTTGGCCTTGGCGGGTATGACGAAAGTTCCGGTTTCTTTGAAGGCACCGGATCGCCACTTAATCCGGAGTGGGAAGCGGCGGCCCTGTGGGCCTCGGGCGACGGCACCAATGCGGGAAGCACGCCGTATTACGAGATATTCTCCAATGCGTGCCCGCATCAATATGCGTGGACCTACGACGATCACACCGGCGGACTTGCGTGCAACGGGTATCCAATTGCGTTTGAGGTGGCATTCGGGCAGTTGAGTGCATCGCCGACGCCCACAGCAACCAACGCCCCATCGTCCACGCCGACAGCGACCGCCACAGCGGCCGCGACAGCAACACCAACCTCGACGGCTACCGCAACATCGACTCAGACGGCCACGGCTACCGCGACGTCGACCCCGACCATAACATCGACGCCTTCGCCGACGCCGACAGCGACACCAAGCAGGTCAGCTACTGCAACGTCAACGGCTACCGCAACTTCGACATCGACGCGAACCGCGACTCCGACGGCGACCCCGAGCGGGAGGCCGACCCCGAATTGCCGGATGAATATCTACCTTACAACGGATCCCGCTGGCACGCTGCCATTTGGAACCGTCAGTCCCGGTGCGGCGGCGACTGCGACAATGAGTGTTACTAACAACGAGCCAGTTGGTACCGAGGGGAGTTTCAAGCTGAAGTACAAAATTGCGAACCAGGACGCCACTAAGGATGGAAAGGACTTCAAAGTGATCGGCGGCACTTGTCTGGAAACCAAGGTGAGCCAAGGTCAAAGCTGCAGCTATGAACTCCGGATGAAAGGCGGCAAGAGCGAAGCGGGCGCGGCCTTGAACGCCCAACTCGACATCTCCACCAATCCGAAGTGTCAGAGCGTTTCGGTGACGCTGGCAGGCAGCGTCGAGCCCGCCGCGCGGCGGAGAGCTGATCAACGCTGACCGGGGCGCCGGTCTTCAAAGCGTCGCACATCTGAGCGGAAGGCGCCGCGGGAACGCAGCCGCATCGCGGGAAAACCGGGCCTCGGCGCCGGTTTGCAAACCGCTCGATTTCGGTGGGAGTATGGGCGGGGATTTAATTATGGAAGTCGCGGCATAAGCGCCTTGCCGGCGAGCAGCACCCCACGTCGTTCGATACCGGCCACGGCCTGCTGGTGGCCGGGCTCTTCGAATCGCTAGTTCGCCCGGCGCGCGGCGCGCGCGCTAAGTTCAGGCCCTCAGAGGAGACCACCATGCAGATGAATGTTAAACCCATCCCGACGCTGGACGCGCGGATCAACCAAATCCGCGAGCTCACGGCGCAGATCGTCAACCGAGAGATCCTGCCCAACGAGCGCAAGTTGTGGGCGTGGCGAGATGGCGCATCGCCGGACGAGGTGCGCGCCTCCCGCGAGCTGCGCGAGTCGATCAGGGAGAAAGTGAAGCAGGCCGGCTTGTGGGCGCCTCATCTCCCGCCCGAGTACGGCGGCGCGGGCCTGGGCTTCCTCGAACATGCCTACATGAACGAAGTGCTGGCCTACAGCATGGGAGCCGCGGCGCTCTTCGGCGTGGTCGCGCCCAACTCGGGCAATCAGCAGATCCTGCTCAAGTACGGCACTGAGGAGCAGAAGCGCAAATGGCTGGTGCCGCTCACCGAGGGCAAGATGGAATCGGGCTTCTCGATGACCGAGCCCGACTCGGCCGGCTCGGACCCGCGCTCGATCAAAACCTCGGCGCGCCGCGAGGGCGACCAGTGGGTGATCAACGGGCACAAATGGTTCACCTCGAACGGCTTTCGCGCCGACTTCCTCATCGTGATGTGCCGCACTGAGGGGAGCGGACGCGACAACGGCCGCATGACGCAGATCATCGTGCCCAAGAACACTCCGGGCGTGAAGATTGTCCGCGGCATCGAGGTCTGGGGCCGCACCAGTGACCACTGCGAGATCGTCTATGACGACGTTCGCGTGCCGCTCAGCAACCAGCTCGGCCAGGCGGGCTCGGGCCATCAGGCCGCGCAGGACCGCCTCGGGGCAGGGCGCATCTATCACTGCATGAACTCGGTCGGGCAGATGTGGCGGGCATTCGACCTGATGGTCGAGCGCGCCACGATGCGCGAGGTGCACGGCGGCAAGCTCGAAACCAAACAGTTCATCCAGGGCTTTATCGCCGACTCATACATGGACATCCAGGCATCGCGCCTGATGACCATCCACTGCGCCGAGCGCGTGGACAGCGGCCGCGACCCGCGCACGGACATCTCGGCGATCAAGATCTTCGTCCCGCAGGCGTACGAGCGCGTGGTGGACCGCGCGATCCAGGTTTGGGGTGCGGCCGGCGTCTCCGGCGACCTGCCGCTCGCCTCGATGTTCCAAGGCGCGCGGACGCTGCGGCTTGCCGATGGCCCCGACGAGGTCCACAAGATACTGATCGCGAAGAACGTGCTGACGCAGTATCACGCCGGGGAGGGCTGGGACTTCGGCAACTGATCGCAAGCGCCGGGACCCGTACGGCTTAAGCGGCGCGATGTAAGCATCCGCGATGGCTGCATCGATCGAGGAGATAACCTCGCAACTGACCGCGCTGGTCCGCGCGAAGACCGGCGATGCGCGTGCGAGCGTCCTCGATATCGCGCCGCTTCCCGGCCACGCGGGCTTCGGCTACAGCTTCATCCTTAAGCGCACGACGGCGGGCGGCCCATCCGGAAAGCTCGTGCTCCGCGTGGCGCCCGAGGGCGTCCGGATCTCGGGTCCCGCCGACGTCGTGCGGCAAGCGAAGATCATGGAGTCGCTTGCCGGGACCGAGGTCCCGGTGCCGCCGATCATCTGGTACGGCGATGAGGCCGAATTCTTCGGCCGCCCGTATTTCGTGGACGGCTTCGTCGATGGCTTCAAGCTGGCCGAGGCGCAGGGGCTTTCGCGCGACGAGACCCGCCGCCTCGCGCTCACCGCGGTGCCGACGCTCGCGGCGCTGCATCGCATCGACTGGAAGACGCGCCAGGATGCGTGGGGCAGCGAGCCCACCCCGCTTGCTGACGAGATGAAGCGGCTCGATTATCTTTTCGACCGCCCGACGTTGGACCCGGTCGCCGTGGCGCGCGGGCCGGAGTTGCGCGAGCGTCTGCGCTCGACGCTCCCGGAGAAGCCGCGCATCGGATGCGTGCACGGCGACTTCCAGTTCACCAACATCCTTTTCGATCGAAACGGCGTGGTCGCGCTGATCGACTGGGAAATCGCGCTGCTGGGGCCAACGCTGCTCGATCTCGGATGGTTCTGCTTCTTCTCCGACCCGCTGGCGTGGAGCACGCAGGCGACGAGACAGATGTCGCCGCTCAGCCCCGACGAGATCGTTGCGGCATACTCGGAGAGCGCGAGGTTCCCGGTTTCGATGGATGAAGTCCGGTGGTTCCGCGCGTTCGCGAGCTATCGGTTCGGCGTGATCACCTGCTTCAATCTGATGCTGCATCGGCGCGGCAAGCGCCACGACCCGCATTGGGAAGAGGTCGCGCTTTCCGCGCCGCGCATGTTCGAGCGCGGCCTCGAGCTGATCGGCTGACCCGCGCCCCGCTCGCGCGCCGTCGCGATTCTGGCCGTTTGAATGAAGCTGCCTGTCGGCTTCATCTGTATCGTCACGAGGGGCAGGCTGTGGGTTTCGACGACCGTCTTCACGGGAGGAATCGCACATGAACGTGAAACTACGGCCGGGCACACGCGAGGATGCGGCGGCATGCGGGCTGATCGATTTCGAGGCGTTCAAATCGATCTCGAGCCAGCATAATTTTCCGTGGGACTTCCCGTCAGTGGATATAGCCACCACAGCGGTGACGATGCTGCTGTCGAACCCGGGCTTCTACTGCGTGGTGGCCGAACTCGACGGTAAGGTCGTGGGCAGCAACTTTCTTGACGAGCGCAATCCGATTTCAGGGATCGGTCCAATCTCGGTCGATCCCACGGTGCAGAATCAGACCATCGGGCGCCAGCTCATGCAGGCGGTGATGGATCGCTCCGCCAGGCGCGGCTTTGCAGGAGTCCGCCTGGTTCAATCCGCCTACCACAATCGGTCGCTGTGCCTGTATACCAAGTTGGGATTCGATTCGCGCGAGGCGCTCTCCAAGATGGGTGGCACTCCGCCTCGAATGAAACTCGCCGGTTATGAAGTGCGCCCGGCTACCGAGGGCGACCTCGATTCCTGCAATCAGCTCTGCATTCGAGTGCACGGGCATCATCGCGGCGGCGAACTGAAGGACGGAATCACGCAGGGAACTGCGAAGGTGGTCGAGCACCTGGGGCGCATCACCGGCTATGCCACCGATATCGCGTTTTTCGCGCACGCGGTGGGCGAGACAAACGAGGAGCTGAAGGCGCTGATCGGCGCCGCTCCCGAGTTCGGCGCCGGCGCCTTTCTGCTTCCGACTCGCAACGGCGAACTCTTCCGCTGGTGCCTCAAGAACGGGTTACGGCTTATCCACCAGATGACGCTCATGACGATAGGGCTGTACAACGAACCCGCCGGCGCCTACTTGCCCTCGGTGACCTACTAGTGCCATGAAGCTCGAACTCGCATAGCAGTTCTCGGCGAGGCCGATATCCTTCCCGAAACATCTCGACGCCCCTGAGGCTAAATCCATTGGAGAAATTACAATTGCGCCTCACCGCAGCGTGGGTATGGCTGCTGGGCCCGGCGGTTTTCATCGTATCGGTTCTCATCCTGATGGCGGCGCGGAGCATCGTTCTGAGTGCCATGAGGCGCACGATGGGCGCGCGACGGGCGTGGATCGATGCGCTCGTGGGTGCGCTCGCACCTGCACTAACCGTCGCGTTGTTAGTCGCTTCCCTTGCAGTGGCGGTCGGGCTGGAGCCGATACCTGATCACTGGCGCCACATCGTGAGCGCGGTCCTGACCGGCGGCGTCATCCTGGCGTTGGTGGTTTTTTTCGATGGCCTGCTGACTTTCTGGATGCGCAGCGAGGCGGTCCGGTTTCCCATGCTCGGCGACAGCTATGGGCTGATCACTGGGTTCATTCGGGCCATCGTTTTCGGCCTCGGCGTCCTGATGTTCTTGCAAAGTGTAGGGGTGGAGGTGGGCCCGATACTGGCTACCTTGGGGATCGGCTCCTTGGCCATCGCGCTTGCGCTGCAAGACACGCTGAAAAATGCGCTCTCAGGGTTCTTTGTCATCATCGATAAATCGATCAAAGTGGGCGATTACGTGAAGCTCGCAAGCGGAGAGGAGGGATGGCTGAGCCAGCTTGGATGGCGCAGCAGCAGATTCCGCATGATGAACGACAGCGTGGTGGTGGTCCCGAACTCGCAGTTGGTCGATGCGATCGTCACAAACCTGCGGACGCCGGAAGGAGCGCTCAGTGTCGAAATCGATCTAACCGTCGCGGCAGGCAGCGATCTCGATAAAGTCGAACGCATTACTACCGAGGTCGCGTGCGACGTCATGAAGGCGGCGAACAGCGGCGACAGCGGACACGCACCCTCGGTGTACTTCCGGAGCGTAAGCGCAGGCGCCGTAGGGATGGCGGTGTTGCTGCGGGTTTCGCGCAGCGCGGATATCGAGAAGGCCAGGCATCAGTTGATAAAGCGGCTGACCGACCGCTACGCGAAAGAGGAGATTAAGCTGGCATGAGACGTTACAACCCGATGGTGCGCGCTGCAGTGACAAAGAAGCGATAGTCGGTGATCGAGCTTATCGAGGGGGGAGCAACCGGGTGAGTATTCTGGGAGGCGTCCTTCTGCAGTTGGGTATCCTCGCGTTGCTTTACGCTAGCTCACGCTACGCGAGAGGGGGTACTGTCCCTTTGCCTGTGCTCTGGTTCTCCGCGTGCGCGGCTATCCTGATTGTTGGGCTGGTAATCAAATTCCGCGGCCTTCGCCGATCTATTCGGAAGTACACGGACAACCCGGATTGGATCGCCACCCTCAGAAAGAAGTAGCGCGTCATTTTGACTCGACCGCGCGCCACGGCCAGATGCCGGTTTCCTCGGTGCGGGCGCCCGTGATATTGAAATTCGATTACCTGCCTGACGGCGGGCGCACGCCGCGTCCGGCGAGGAGGATGGATGTTTTCATCGATCGACGACGTAATCGAGCGGTTCGCCAAGCACAAGTACATCGCAAGCCGGCGAATCGCCACGGTCATCTACCTGGCATGCTCGCTCCAGAAGCCGGTCCTGGTTGAGGGTCCCGCCGGCGTCGGCAAGACCGACCTGGCCAAGGTGCTCGCGCTCGCGCTCGGCCACGACTTGATCCGCCTCCAGTGCTACGAGGGGCTCGATGAGGCCAAGGCGCTCTACGAGTGGGAGTACGCCAAGCAGCTCCTGTACACGCAGATACTGAAGGACAAGATCAGCGAGGTGCTGGTCGATGCGAAGGGGCTTAAGCAGGCGGTTGACCGAATCGCGCACGAGGATGAGGTCTTCTTCTCGGAGCGCTTCGTGCTGCCGCGCCCGCTCCTCAAGGCCATCACCAGCGACCAGACCACCGTCCTGCTGATCGACGAGATCGACAAGGCGGATGCGGAGTTCGAGGCGTTCCTGCTCGAGCTGCTCTCGGACTTCCAGGTGACCGTGCCCGAGCTCGGAACGCTCCACGCCAAGCACATCCCGCTGGTGATTCTCACGTCCAACAACGCGCGCGAGATGTCGGATGCGCTCAAGCGCCGATGCCTCCACTTGTACATCGACTTTCCCGATCGCGCGCAGGAAATCGCGATCGTCCGCCTCAAGGTGCCCGAGGCGGCGCAGAAGCTCGGCGAGGAAGTCGTCACCGTCGTGCAGTCCCTGCGCAAGCTCGACCTCAAGAAGATGCCAGGCATCAGCGAGACGCTGGATTGGGTCAAGGCGCTGACGCTGCTCAACGTCCAGAGCCTCGACCAGGACCTGGTGAACGAGACGCTCGACACGATCGTGAAGTACGAGGGCGACGTCCGGAAGGCGCAGGAAGAGTTAAAGGATTACTTGAGGCGCGTGCGCGCTCGCCGCGGCGCCGAGGCGGCCGGCAGCAGCGACAAGGATTTGCTGAACTGAGCGCGAGGCGTGCCCGAGCGGTCACCCTGCGCGCCTGAAAAGGGTCTCGCGCCCGGCGCGTCTGAGCGGTTACTCTGAGGATTAGCAGAGGGGGGCGGCGCAGGCGGGGCAGGGGGCGGCGAGGCGGCGGCGACTAGCAGATGGAAGAAAAGCTGATCGAATTCGCGAATCTGCTCCGCGAGAACGGCGTGCGCGTCTCGCTCGCGGAGACCCTCGATGCGTTCAGCGCATCGGAGGTGACCGGGCTCGCGGAGCGCGATGCGTTCCGCTCTGCGCTGCGGGCGACGATGGTCAAGCGCGCAAGCGAGCTGCCGCTCTTCGAGGAGCTGTTCGACGTCTATTTCTCGGGCCTCGGCGAAATCATCAAGCAGGCGAGCAAGGCGGTTCAGGATGCGCTCTCGATGTCGGACAAGGAATTCCAGGAGTTCCTCGACGAGGTCGAAGAGATGCTCAAGAAGGAGGGCAAGAATCTCTCCGAACTCGCGCGCCAGCTTTTGGCGGACAATTCGGGCGAACTCGAGAGGCGAATCCGCCAGGCATCGCGCGCGGTGAGGCTCTCGGGCATCGAGCGCACCATCGAGGAGAACTACTTTGCGCGCGCCCTGGCCCGGGCGCTCGGGCTCGACCGGATCGAGCGCGAAATAAAGGAACTGCGCGAGCAGCTCGAGAAGATGGGGCTTGGCCCCGCGATGAAGGCGCGGATGGAGGAGTACCTCGAGCGCAGGCTCAAGGCGCTGGAGGACATCATCCGCCGCTACGTCCGCATGGAACGCGAGAAGCGCAACCTGCGCGCCCGCGAAGACCAGCGGATGAACCAGATCGGCGAGAGAAGCTTCTACTACTTAAGCGAGGAAGAGCTGCGCAAGATGTACGAGGCGGTGCAGAAGCTCGCGCAGCGCTTGAAGAATGCGATCACCGTGCGGCGAAAGCGCGCCAAGCGCGGCCGCTTCGACATCAAGCGCACGCTCCGCCACAACCTCGATTGCGGCGGCGTCCCCTTCAAGCTCCGCTTCGAACGCCGCAAGAAAGAGAAGCCGCAGGTGGTGATCCTCTGCGACGTCTCCGACTCGGTGCGAAACGCATCGCGCTTCATGCTCCAGTTCGTCTACTCGCTCCAGGACCTTTACTCGCGCGTGCGCAGCTTCATCTTCGTCTCCGACATCGGCGAGGTGACCGAGCATTTCCGCACCAACGACGTGAAGAACGCGCTCGACGTCGCGCTCAAGGGCGACGTGATCAACGTCTACGCCCACTCCAACTTCGGCCACGCCTTCCGCAGCTTCATCGCGGACCATCTCGGCTCGGTGAACAAGCGCACGACGGTCATCGTGCTCGGCGATGCGCGCAACAACTACAACCTCCCGCACGACTGGTGCCTGCGCGAAATCCGACAGCGCGCGAAGAAAGTCATCTGGCTCAATCCGGAGGCCCGCAACACCTGGGGGTTCGGCGATAGCGAGATGGAGCGCTACGCCGCTCACTGCGACATGGTGGAAGAATGCCGCAATCTCAACCAGCTCTATCGCGTAGTCGACCGGCTGGTGGCCGGCTGAAAACCTGGCTTCGGGCCGCCCGCCGACTGCTTCAGTTGACCACAGAGCGCGTTTGGGCCAAGATTAAATCAAGAGGCAGTAAGCGCAGCGCGAAATTCGATCGCGCCGCCCGGGAGAGGCAGCCTCCAGCGAGCACTTATATGGCCGGTCAAAGGGAAGATTTCATTCTCATGATGGTGGGCGGAATTGCGCTCGACCCCTCGACCAAGATGCCCATCGTGGTGCTGCAGGACCCCGACAACAAGCTCAATCTGCCGATCTGGGTCGGTCCGCTGGAGGCGACCGCGATTGCGACCGAGCGCGAGGGTATCAAGTCGCCGCGTCCGATGACGCACGACCTGCTGCGCAACCTGCTCGCGGAACTCGGCGCAACCGTCGAGGCGGCTGAGATCACCGCGCTTCGCGAAAGCACCTACTACGCACGCATCATGCTCAAGACGCGCGAGGGCAGGGCGCTCGAGCTGGACTCGCGCCCGAGCGATGCGATCGCGATTGCGCTGCGCACCAAGTCGCCAATTTACGTGGCGAAGAAGGTGCTCGAGGATTCCAGCGAGCTGCGCGAAACCGAAGCCGAGCCCGGCGCAACCGACCAGAACCTGGCCGGCGTGTCGCGCGACAAGTGGGCGGAAATCCTGGAGCGGATGTCGCCCGACGATTTCAAGTACAAGATGTGAGCGCGCTCGACGCTCCCCCGTTGCCGACACACGACTGACGGGCGGCGATGCCCTGAGATGGCGCGATGCCGCCGACCCATTACAAGATTAAGCGCAAAGAGCTGAAGCAGCCCGACGAGTTCGTGACCTTCGTCGGGAGCGTGCGCGATTTCCTGGCCGACAACTGGCGCCAGTTGCTCATCTCGGCGGGCATCGTGCTCGCCGGGTGCCTCATCGTAATCGCGACCTTCGCCTACGAGCGCAGCCGCGACCGCGCCGCAGGCGAACGGTTCTCAAACGCGCTCGCCGCGCTCAATTCCAGGCAATACAAGGCGGCCGAGGAGCAATTCCTGAAGCTCGCCGCCGATGAGCCCAACCGCAGGGTGGGGCGGCTTGCGCGCTTCTACGCGGGGACCGCATACCTCGCGCTGAACGAGTTGCCCCACGCGCGCGACTCCTTCATCGCGTTTATCGCAAACGAGCACGATCCCGCCTTCAACAGTCTCGCGCGGCTCGATCTCGGCGTCGTGTACGAGCGGATGGGGGATCTCGACAAGGCGATCGGCGCCTACAAGCAGGCCGCGATGGCGGGCGGACTGGAGCAGCCCGATGCGGAACTCGGCGCGGCCCGCGTCCTTGCCAAACAGGGCCACCCCGATGCCGCAATCGCGGCCTACCGCGAGTTCCTGATTGCTCATCCGTACGCGCGCGAGCGCGATGAGGTCACGGAGTCGCTCGCGATGCTCGGTGCGTCGCCGCTGGAGGCGTCCGAGGCGCCCAAGCCGGCCGCATCAGCGCAGCCATCCCCCGCCGCGCACTGACCGGGCCTCTCTTTTCCTCCTTCATTTTTCGATATGGGGATTTCTCCAAAACTTCCTCCCCCATTTTTTGATATGGGGGAGGACAGAGGAGGGGGTGCCCGCTCCGCTCCGCGCTTAGCCTCAGAAGAATCTGAAATGTCGCGCAGGCAAAGCGCCCGCGCATCGACCGCGGGCACGGCGGCCCGCGCCACTATTTTTTTTCTTTCCCTTCCCCCGCGTTCAGTTGCGGGGGAAGGGAAGGAAGGGGGTCCGCTCCGCTACTTCGATGCGTGCCCGCTGGACGCGAGTTCCGATCCGATCACGAAGTCGAACACGCGACCCTCGGGAAGACCGACCACCGGGATGCCGTTGATGAAGAACGTCGGAGTCTGCATCACGTGGACCGCGTTGGCATCCGCCATGTCCTGGCTCACCCGATCGGCGGCGCTGCTGCCGTTCATGCACGCATCGAAGAGCTTCTGATCGAGCGAGAGCTTGCGCGCCTCGGCGTCGGCCTGCTGCTGCACGTTCGCCTGCGTGATGGTCGGCTGATTGGTGTAGAAGAACCGCGCGAAGTCCCAGAAGAGCGCTGGATTCTGGACCCGCGCGCATTCCGCCGCCGTCGCCGCGGGCCACGCCCACTGATGGCCGGGAAGCGGATAGTTCTTGAAGATGAGCTTCACCTTGCCCTTGTAGGTCGTATTGACGAGCGTCTCGACCGCGCCGAAGGCATGCGCGCAGAACGGACATTCGAAGTCGGCGAACTCGATCAGCGTGACCGGCGCATCGGCGGGGCCGAGCACGGGGCGATCGTCGAGATGCAGCGGCTTGAGGTCAGCGCGTCCCCATGCCTCCTGGTTCAGGTCGAAATACTGCCCGACGATCACCTTGGTCTGATCCTGGTCGCTGAACAGCGTCACGCTGGCGGGTATTCCCCTGGGATTCGTGACGGTGAGAGTACGCATGAAGATTCCCGGCAGCGGCGTCGGGGTCATGGGTCCGAGGCTCATCTGCTCGAGCGTCGCTATTCGGAACCGCTTTTGCAGGTAGGCCTTCACCTCGTCGTCGCGCGATGCGGGGCTGGCGGAGGCCGCCGGCGTCGCCTCGCTCGACTGCGCGGATGCGCGCGGAGGCGGGATGAGCGCCGAGAGCGCAAGTCCGGTCGTGAGCACGAGCAGTCCCAATCGCAGAGCCGAGCGTCTATGCCGATTAACCATAGCCCTCAATGATACGGGCCGCCGGGGCGATCTTCCAGAGAAGGGTAGCGCGCCATTGGCGCCGTCCGTTCCCTCTCCCGTTTTTCGATACGGGAGAGGGAAAGGGTGAGGGTGTCTGCCGCCTCGCCGCGGGCCGCCGGCGCACCCATTCTAAGGCTGGGCCCGCGATTTCGACTCGCCCACAATTCAGTTCGCATAAGAGATATTATGTAAACTAGCTGGTAAAGCCTCGGCGGTTGCGCTAGGATCGCGCTCCAGACTCCTGGCGCACGGGCGGCCCGGTCGCGGAAGTGGTGCCAAGCCGCGATGGATGCGCGGCCTTCTGTGGTGTCATTCCCGCGCGTGCCTGGCGCGCGAGGAATCCCGGATCCGGGATTCTCTGCGCCGGAAAATCACCGGCGCGAGAATGACAGGTGGTGGGCGCCGCGCCCCTTAGAGGTACCCAATCATGCTTGAGTCCTATGGCGACGAGAGCGGGACCGACGATCGCTCCTCTTTTGCTTCTTTCGGCGGATATCTGGCCGAGCAAGGGCAATGGAAGACTTTCTCCTCCGAGTGGCGAAGGGTCCTTCGGGAATTGAGACTACGTGAGCTATCGCCCGGGCTCGAGGACGACTTCCGCACGGGCAATTTCTATGCGCTCGCCAAGAAGGCAACGTGGTCGAAGGCTCGCAAAGATGAATGCGTGATTCGCCTGGCCCAGACGATCAAGAAACGCACACTAACCGGGTTTGCGGCGTTGGTCTCGACGCGCAATTACAATTGCGCGTTCAGTGAGCCTATCCGGAAACGGCGCCTGAAGGATCGCTATTATCTACTGTTTGAGCAGGCGCTCATGATGCAGTGGCGGCTGCTCTACTACGGCGGTTTTGCCGGGCGCGTGCCCGCGGCTTTTTTCTTCGATGAGAAGAAGGGATTCGAAAGTCGCGCCCTTAGAATCTTTGACGGGCTACAAAGGAGCTTCGATAAGAAACAGCTCATGGTAAGCAGAAAATTCGTCTCCAGCGCTGCCGTTGCGCCCATTCAGGCGGCCGACTTCATCGCGTTTGAGCTCCGACATTACGGCTTACAGGGTGGCCATCTCTCCCCCAGCGTCACCACGGCCATGGACGCCCTCAAGAGAGACCTAATGGTGCATGAATTCAAACCGGCCGAACTCGCCACAATCTCGAAGCGACTAGAAGAGAGAGCGGTCGAGAAACGGGCGTAGCTCCTGGTCTCCTCCCGATCCTAGCTAGCCACTGCACCAGCACTCCCGATCACTTCGTGTTGCCACCAGTCCGAATCGCGCTCTCGCCACGACGAGCTTGAGTGGCGCGATCCCCGGCGGTATATGTCGAGCGAGAGGCGCATCTGAGGAGGAATGTCGATGCGCGAAACTGCATACTGGTCGATCAGCGCGCTCGCTGGCATCGGGGCCATCGTCGAGTATACCCGCGGAGAATATGCCCTCGTCACGGCGATTGCCGGGGCGCTTATTTTCGCACTGACCATTGCACCGGCTACGCGGCGCAATCTGCGCTGACGGCGTCGGACAAAGAAGAGCACCCCCTCTTTTATTCTCCCCCGGAAAAGACCGGGGGAGAGAGTAAAAAAAAATATTCTCCGCCGGGAAAGACCGGGGGAGAGCTCGACCCCGGCCGGCTCCGGCGACTGTTCGGGCTTCAACCTGCCGATACGTGCGCGGCGACCCTCGCTCTCCCGCGATCTGTTCCGACCCAGGGTTAATCGGCCTGCCGCGCACAAGTTCATCCCCATCCTGAACGGATGAATCAGAGATACAAGGGTAAAAAAAATTCTCCGCCGGAAAAGACCGAGGGAGAGAATAAAGAAAGGCGCGGCCGGCGCACCTCGACCGCGACCTTCTCTGCATCCTGCTATTCGCGGCGGGGGCGCGGCGCATCGGGAGCGCTTTTCGGCGGCTCCGCTGACGCGCCCAACTGACGGAGCAGGCGGCGCGCGGGGAAGCTCCCCGGATCGAGCTTGAGCGCGGCTTGCGCATACTCCAGCGCCGCGGACTGCCGATCGATGCGCGATGCGGCCCGCGCCATCGCCGCCAGCAGCTCGGCGCTGTCGCCGCCGAATTCGCGCGCCCGCGTGAGCGCATCGAGGGCGGCCTCGTGATGGTTCTGCTCGGCGAGCGCCTGCCCGAGGCCCGCCAGCGCCTGCGCGTTCAGCGGGTCGATCTCGATCGCCTCGCGGTATAGCGCGATCGCGTTTCGCCGTGCGCCCTTCCCGTGCAAGTCTCGCGCCGCGGCGGCCAGCCGCGCACCCTCCTGCGGCCATCCGCGCGCCTCGACATCGACCTCTATCTGCTCCGCTGAGAAAACCGCCTTGAGGATTTTGATCTGCGCGCCGAGGTACTCCCCGATGCGCTCCAGGATCTCATCGCCCTGCGACTCGGGCGCGCGCAGGAACGCGCTTCCCACGGAATCGCCGATATGGTCGTCGCGCCGGATGATGAGCGAGCGGCGTCGTCGATTCGATGGGGGGCGTCTGCCGTCCTCAGACTCGCTCATCGGGGTCGAACAGTTTGCGATATTCGTCGAGTGCGAATCGATCGGTCATCCCGGCGATGTAATCCGCGACCACGCGCGGGATTGCCTCGCCGTCGCGCTCGGCGCGCGCAAGGATGTGTTCGGGCATCTGGCGAGGCTCGGCCATGTAGGTCTCGAACAGGCGCGCGAGCACCCTGCCCGCTTTTTCCGTCATCCGGCTGACCCGGTAATGGCGATAGAGGCGCTCGCGCATGATCTCCTTGAGTTCCTCGACCTTCTCCGCCATGACCGGCGAGAACGATGCGAGCGCCCTGCCCGCCCGCCGGACGTCATCGACGCTCCCGATGCCGGCCCGCTCGATTTCCGCGGCGATGTGCGTCATCAGATCGGTGGACATCGCATCGATCATCCTGATGACGGTCTGGTAGCGCTCCACGCGGCCCACCCCCGCCGGGTCTGCCTCGCGCGCCCCCGCAGCCGCATCGCGATACAGCGCCGAGCCGTTCAGATTCTCGACCGTCAGCATCTGCGCCTTCAGCCCGTCGTCCACATCGTGGGCGAGGTATGCGATCTCATCGGCGAGATCGACGATCTGCGCCTCGAGGCACGGAAATGCCGAGAGGTCGAACTCGCGCGCCGCCGGGCGCTCCCTGAAATCGGAGTGCTTGATGATTCCCTCGCGGACCTCGAAGCTCAGGTTGAGCCCGCGAAAGCGCGGGTAGCGGACTTCGATCCAGTCCACGGTGCGGAGGCTCTGCGCGTTGTGGTCGAAGCCGCCGTGCGGCTGCATCAGGCTGTTCAGCATGATTTCGCCGGCATGCCCGAACGGCGTATGGCCGAGATCGTGCGCGAGCGCGACCGCCTCGGCGAGTTCCTCATTGAGGCCGAGCGCGCGCGCCACCGTGCGCGCGATCTGCGCCGCTTCGAGCGTGTGCGTAAGCCGGGTGCGGTAGTAATCGCCCTCGTGATTAACGAAGACCTGGGTTTTGTATTCGAGGCGGCGGAAGGCTGCCGAGTGGATAATCCGGTCGCGATCGCGCTGGAAGACGGTGCGAATCGGATGGTCGGGTTCCGCGATGCGCCGGCCGCGGCTCAACCGCGAGAGCATCGCGTACGGCGCCAGCGTGCGCGCCTCGATTTCCTCCAACTCCTGCCGTGTCCGCAGCATAGATTCGCGGGGATTGGCGACCGTTGCAGTCATCGCGATGCTACCACGGCTCGGCGGCGCTCCGAAGCGCCCAGGCGGGGATCGATCAACAGCAACGGACGGGTTTCATTTGCCGTCGGTTGGAGAGGCGGCATTCTGAGCCCTCTCCCTGTAGCTGGGAGAGGGTATGGGTGAGGGACCGCTTCGTGGCGCGGATGTCTGGTGCGCCGCGAATCTGTGACCGGACAACTGCGCAGGCAATACTTTAATCGCGCGCTCGAAATGATGAGCGCGCTGCGCAAGGTCCCTCTCCTTTATCCTCTCCCGCCGGGGAGAGGAAAAAACCGATTAACAGAGGCCCCTTAAGCCGCGGCGCGCAGCTACCTATAATCGTGGGATGGCCGTGGCGGTGGGGCGAGGGAGAGGGGGCGAACTATTGCGGCGCGCCGGCTTGGCGCTGGCTATCAGCATATCCGCCGCCGCGTGCTCGCTGGTTCGCAGCGCTCCGCCTCCGCCCGCGCAGCCGCCCGCTGCCACACAGGGAGCGCCGTCCGCGCCCGTAGTCGGAGTCGCATCGTGGTACGGTCCCGGCTTCGACGGACACAGGACATCGAGCGGCGCGGTTTATCACGAGGATGAACTCACGGCCGCATCGATGCTCTATGCGCTCGGGAGCCGCGTGATGGTGACGAATCTCGACAACGGCCGATCGGTCGAGGTGACGATCGACGATCACGGCCCGTTCGTGAAGGGGCGCAAAATCGATCTATCGGAGAAGGCGGCGCGGTTGATCGGAATGGTCGGCCCCGGCACCGCACGGGTTCGGATCGATCTCCTGAGTGCGCCGCCGAATTCGCGGCCGATCGGGCCGCCGCGATACTACGTCCAGGTCGGATCGTTCGCGAGTTCATCGAACGCATCGCGCCTGCGCGACCAGATCGCGACCCGGTACCCCGACGTGCATATCGACTCGGTGGTTGCGGAGAGCCGTCGCTATTACCGCGTGCGCATGGGCGCGTTCTCGGATCGGTCCGAAGCTGAATCGCGCGCCGCACGCACCGCGCGCCTCGGCCTTCCCGTCGTGATTATCACCGAATGAAGCTGCGATTCCGCTGCGCCCTGCTCCATCGGCGGCTAGCGCTCGTGCTGATCGCGGGCGCGCTTGCGGTCGCCGGATGCGCATACACGGTGGTGCGCGGAGGGCGCATCGATGAGCCCAAGGCGGCGGGCGTCGTCGATGCGATCCAAAAGGTCCGCGAACTGCGCTTCAAGCAGCAGGTGCCGATGACCGTCAAAACGGCCGATGAGGCCGAGCGCATGATGGAGGACGATCTCGCGCACGACTACACCGACGAACAGATTGCAGTCGATGGCGCGGCGGGCGCGGCGGTGGGGCTTTATCCCGCCGGGATGGACCTCAAGGCGGAGACGCTGAAGCTTCTCAAGAACCAGGTCGCCGGATTCTATGACCCTTACGGCAAGCAGATGGTGCTCATCGAGGGCGCAGCCGACCTCGGATTTTGGACCAGTGCTACCCAGTTCGTGGCCCAGCGCGATTACGTCGGCGAGATGCTGCTCGGGCACGAATTGACTCACGCGCTTCAGGACCAGCACTTCGAGCTGGAGAAGAAGCTCGATGCGGTCAAGGATGACGACGATCGCGGGCTTGCACTCAAGTCAGTGGCGGAGGGCGATGCGACAATCGCGGGCTTCGGCTGCATCGCGGGCAGGATGGACCGGTCGACTCTCGACGCCCTGGTGTCGCGCATGGACCAGATGCCGCAACTGTTCGCCGCGCAGGCCGCGGGAACCCCGCTGGGCGTCAGCGCGCCGATGGTGTTCCAGTACACCGACGGCGTCCGCTTCGTAGCGGAGGCTTATCGGCGCGGCGGCTGGAGCAAAGTCGATGAGCTTTACCGGACGCCGCCGCTCTCCAGCCATCAGATACTCCATCCCGAATACTACTTCGATCATCTCACCCCGCCGCCTCAAATCTCACTCGATGGATACCAGGGAGTGATGGCGGGCTGGACCAAGGCCGATGATGACACGTACGGCGAGTTGTTCATCCGCGTGATTCTCGAGCGCAACCTGGGAAAGGACTCGGCCGATGTACGGCTCGCATCGCGATGGAGCGCCGACCGGATGGTCATGCTGCGCAAGGGACACGATTTGACCGTCTTGTGGATGATCGCGTTCGGCGATGCGGAGTCCGCCGCGCGCTTCGGCGCAGTTTATGCGGACGTGCTCGGGCGGTTACCCGGCTCGGCGCCGCACGCCATCGAATGCCGTGGCGATGCGGTCCTGATCGCGATCGGCGACGGCGCCGCGCAATCGCGACCGCTGATGGCGGCGCTCTGGCAGTCAAGCCGCATCGCCGGCGCGCCCATCACCGATCACTCAGACCCGGCGAACTGATACGGAAACGCGAGCGGCGAAATTTGCGTCACGGCGCCCGCAGGATCGTAGGTGTCGGCGTTGACCAGGCTGCTGCTGGGATCCACCGGGGCTCAGCGCAGTGTTGACTCCAAGTGGCCCTCAACCCCTTCGCACTATTACTTCATCAATAACATCGGCTCCAGAGCTCGTCCGTATAAAGCTCAACGGCGTACCAGTGCCTTTCGAGGCGACGTACAACAGAGACCTCACAGGGTATGCCGCTGAACCGGCCAGACTGGCCCTTATCTGCGGCGGCTGACAGAGAATCACTCGGATCAAAAACAACGTAGACCGTGGTGTCCTGTCCGGCCCAGCCCCAACCGTCCCATTCAGTATGCTTCAGCTCCCCTTCTGTAGGTACAGCTTCTGCCAGAACCCTGGCCTTGTAATACTTCGAAAATACGACCCATCTGACAACGTTTCGGATTCCGCTTTGATTTGTCACCAGAACCGCGGAAATTGTCCAACCCAAGAGGAGCATCGACAAAGTTGGGACCCAGCGGCGGGTTCTTCTTGCAATTGCATTCTTCACCAGTAAACCAATCCAGATGAGGCTGATGATTAGTACAGCGGCCAAGTACGCCAACAGCCACAGGTCTGGTTCCAAGAATGCCGCAGGCGCAAAAAGGATGAGATTGCCCGCAACCACGTACAACAGCAGCCGCCGCCACCTAAAACGCTTTTGTCCCGCAGCTTCTTCCATCACGCATCCCCTTGGAAGCATAGTTCAATGATCGCCACGGTAGGCAATGCCCGAATCGCTGTTGGAATTGAGTAAGGGCTCGATAGTCATTGAGGCGGTCTACTTTGGACTGTCAGCTCTACGATCGAGTATGGTGTCGTGAGCGCCCGCCGGGGCGATGGACGGCGGCGCGACCGTCCGGCGCTATTCGCCGACGCCTCGCGCGCGCAGAATCTGACGCCCGGTCTCGATGAGCGTGCGCTCGTTCTTGTAAGTGGCGCGCCGGATCGCCTCGTCGATGTCGAGCCACGCAACTTCCTCGATCTCGTGGTCGTGACGGCCCGAGTCGCCGCCGGCAAATTGCATCAGGAAAAAGCGCACCCGCTTGAAGATTCGCGTGAGCGGCCCGCCCGGCTCGTCGCGCCAGGAAAAGACGTACGACACGTCGCCCAATTTCTCGACCACGCCGACCTTAAGCCCGGTCTCCTCGCCGACCTCGCGCACCGCGGCTTCCTGCATGCTTTCGCCCTGTTCGACATGGCCCTTGGGCAGCGCCCACGCGGACGACCCCTCGGGCCGAATCATCGCGACCTCGATTCCGCCACGGGCGCCGCGCCGCCACACCAGTCCTCCGGCGGAGAATTCGCGGCGCGTCGGGATAGCGCCGCCGCGCGGCTTTTCATTCCGAGGTTTCGACTGTCGGGCCATTTCCCTGAAGACTGCCAGCCGAACCTTCAGCCGACGTCGGCCAGACTGAAGCCGAGCGAGAGCATGCGCCTGAGCGCCGCGCGCGCGCCTTCCGATGATGGACTCTCGAGGCGCGGGTCGCGGCGCAGCCACTCATCCGCCATCGTGCGCGCTTTTTCGATCAGACGCCAATCGCGAATCAGGTGCACGAAACGCAGCGGAAGCGCGCCGGCCTGACGCGCACCGAGCAAATCGCCCGGCCCGCGCATCTTGAGATCGGCCTCGGCGACCTCGGCGCCGGTCGCGCACGAGGCCATCACCCGGATGCGATCGCGCGCCTTCTCATCGGCGTCGCGCGATGCGACCAGGATGCATCGCGACGGCACAGCGCCGCGCCCTACCCTGCCCCGCAACTGATGCAGTTGGGCCAGCCCGTAACGCTCCGCCCCGACGATAACAATGACGGTCGCCTCGGGCACGTCGATTCCCACTTCGACCACGGTGGTGGAGACGAGCGCGTCGATGGCGCCATCGCGGAACTCGCGCATCACGCGATCCTTTTCTGCCGCGCGCATCCGCCCGTGCATCGTGCCCACCCTGAAATTCGCAAGCCGCCCGCGCGCCAGCCGCTTCGCCATCGCGGCGACGGAGCGAATTTCCTCCTCCGGGGAATCGATCATGGGGAGTACGTAATAGGCGCGATTGCCGCGCTCGATCTCCCCGCGGACGAGCGTGTCCACCCGCTCGAGGTCGTCCTCGGTGAAAATCTCGGTCGTGACCGGAGTTCGCCCGGGCGGAAGCTCATCGAGGAAGGAAACGTCCAGATTGGCGAAGAGGCTCATCGCGAGGCTTCGCGGAATCGGCGTCGCCGTCATCATCAGAACGTTTGCCGCCGGCCCAAGGGCTTTGAGCCGCGCCCGATCGAACACGCCGAAGCGATGCTGCTCGTCGATTACGCCGAGGCCGAGCTTTGCGATGCGCACGCGCTCCTGGATGAGCGCGTGAGTGCCGAAGACCATCGCGATAGCTCCTGAAGCCAGCCCGCGCAGAATCGAGGAGCGTGCCGAATCGCCGATGCCGCCCGTCAGCAAAGCGCTCGTGACCCCCAGCGAGCCGCACTGGCGTTGGAAGCTCGCAAAGTGCTGCTCGGCAAGCAATTCGGTGGGCGCCATCATCGCGGCCTGGTACCCGCACTCGACCGCGCGCAGCGCAGCCCAGAATGCGACCAACGTCTTCCCGCTGCCGACGTCGCCCATCAGCATCCGGTTCATCTGGCCCGGCTGCGCAAGGTCGGCGGCGATCTCATCGATCGCGCACGCCTGCGATGCGGTCGGCGCAAACGGCAGCTCCCGGAGCCATCGCGTACTGAGGCTCAGCGCCTCGTCGAGGGCGATTCCTTTGCGCCGCGCGGATCGCGCCCGTTCGATCGAGAGCGCCAGCTCGAATGCGAACAGCTCGTCGAATCCGAGTGCGAGATGACCCGGCGATTCGCCATCCTGCAACAGATCCAGGTTCGCATCGGCCGGCGGGCTGTGGAGCATTCGCAAAGCCTCGCCAATTGGCAGGTACTCAGTGCGCAGATCGTCAGGCACCGCGCCCGAAATCTCATGGCCGATCGCGTCGAGCGCCTGCGCGACAAGGTTCGAGAACAGGCGTTGCGGCACGCCAGCGGGCAGACCGTACACCGCTCGAATCGGCGGCGGCTCGCCGGATGACAGTGCGAACAATTCGGGCTGGACGATTTCGAGCGAGCCCTCGGAGTTCGCTGCGACGCGGCCGTGCGCAAGCACGCGATCGCCCGACGGCATCCGTCCCCGCATGTACGCGGGCAGATTGAACCACACGAGGCGGATTTGCGCGCCGCCGTCTTCGGTCAGCAATCCGCTGGCGAGCCGCCGCCACGGCGCGCCCCGCATCGGCCGTTCCTTGATGTCGCCGAGCTGTCCTTCGACGACAGCGATTGTTCCGGCCGCGAGATCGCGAAGCGCAACCCGCGCGCGCCAGTCCTGATAGCGCGCAGGCAGATGAAACACGAGGTCCTGGAGCGTCGCGATACCGCGATCGGCAAGGGCGGCGGCGCGCTTGGGGCCGATTCCCGCGAGCGCGGCGACCGGGGTATCGAGGGTCCACGGCGCAGGGCTGGCGCCCGCGCGGGCCTCGTCAGCCTTCCTTGCGGGCCGCTGTGAACTTGCGCGCATCGGCTCTGGGAGCGGCCAAGGCGGATCAGCGGGGATGATAATCCTGAAGGGCGCGGACTTCCATGCGCTCGCGCTTGAGAGCCTTGATTCCCTCGACCGCCGCCTGCGCGCCCGCCATCGTCGTGAAGTACGGCAGCCTGAGCTCCAGAGCGGTTCGCCGGATCGAAAACGAGTCCGCGGTGCCGCTCGCGTCGGGCGTGTTTATCACCATCGCGATTTTGCCCTCGCGCATCCGATCGACCACGTGCGGACTGCCCTGCAAGACCTTATTGACCGGCTCGCACGGATGGCCGAGGCCCTCGATGTAACGCGCGGTGCCACGCGTCGCGATCAAATCAAAGCCCATCGCCGTGAGCCCGTCCACGATCGGGGCAAGCTCGGCCTTGTCTTCATCGCGCACGCTGATGAAGACCCGGCCCGCAGCGGGCAGGTCCGAGGATGCGGCCAGCTCCGCCTTGGCGAAGGCCATCGCGAACGACATGTCGATGCCCATGACCTCGCCGGTCGATTTCATCTCGGGACCGAGAATGGTATCGACCCCCGGGAAGCGCGCGAACGGGAAGACGGATTCCTTGACCGCGAGGTGGACCGGCACGCGCTCGGTGGCGAAGCCGAGTTCGCGCAGCGTCTTTCCGGTCATGATTAGCGAGGCGAGTTTCGCGAGCGGGACGCCGATTGCTTTGCTCACGAACGGAATCGTGCGCGATGCTCTCGGGTTCACCTCGAGGATGTAAATCTCGCCGCGATAAATCGCGTACTGGACGTTGATCAGCCCGACGACGCCGAGTTCGCGCGCGAGCATCCGGGTCTGATCCGCAAGCCCGCGCTGGATCTCGGGCGTGAGCGTTCGTGGCGGCAGGACGCACGCGCTGTCTCCCGAGTGGATCCCGGCATGTTCCACGTGCTCCATGATTCCGCCGATCACGACCGTCTCTCCGTCCGAGATCGCGTCCACATCGACCTCGATCGCGCCGTCGAGATATCGGTCGATCAGCAGCGGATGGCGCTCGGAGGCTTCGAAAGCCTGCGCGACGTAACGGCGCAGCGCCGACTCGTCGACAATCACTTCCATCGCGCGCCCGCCGAGCACGTAGGAGGGCCGGATGAGAACCGGGTAGCCGATTCGCGCCGCTCCCCTGACGGCCTCATCGAGGCTGCGCGCGAGCACCCCTTTGGGCTGCCTGAGACCGAGCTTTTCCACCAGTACGTTGAAGCGCTCGCGATCCTCGGCGCGATCGATCGCATCGGGACTCGTGCCGAGAATCGCAACGCCGGCCTTCGCGAGCGGCACCGCCAGCTTGAGCGGCGTCTGCCCTCCGAATTGCACGATCACGCCGAGCGGCTTCTCGCGCTCGGCGATCGCGATGACATCCTCGAACGTGAGCGGCTCGAAGTAGAGGCGGTCCGAGACGTCGTAGTCGGTCGAGACGGTTTCGGGATTGCAGTTGACCATGATCGTCTCGAAGCCCGCCTCCTTGAGTGCGAGGCTCGCGTGGACGCAGCAATAGTCGAACTCGATCCCCTGCCCTATCCGGTTCGGCCCGCCGCCGAGAATCATCACCTTGCGCCGGTCATCGGGCGGTGCTTCGTCCTCGCCTTCGTATGTCGAGTAGAGATACGGCGTGTACGCCTGGAACTCGGCGCCGCAGGTATCGACTGTCTTGAAGACCGGCATCACGCCCGACTCGCGCCGGCGTGCGGCGATCTCCGGCTCGTCCGTTCGCCTGAGATCGGCGATTCGCCGATCGGAAAATCCCATCGCCTTGAATTCGCGGAAGTACTCGGCCGAAAGCGGCTCGCTCGCGGCGCGGCGCTCCGCCTGAACGATTCGCGCGATGCCGTCGATGAACCACGGATCGATCTTCGTGAGTTCGTACGCCTCGGCCTCCGACATCCCCAGGCGCAGCGCGTCGGCCAGATGGTGCAGTCGGTGGCTGCTCGGCATCGCGATGCGGGCGCGGAGCGCCTCCAGCGCGCGCTCACGGCCCTGCTCTGCAAGCGTGCTCTCCAGTCCGTAGGAGCCGATCTCAAGCGACCGCAGCGCCTTTTGAAGGGATTCCGTGAACGTGCGGCCGATCGCCATCACCTCGCCCACCGACTTCATCTGCGGGCCCAGCTCGTCAACGGCGCCACGGAATTTTTCGAACGTGAAGCGCGGAATTTTGGTGACGACGTAATCGATGGTCGGCTCGAAGCAGGCGGGCGTCATCCTGGTGATGTCGTTGGGGATTTCATCGAGCCGGTAGCCGACGGCGAGACGCGCCGCAATCTTCGCGATCGGGAAGCCGGTCGCCTTCGATGCGAGCGCCGAGCTGCGCGACACGCGCGGGTTCATCTCGATCACCACCATGCGCCCGGTGCGCGGCTCGATCGCGAACTGGATGTTCGAGCCGCCCGTGTCCACGCCGATTTCGCGGATGATCCTCTGCGCGGCATCGCGCATGAGCTGATATTCCTTGTCGGTCAGCGTCTGGGCGGGCGCGATCGTGATCGAGTCGCCGGTGTGCACGCCCATCGGATCGAGGTTCTCGATCGAGCAGACGATCACG
The DNA here is from genome assembly GCA_035626155.1 of Binataceae bacterium (SeqCode). Taxonomy (GTDB): domain Bacteria; phylum Desulfobacterota; class Binatia; order Binatales; family Binataceae; genus DASPOF01. The sequence goes on from DASPOF010000070.1 coordinate 25,557, forward strand.
ACGTTGTCGGCGCAATCGCGCATCACTTCGAGCTCGAATTCCTTCCACCCCTCGATTGATTCCTCGAGCAGCACTTCGTGGCTTGGCGAGATATCGAGTCCCCATGCGACCCTGGAACGGAATTCGCCCTCGGTGCGCGCGATCGATCCGCCGGTGCCGCCGAGCGTGCGCGAGGGGCGGATAATCAGCGGCAGGCCGAGCGTTGCGCGAACGCCCTCGGCATCGTCCAATGAGTGCGCGATCGCGGAGCGCGGAACCTCGAGCCCGATATTGAGCATCGCGCGCTTGAACAGCTCGCGGTCCTCGGCCTTCTTGATCGCGTCGAGCCGCGCGCCGATAAGCTCGCAGCCGTAGCGCTCGAGCACACCCGACTCGGACAGCTCGATCGCGAGATTGAGCGCAGTCTGCCCGCCAACCGTCGGCAGCAGAGCGCCGGGCCGCTCGCGCTCGATGATTCGGGCGATCGAGCCTGCGGTCATCGGCTCGATATAAGTGCGATCGGCCAGCTCGGGGTCGGTCATAATCGTGGCGGGATTGGAGTTGATCAGGATCAGGCGCAGGCCTTCCTGGCGAAGCGCCCGAAGCGCCTGCGTGCCTGAGTAATCGAACTCGCACGCCTGGCCGATCACGATCGGTCCCGACCCAATCAGCAGAACTGATTTGAGATCTTTGCGAAGCGGCACTTCAGATTTCCCGGCACTCCCGGTTCGCGGCCTTACGCCGCGCGCCGGCGAGTCAGTTTTTCCTCACCGCCTCCTCGGCGGCTATGCGTTCGATGGATTCGGCGCCGTAGCGCGGGAATAGCTCCACCATCCGTTTGAATCGCGCGAACAGGTAATTCGAGTCGTGCGGACCGGGCGATGCCTCCGGATGGTACTGCACTGAGAAAAAAGGGACGCCGCGCCCGCGCAATCCCTCGACGGTTCGATCGTTCAGATTGAGATGAGATAGGTCGGCCCGCTCCTTGACCGACTCGGCCTCCACCGCGAAGCCGTGATTCTGCGCGGTGATTTCGACCCGCCCGGTGCGAAGATCCATCACCGGATGATTCGCGCCGTGATGGCCGAAGTCGAGCTTGTAGGTGCGTCCGCCCAGCGCGAGACCGAGAATCTGGTGGCCGAGGCAAATCCCGAAAATTGGCTTGCGCCCCAGCACTCCCGCAACCGCGTTGTACGCATACGGAAGCGCCGCCGGGTCCGCCGGGCCGTTGGAGAGGAAAATGCCGTCGGGCTGGTGCGAGAGGATCTGCTCCGCAGTCGACGATGCGGGCAGCACGCGCACTCTGAAGCCGGTCGATACGAGCCGGCGCAATATGTTGAGCTTGATCCCGTAATCCAGCGCGACGACCAACGGCGCATCGCGAAGTTCGCCGCGCCCGCGACGGGCATAGCCCCGGCCCAACTCCCATCCGCCGATTTCCCAATCGTACGGCTCGGCGCAGGTGACTTCCTTGACGAGATCGCGTCCAACGAGCCCTGGCGATGCTTTCGCTTTGCGCACCAGCGCGTCGCTGTCGAGGTCGGTGCTGGAGATGACCGCCTCCTGCGCGCCGTGAGTGCGGATATGGCGGACCAGCGCGCGTGTGTCGATTCCTTCGATCCCGACGATGCCCGCCTGAGCGAGATATTCCCCCAGCGGCATCTCGGAGCGCCAGTTCGACGGACGCTGCCAGCATTCCTTGACGATGAAGCCATCGACGTAGACGCGCCGCGATTCGACGTCCTCGCGGTTCACGCCGACATTTCCGATTTCGGGATACGTCATGCAGACGAGCTGGCCCTTGTAGGACGGGTCGGTGAGAATTTCCTGGTATCCGGTCATCGCGGTGTTGAACACGACCTCGCCGACCGTCTCGCCGATCGCGCCAAAGGCGCGCCCTCGGAAGACGCGCCCATCGGCAAGGGCGAGAATCGCGTCGCGTCGTGCGCCCGTACTCATCGCAGTTCACCTCGCCGTCCGTCGAACACGATCTCACCGCCGACGATGGTCATCACCGCCCTCCCCTTAAGCCGCATCCCCGCGAACGGCGTATTGCGGCTGCGCGACAGGAATCGCTCCGGCTCCACCGTCCATTCGAGATTCGGGTCAACCACCGTAATGTCCGCGGGCGCTTCCACGGCCAGCGTGCCAGCCTCGAGCCTGAGCAGCGCTGCGGGATTTACCGACATGAGTTCGACCAATCGCCCCGCGCCAATCAAACCACAATGCACGAGGCCGAGCGCAAGGCCAAGGGCGGTCTCCAACCCCACGACGCCGTTGGCCGATTGCGCGAATATCGCCGCGACATCGGGCGCGAGCCGCTCGGCGTCGCGCGCGGGATTGAAGTACCCGGCCAGGGCATCGAGGCGCTTCGATGCGGGGTCGTGCGGCGCGTGATCGGTCGCAATCATATCGATGCCGCCGTGGCCGATTGCATCGCGGAGCGCATCCACGTCATCGCGGCTTCGAAGCGGCGGGTTCATCTTCGCGTTCGGGCCCCATCGCAGCGCCGCGCTCTCATCGAGCGCAAAGTGATGCGGCGTTACTTCGCACGTGACGCGCGCGCCGCGCTTGCGCGCAGCCGCAACCAACTCGACCGACTCGCGCGTCGAGACATGCGCGATGTGGACCGCGGCTTCGGTTCCGATCGCAAGCGAGAGATCGCGCCTCACCCGCTCCGACTCGGCAGGCCCACTGTAACCGTGAACGCCGAGGCGCTCGGCGACGGCGCCCGCGTTGACCGCGCCTTCGTCCGAGAGCGAGCGCTCTTCCTCATGGAGTGAGATCGCGAAGCCCAGTTGGTTGATTTCATCCATCGCGCGCGACAGAACCGCGGCGTCATCTACCGGGATGCCGTCGTCCGAGAACAGGCGCGCCCCCGCCGCGGCCATCGCGGCATAATCGACCGTCTCGGCTCCGCTAAGCCCTCGCGTTACCGCCGAGACCGGAACCAGCCGCGTGGAGCGCGCCTCAGCGGCGCGTTCGAGCATGTACCGGGTAATCTCGCGCGTGTCGTTCACGGGCGACGTGTTCGCCATCGCGGCAACGGTGGTAAAGCCGCCCGCCGCTGCGGCGCGCAGGCCGCTCGCGATGGTCTCCTTCTGGGGGAAGCCCGGATCGCGCAGATGGACGTGCGGATCGATTAGTCCCGGCAGCACCCACCATCCGGTCGCATCGATGACCGCCGCCCCATCGCCGCCGCGCAGCGACCCGGGGCGATCGACGGCTTCGATCTTTCCGTCGACCACCAGGACATCCGATGCGGCGTCGATTCCTGATGCGGGATCGACCACGCGGCCGGCCTTCAACAAAAGCGGTCTCATCCCGCATGCTCCGGCGCCTTGAGCGGCTCGACCATCGAGTAAATCGTCGCGCGGTCGTGCGCCTTGCGCCTGGCATCCGGCGCGGGCGGCTCCAGGCGCACCTGGACGCGCTCGAAGCGGGAGGTCGGGATGTTCTTGCCGACGTAGTTGGCGCGAATCGGAACGGCGCGATGGCCGCGGTCGATCAGCACCGCGAGCTTGACCGCGGCCGGCCGTCCATGGCGCCAGATGGTCGCCATCGCCCGCTGCACCGTCCATCCGCTGTTGATCACGTCGTCCACGAGCACGATCGTACGACCCTCGGCATCGAACTTCTCGGCGCCGTCGAGCGGATGAACCGTCTCGGCCGGTCCGTAGATGTCGACCGCAGCGCTCGGCAGCCGCACGCCGGAGCCCGCCTCGATCAGGTCGCGGATCCGCATCGCCAGTTGCGCGCCGCGACTCACGACGCCCACGATCGACACGCCCGCCAAATCCGGCAGGTCCGCGGTAATTTGCGCGGCGAGCGACTCGACCGCGTGCGCAATTTCATCGGCGTCCATGACCTCGCGCTGCGGGCCGCGCTTGTAAGGCTCGAAGCCGTTCTCCTCGGCCTGTTTGACGTTCTCGAACACGGCAAGCGAGCCTTCATCGATCCACTGGCGGACGTAACCGTAGAGGCTCTCGTCGTACGCGTAATAGCGATGGGACCGGACGTGCCCGACGAACTCGGCGCGAAGCTCCCGCTCGCAGAAGTCGCATCGGAGCCGAAACTCGGCGCGCGTGACGGTCGGAGCCAGAGTGAAGCGGGGATGCAGGTAGGCGCCCTCGAAACGCGTGATGCAATTCGAGTTTGCGCATCGAGGGGACGGCTCGGCCTTGAATCGAATCGCCTCGCCTGTTGGAGCGCGGGGCGAGCGCCGCTCGCCTGCCTGTTCGATCATTCGGGCAATCAGCGCCATCCTGACCGGTACGCCGGCCGCGGCCTGCTCGAAGTACACGGCGCGCGGGTCGGTGTCGAGTTCGTATGCGAGTTCGCTGGTGCGCGGCAGCGGATGCATGACGACGGCTTCCTGCGTGCGATGCGTCCTCAGCGCGCGCGCATCGAAGTGGACGTACTCGGCGGGCTTCATTTCCTGGCCCGACAGCCGCTCCTTCTGAAGCCGCGTCACGTAGAACGCATCGAGGGCCGCCGGCGGCTCTTTGGTGGGAAGTTTGTCGATTTGGACCTCACCGGTGAACAGCGCCATCTGGTGCGGCGCGCTCGGCGTCAGGTACAGCGCGTCGAGACCGCCGGCCAGCGACTTGAGTTCATCGATCGTCACGGTCGAAAAGCTGTAGTTGCGCTCCGCGGCCAGGCGCTCGAGCACGTAATCGGGCACATCCATCCCGCTGGTCGGGACGGCGACGATGTTCGCGCCGAAGCGCGCGAGCGCATAGATCAGCGAATGCACGGTGCGGCCGAACTTGAGATCGCCGCACAGCGCCACCGTCAGTCCCTTGAGCCTGCCCTTCTTGCGGCGCAGCACGTAGAGGTCGCAAAGCGTTTGCGTGGGATGTTCGCGGCTGCCGTCGCCGGCGTTGATGATCGGGCACGGCGCGTACTCGGCGGCTACGCGCGCGGCGCCGTCGTGCGGATGGCGAAGCACGATCAGGTCGGCGTACCCGGAGACCACGCGGACCGTGTCGGCGAGACTTTCTCCCTTGGCGGCGGAGCTGGCCTGCATGTCGGCGGAGCTGATCACCGCGCCGCCCAGCCGATGCATCGCGGACTCGAAGCTCAGGCGCGTGCGCGTCGATGGTTCGTAGAAGAGCGTCGCCATGATGAGGCCGCTTGCCAGTGAAACACTCTCGCCGCGCCCGAGCGCCTCGGAGAACTGGTCGGCGAGCGCGAAGATGCGCTCGATTTCGGGGATCGCAAGATCCTCGATCGAGACGATGTCCGATTTTGGAACCCGCGCCATCTCAGTTTTCCGCGCTTATACGACGCGCATCCTGGTTACTTGCCGTTTCCGATCACGACCCCGTCGGCGCCGTCGAGCTCCGTAAGACGGACGTAAACGCGCCGGCCCTGCGGAGCGGCGACGTTCTTGCCCACGAAATCCGCGCGAATAGGGAGTTGATGCTCGCCGCGATCGACGAGCACCGCCAGCTCGATCGACGCTGCACGCCCGAGGTCCGAGAGCGCATCGAGCGCCGCCCGCACCGTGCGCCCCGTGTAAAGCACGTCGTCCACCAGCACGACGCGCTTGCCGTCGAGAGAAAACGGGATATTGCGCGCGAGCAGGCGGGGATCGCCAGGCGCGCCTTTGCCGTCGTCGCGGTAGGAGGAGATGTCGAGGGTGCCGACCAACACCGAGCGTTTCTGGTTGGCGCCAAGCTCGGCGGCAATTCGCTCCGCCAGGTACGCGCCGCGGCGGATTATCCCGACCAGGACGAGGTTTTCGATGCCGCCGTTGCGCTCCGCGATCTCGTGCGCGATACGCTTCACGGTGCGCCCCACCTGCGCTGCGTCGAGCGCCACCTCCGGTTTCGCGTTCATGATTTGGGCGAAAAAAAACCCCGACCGCCGAAGCAGCCGGAGTCCGTTATGCAAAAGTCCATTGTTCCAACCTTTCCGTCATCCCGTGACGGATTAAAGGTTAATTATTTTTTACCGGCCGGGCCGGACCCGGTCAAGCGGGGCCGCGGGCGGCGGCCGTCAGCCGCGGGCTTTGCGTTCGAGCTTGCGCAGGCGCTGGCCGTGATCGCGCGTCTCGACCGTGATGCGATCATCGAAGCGGTCGAACTTGCGCGCGAGGTTCTGGACCGCCTTGTTGGTCTTGCCGATCTCGGCGCCGAGCTTCTTTGCGGCAAGCTCGGCGGCGGAAGCGATTTCGCGCTTGAGGGACTGGGCGGTTTCGGCGGCTGCCTCGCGATCGGCCATTGAGGTTCGCAGCGCGGCTTCCTGAGCGGCTGCCGGCGCCGGCTCGCGCGCATGCTCGCGCACCGAGGCATCGATTGCGCCCATCTGTTCGCGAAACTCGACGCGCGTCTTGCCAAGCGCCTCGCCCAGCCGCACCATCTCCGCGCTCAAATCGGCGCGCAGAGCGGCGATGCCCATGCGATTCTCGGCGATCTGGTCCGAGAGAAACCGTATCTGGCTTCCGACCTCGGCGAATTGACCGAACAGCTCCTCGCGCAGCGAGTCGAGCCTCCCGCCGAAACCGGAAACCGCCTCGACCACCAGCTCGAAGCGCGCGCCGAGTTCCTCGAGCAGCGTGCCGAGCCTTGCCACACCGTCTTCAGCCACCGCCATGCTCCTCGCCTAGTGGACTACCATGCCAAACCGGCTCCAGCGCACCGGAATCAGGCTCGCGCCGTCGCTATCCCACGACCAGTAGATGACCAGCGCGCGGCCTTCGATGTCGTTCTGATCGACGAAGCCCCAAAAGCGGCTGTCGTAGCTGCGATCGCGATTATCGCCCATTACTAAAACCTTCCCCGGCGGCACCGTGACCGGGCCAAAGTTGTCGCGCGGCGAGGTTCCCGACCGCTCGTAGGGCGGCACCTCGAAATGCGCGTGCGGATCGTCGATCGGCTTGCCATTGACCCATACGACGGCGTTGCGGACCTGAACCAAATCACCAGGGGTTCCAATGACGCGCTTGATAAAGTCCTTGGTGCGGTCGAGCGGAAAGACCAGCACCACGACGTCGCCGCGTTCGACCGGCTTTAGCCGGAACAGGTAGGTCGGGTGCCGCATGCCCGGGACCTGGAGGTTCAGGATCGAGTCCGGGATCCGCAGCCCGTAGATCAGCTTGTTGACCAGGATATGGTCGCCCACCAGGAGCGTCGGCTCCATCGAGCCCGACGGGATCTTGTAGGCCTGGATGAGGAAGGTGCGGATGATGATCGCGAGCACGAGCGCGATCGTGAGCGCCTCGGCATACTCGCGGACTACTGATTTCTGCGCGGCCGGGGCGCCTTCCGAGCCTTCAGGAGGCGTCTCGGCCGGCGTCTCGAGCATCTCGGGGGGCTTTTCGAGCATGGGAGCGGATTCCGCCATCAGCGCTACTCCCCGACCCTGAGCAGAGCCAGAAAGGCTTCCTGCGGAATTTCGACTCGACCCACCTGCTTCATCCGCTTCTTGCCTTCCTTCTGCTTCTCGAGGAGCTTGCGCTTGCGCGTGATATCGCCCCCGTAACACTTCGCCGTAACATTCTTGCGCAGCGGCTTGACCGACTCGCGCGCGATAATCTTGGCGCCAATCGCCGCCTGAATCGCCACCTCGAACATCTGGCGCGGAATCAGTTGGCGTAACTTCTCGCACAGCGCGCGGCCCCGTTCGTAGGACTTCTCGCGATGCACGATTATCGAGAGCGCGTCAACGACCTCGCCGTTGATCCGGATATCCAATTTAACCAGAGGCCCGGCCCTGAAGTCCAGAAACTCATAATCGAGCGATGCATAACCGCGGCTGACCGACTTGAGACGATCATAAAAGTCGAACACGATCTCGGCCAGCGGCAATTCGTAGTGCAGAATGACGCGCTTTTCGCCCAGGTAGCGCAGGTCGCGCTGGAGGCCCCGTCGCTCCTCGCACAGCTTCATGATCGCGCCCAGGTACTCATCGGGGGTGTGAATCGATGCGAGAATGAACGGCTCCTCGATCGCCTCGATCTGGCCCTCGGGCGGCAGCGCCGCGGGATTATCGACCATGGCGGTCTCGCCCGAAATCATCCGCACCCGGTATGCGACCGTCGGCGCGGTAACGATGAGGTTGATTCCGAATTCGCGTTCGAGCCTTTCTTGGGCGATATCCATGTGCAGCAGGCCGAGGAATCCCGCGCGAAATCCGAAGCCCAGCGCTTGCGATGACTCCGGCTCGCAAATCAGGCTCGCGTCGTTGAGCCTGAGCTTCTCGATCGCATCGCGCAGCGCGCCATACTGGTTCGCCTCGGTCGGATAGAGCCCGGCGAAAACCATCGGCTTCAATTCCTTGAATCCGGGAAGCGGCTCCGGGGCGGGATGGTCCGCATCGGTGACGGTATCGCCGACGCGCATATCGGCGACCGCCTTGATCCCGGAGACGACGAAGCCGACCTCGCCCGGTCCGAGCGATTCGGCCACCCGCTCGTGCGGCGTGAAATGCCCCAGGCGCATCACCTCGCCGGTCTTGCCGGTCGCCATGAGGAGCACCTTCATGCCGGTCCGAAGCTCGCCGCTGAAGACGCGCACCAGCGCGATCGCGCCGGCGTAGCTGTCGTACCAACTGTCGAAGATGAGCGCGCGGAGCGGCTGGCCGGGCGCCGCCCCGGGCGCGGGCACCCGGGCGACGATCGCCTCGAGCACGTCATCGATCCCGATCCCCTCCTTGGCGCTGGTCAGGATCGCGCCGGCGGCGCTAAGTCCGATTATCTCTTCGATTTGGCGGCGAGTCCGCTCGACGTCCGCGCTTGGAAGATCGATCTTGTTGATGACCGGGATAATTTCGAGTCCGTGGTCTAGCGCGAGATAGACGTTGGCGAGCGTCTGCGCCTCCACTCCCTGGCTCGCATCGACCACCAGCAGCGCGCCCTCGCACGCGACCAGGCTGCGCGAGACCTCGTAGGCGAAATCGACGTGGCCCGGCGTGTCGATCAGGTTGAGGACGTACGTGTTGCCGTCCGCGGCCACGTAGTTCAGGCGGACCGAGCGAGCCTTGATCGTGATCCCGCGCTCGCGTTCGAGGTCCATCGAGTCGAGGAACTGCTCCTTCTGCTCGCGCTTCGAGATCGCACCGGTGCGCTCGAGCAATCGATCGGCAAGCGTGGACTTGCCGTGGTCGATATGCGCGATGATGCAGAAGTTGCGAATCGAGGCCGGGTCCGTCATCCGCCCTGATGCCCCTTGAGTTCCCGAAAATAGTGGAAGGTCTCCGCGAGCCCCTCGCGCATCGGGACGCGCGGACGCCACCCCAGCACTTTCTCCGCGCGGGCGGGTGAAATCACCGAGCGGCGCTGCTCTCCGGGCCGGGCAGGCGCATACTCGGCCGGCCGCGCCTCCCCCGCTATCGCGGCCAGTTGGGCGTGGAGCGTGTTCACGTCGGTCTCCACGCCGGTTCCGATGTTGAGCGCCATCCCCGATGCGTTCGAGGTCAATGCAGCGACGTTCGCGCGCACGACGTCGTCCACGTACACGTAATCGCGGGTCTGTTTGCCGTCGCCGAAGATCGTCACCGGGCGGCCTTCGAGGATCCGCGCGCTGAAGATCGCCACGACGCCGGCCTCGCCGTGCGGGTCCTGGCGCGGCCCATAGACGTTGGCGTAGCGCAGGGCCAGATAGTCGATCCCGTACTGCACGTGGTAGAAGAAAAGGTATGACTCGGTGGCGAGCTTCGCGACGCCGTAGGGGCTGACGGGGCGGCGCGGATGATCCTCGTCGCAGGGAAATGCCTCCTGCTCTCCGTAAATCGCGCCGCCCGTCGATGAGAAAATCACGCGCCTTAAGCCGTTGCGCCTTGCCGCCTCTATCAGGTGGAGAAATCCGACCAGGTTGATTTGGGCGTCCAGTGCGGGGTCTGACACCGAACGGCGCACGTCCATTTGCGCCGCGAAATGGTAGATCACCTCGGGCCGCTCGCGATCGATTACCTGGGTGACCTCGCCCACATCGCGCAAGTCCGCGCGGTAGAAGCGCGCCGACGGATTAACCTGCCGGCGCTTGCCTGCCGAGAGGTCATCGAGCACGGCGACCTCGCCGAGCCCGGCACGGATCAATTCATCGACCGTATGCGATCCGATAAACCCTGCGCCGCCGGTTACGAGTATCCGCATCGCCGGCCTCCTCTCAGACTGCCGGGCGTCCGATCGAGTAGTACCTGAAGTCGAGCGCCTTCATCAGATCTAAATCATACAGGTTGCGCCCGTCGAATATCACCGGCTGCTTGAGCTCCGCCTTGATGCGCTGGAAGTTCGGATGGCGGAACTCGTTCCATTCGGTGCAGATGATGAGCGCGTCGGCGCCGCTGAGCGCCTCGTAATTGATCTTGTGGAAGGTCACCCGGTTGCCCAGCAGGCGGCGCGCGTTGTCGAGCGCCTCGGGGTCGTGGACCTGCACCGCTGCGCCCGCGGCGAGCAATTCCTCGATAATCACCAGCGAGGGCGCCTCGCGCATGTCGTCGGTGCGCGGTTTGAAGGCGAGTCCCCAGATCGCGAACACGCGGCCGCGCAAATCCGCGCCGAAGTGCTGCTTGACGCGCGCCGGCAGGAGCCGCTTCTGGCGCGCGTTGACCGACTCGGCGGCCTTGAGCAGCCCGAAATCGAGCCGATGCTCGGCCGCAGTGTGAATCAGCGCCTGCACGTCCTTGGGGAAGCAGGAGCCGCCGTAGCCGACGCCGGGGAACAGGTATGACGAGCCGATGCGGCGGTCGGAGCCGAGTCCACGGCGGACCGCGTTGATGTCCGTGCCCGCGGCCTCGCACAGATTCGCCATCTCGTTGATGAACGAGATCTTGAGCGCGAGCATCGCGTTGCATGCGTACTTGGTGATTTCGGCGGAGCGCGGGTCCATCACGATGATCGGGTTGTCGGTGCGGACGAATGGCGAATGGATCTCGCGCAGGATCGCGCTGGCGCGCTCGCTCAGGCTCCCGATAATCACCCGATCGGGACGCATGAAGTCCTCGATCGCGGAGCCTTCCTTGAGAAATTCCGGCACCGAGCAAACATCGACGGAGTGCCGCGCGTGACGCCCCACGATCTCGCGCACGCGGTCGTTGGTGCCGACCGGGACGGTGCTCTTGACCGCCAGGATGTGGTACCCGGTTACCGCCTTGGCGATTTGTTCGGCCGCCCCGAACACGGCGCTTAAGTCCGCGGCCCCGTCAGCGCTCATCGGGGTTCCGACCGCGATGAAGGAGACCATCGATTGCGCAATCGCCGCGCCCGTGTCGGTCGTGAAGCGCAGCCGCCCCTCCTTCATGTTGCGGCGCACCAGCTCTTCGAGTCCGGGTTCATAGAACGGGACCTTCCCGTCCTGGAGAGCGGCGATTCGGCCGGCATCGATATCGACGCAAACGACCTCGTTGCCGCTCTCGGCATAGCAGGTGCCGCTCACCAGCCCGACGTACCCGGTTCCGATCACTGCGATATTCATCCAAGCATCCTCTAGAGTTCCTCTTTGATCACGTAAATCTGCTTGCTCTGGGACTCGTGGTAGGTGCGCGCGAGCATCTCGCCCAGAAGTCCGAGGCTCACGAACTGCACGCCGACCACCACGAGGAGCACGGCCAGCAACAGCGCGGGACGGTCGCCCAGCGGGCGGCCGAGCACGATTTTTTCGAACACCAGCCACGCCGTCCACAGCGAGCCGAGCGCGCCGAGCACCACGCCGATCGCGCCGAACACCTGGATCGGGCGCGTGGAGTAGCCCGACAGAAATTTGACCGTTATCAGGTCGAGAAGCGTGCGCAGGATTCGGCCCGGGCCATACTTCGACCGGCCGGAGCGGCGCGGCCGGAAGTTCACCTCGACCTCGGCGATGCGCGCGCCCTGTTCGGCCGCGATCGCCGGGACGAACCGATGCATCTCGCCGTAAAGCATGAGCCGGCGCGCAAGGTCGCCCCGGTAGGCCTTCAGCGTGCATCCGTAATCGTGGAGCGGCACGCCGGTAATCCGCGAGATGAGGGCGTTGGCCGCGACCGACGGCAGCCGGCGCGTCAGCGTGGCGCCGCGCCAGCGCTCGGTGCGCCATCCGCTGACCAGATCGTAGCCCTCATCGAGCTTTGCGAGCAGGCGCGGAATGTCGGCCGGGTCGTTTTCTCCATCGCCGTCGATCGCGACGACGATCCCGCCGGCGGCGCTGCGCAATCCGCACGCCAGCCCCGCAGTCTGCCCGTAATTGCGCGCAAGCCGGATCACGCGGACGTGCGAATCGGATGACTTGATCCTGCCGAGTACGTCGGCGCTGCCGTCGGTTGAGCCGTCATCGATGAATACGATCTCGTAGGAGCGGCCGAGGCCCTCCATCACGCGCGTCAATTCCTCGTGCAGCGGGGCCAGATTGTCCCGCTCGTTGTACAGCGGGACGACTACTGAGAGGTCCATCGCGAATGGTGGGAATCGGTCAAATCGATGAACGCGCGGTAGCGCCGGTCGATCTCTTCCCAGGTGAGATCGGCAAGGCGGTCGAGCGAGAATTTTTCCACCGCGAACGACGCCATCACGCTCCCGTACACGACCCCGGTGCGCAGCGCGGATTCATCGAATCGCGCGGCGCGCGCGAGGTACCCCATCAGGCCGCCGGCGAAAGTGTCGCCTGCGCCGGTTGGATCGACCACCTCTTCCAGCGGATAGGCGGGCACCGCGAACATCCCCTCGCGGCTGAACTGGAGAACCCCGTATTCGCCGCGCTTGATCAGCACCGAGCGCGGACCCAGCCGCAGGATCGCGCGGCCCGCCTTGACCAGGTTGTGCTCGCCGCTTAGCAGGCGCGCCTCTTCGTCGTTGAGGGTGATGATGTCGAGGCGCGGCATGAGCCGTTTGAGCGCCGGTCCCTCCTCCGCAATCCAGTGATTCATCGTGTCGCCGGCTACCAGCTTGGCGCTGGTAACCTGTTCGAGCACGCCCTCCTGGAGCTCGGGAGCGATATTTCCCAGAAAAAGGTAATCGCAACGCCGTTGGTCGGGGAGCAGCTTGGGCATGAACCCCTCGAAGACGTTCATCTCGAGATTGATCGTGTCGCGCAGGTTCATGTCCTCGTGGTAGCGCCCGTGCCAGCGGAAAGTCTTGCCCGGGCGGCGCTCCAATCCGCGGAGATCGATATTCCGGTTAGCCAGGAACTGCTGGTGCTCGGGCTTGAAGTCGACGCCCACGACCGCGACTACGCTGACCGGCGCAAAAAACCGCGCGGCGACCGAGAAGAAGCTCGCCGAGCCTCCCAACGCCTCGGTCACGCCGCCATGGCCGGTTTCGACCGTGTCGTACGCGACCGATCCAACTACTACGATACTCATCCGGCTGTGCTCTCTCGCGCTACTTTCATTGGAGGTATTTTCCGACCAGCGGCGCGAGATCCTGGACGATCTCCGCCGGAATGGCGGCGCGGTCGGTAATGATGGTGTCCTTGAGCGCGTGCTCGCAGGGGCAAGCCCGCTCGCGCTCGCCAAGCGAGTTGGCCAGATTCATAACTGCCTTCTGCGCGGTCGCGACGTTCGCGTTCATCACGCGCAAGATCTCGCCAATATCGACCGCACCTACGCTCTCGTGCCAGCAGTCGTAATCGGTCACGAGAGTCAGCACCGCGTAACAGAGTTCCGCCTCGCGGGCCAGGCGCGCCTCCTGCATTGCGGTCATGCTAATCACATCGACGCCCCAGCTCCGGTAAAGCTGCGATTCTGCGCGCGTCGAGAATTGCGGGCCCTCCATGCACAGGTACGTGCCGCCCTCATGAATCGTTGCGCCGGTCGCGCCCGCGGCGTCCTTGAGATAGCGGGTGAGATTGGGGCATACCGGGTCGGCAAGCGAGACGTGAACCACGATCCCGCCGCCGAAGAAAGTCTCGGGCCGCTTGAAGGTGCGATCCACGAACTGATTCGGCAGCACGAGATCGCCCGGCTTGATCGACTCCTTCATGCTCCCTGCGGTGCAGACCGAGACGAGATACTCGGCGCCGAGTTTCTTCATTCCGAAGATATTCGCGCGGTAGTTAATCTCGGTCGGGAGCAGGCGATGGCCCCGGCCGTGGCGCGAGAGAAAAATGACTTCGGTGTCGGCGATCGTCCCGCGCACATAGGGGTCCGACGGCCTGCCAAACGGCGTGTCGAGCTCGATCGCCTCGACGCGTTCGAGCCCCGGCATCTGGTAGAAGCCGCTGCCGCCGATCACTCCCAGTATTCGTTTAGCCATCTTCGCTTCCCGCCGCCGCGCCGGCGCCCAAAAAAAGGGTGCGCAGACGCCGCAATTCTCGCGATGCCTATGCGCCCGGATGATCCTCAGCGTAGAGCTGTCCGCACGCCGCGGCGATATCCTGCCCCCGGCTCTCGCGGATGGTAGCGGTCAAATTACCTTTCCGCAGGATCGCTTGAAAGGCCTCCACAGACTGGCGCGGGCTGGTGCGAAGCGCGGTTCCCTCGAATGGATTGAAGAAGATCAGGTTGACCTTCGCGCGAAGCGGCCCGAGCAGTTTGGCAAGCCGGCGGGCATCGGCGGGCGAATCGTTTACCCCGGCGAGCATTACGTACTCGAACGTGATCCGGCTGCGGCGCTTGAGCGGCAGCCGCCTGCACGCATCGAGCAGCCGCTCCAGCGGATAGCGCCGGTTGATGGGCGCCAGCCGGTCGCGCAGCGGATTCGTTGTCGCATGAAGCGAAACCGCAAGGTTGACCGGGATCTCGGCGAGCAGCCGTTCCATCATCGGGACCAGCCCGACGGTCGAGACCGTAATCCGCCGCGGCGAGATTCCCATTCCCCACGCGGAGGTCATGATCGTGAGCGTGCGAATGAGCGCCGGATAATTCGCAAGCGGCTCGCCCATCCCCATGAAGACGAAATTGGTTAGCGCCTCTCCCGGGCCGAGTTCGCGGCGTGCGGCAGGAATCTGACCGAGCATCTCGGCCGCGGTGAGATTCCGATGGAGTCCCATCCGCGCCGTTGCGCAGAACTCGCACCCCATCGCGCATCCCGCCTGCGACGACATGCAGAGCGTCGTGCGGCCGCCGGCCGGGATGATGACCGTTTCGATCTCATCGCCGCCGGCCAGGCGCAGCAGGAGCTTCCGCGTGCCATCGTCCGACCGGCTGACCCGCACGGCGGCGGGCAGGGCGAGCGTGAGGTGCTCTCGCAAGTATGCGCGCAGAGGCGCGGGCAAATCACGCATCGCGTCGATTGACTCGGCGTCCTTCTGATGGAGCCAGTGCGCGACCTGGCGGGCGCGATAGGAGCGCTCGCCTGCCGCGGCGACGGCCTGCTCGAGTTCGTCAATCGTCAGGTCGCGCAAGTCGCGCCGCGGGGAGCCGGCGGCTTGAGCAATTGCGGGAGATGAGGCGGCCATCACAATTGATTTTATCGGAAAATGAAGGTCCCGCGCATGGCCGGTCGGGACGGGCAGGCTGCCGGCGAAACGGGGGGCTCCGTCGCGGAAGAAAGACTTCTCAGCCGCGGCGGCCGGCTGCTACGGCAAGATTTCGACTGCGCTGAAGAAGTAGGCGATCTCGCGCGCCGCAGTCTCGGGAGCATCCGACCCGTGCACCGCGTTCTTTTCGACGTCGATCCCGAACTCCTTGCGAATCGTTCCGGCCGCTGCTTTAACGGGATCGGTCGCGCCCATCAGCTCGCGCCATCGCGCGATCGCGCCCTCGCCCTGGAGCACCGCGATTACGACCGGGCCCGACGTCATGTAATCGCACAAGGAGCCGTAAAACGGCCGCGCCTTGTGCACGTCATAGAAGGCCTCGGCCTGCGGGCGCGTGATTTGGATCTTGCGCAGAGCGCGAATCGAGAGCCTGGAGGCCTCGATACGTTTCAGGATGTCGCCCGTCAGGCCGCGCGCGACGGCGTCGGGCTTGATGATCGCAAGGGTTCGTTCCATTTCGATAGAGCTGTCCGGACGCGCGCTCAATTCGCGGGCGCCCTGCCCTCCAACACGGCCTTCATCGTGGTGCCCAACTCGGCAGGACTGTTCGCGACCGTGATTCCGGCAGTCTTGAGCGCCGCGATTTTGTCCGCCGCGGTACCGCGCCCGCCCGAGATGATCGCTCCGGCATGGCCCATCCGGCGTCCCTTGGGCGCGGTCTGACCGGCAATGAAGGCGACCACGGGCTTCTTAAAGCTTTGCTTTATATATGCAGCCGCCTCTTCCTCGGCGGTCCCGCCGATCTCGCCGATCATGATGACCGCCCGGGTCGCCCGATCATCGTTGAACAATTTGAGCGCATCGATGTGCGACGTGCCCACGATCGGATCGCCGCCGATCCCGAGGCAGGTGGACTGCCCGATGCCGAGCAGGGTCAATTGATGGACGGCCTCGTAGGTCAGCGTTCCCGAGCGCGACACCACGCCGATATCACCCGGCATGTGGATGTAGCCGGGCATGATGCCGATCTTGCACTCGCCCGGCGTGATGATGCCAGGGCAGTTCGGCCCGATCAGGCGCGATCTCCCGGCCTTCAAGTAATGCTTCACCTTCACCATGTCGAGCACCGGGATGCCCTCGGTGATGCAGATGATGAGTTCGATTCCGGCCGCGGCCGCTTCGAGGATCGCGTCGGCGGAGAACTGCGGCGGGACGTAATTGATGACCGCGTTGGCGCCGGTGGACTTGCGCGCCTGCTCGACGGTGTTGAAAACCGGAATTCCCTCGAAGTCCGTGCCGCCCTTGCCGGGCACGACCCCGCCGACCATGTTGGTGCCGTACTCGCGGCAGGCTCGTGTGTGGAACTGGGCCGTCGCGCCGGTGATGCCCTGTGTCAGGACCCGGGTGTTTTTATTTACGAGGATACTCATCGGGAACCCTTATGCTCCGATCGCGCTGACGACGCGCCGCGCGGCATCGGCCATATCCGCTGCTGCAATTACCTTGATTCCAGACTCGGCCAGGATCTTCTTGCCTTCCTCGACGTTGGTGCCTTCCATTCTGACCACCAGCGGGACGCTCAACTTGACCTGGCGGGCGGCTTCGACCACGCCCTTGGCGAGCACGTCGCACTGCATGATGCCGCCAAAAATGTTGATCAGCACGGCGCGCACGCGCTTGTCGCTCAACAGGATTTGGAACGCCGCGGCGACCTTCTCCGTGTCCGCGCCGCCGCCCACGTCGAGGAAGTTCGCAGGCTCGGCGCCGTAGTACTTGACGATGTCCATGGTCGCCATCGCCAGCCCCGCGCCGTTCACCATGCATCCGATGTTGCCGTCGAGATGCACGTAACTTAGATCGAACTTCGCCGCCTCGGTCTCAGCGGGATCCTCCTCGTTGGGGTCGCGCAGCTCGCGGACATCCGGATGACGGAAGAGTCCGTTGTCGTCGAATGACATCTTCGCATCGAGACATACGACGCGCCCGTCGGCGGTGACGACCAGCGGGTTGATTTCCACCAGCGATGCGTCGGTTTCGAGGAAGGCGCGGTAGAGCGACGCGAGCAGCCCGGCGAACTGATTGACCTGCTTGTCCTTGAGCCCCAGCCCGAATGCGATCTTGCGCCCCAGGAACGGCGAGAGTCCCAGCAGCGGCTCGATCGGCTCGGTGATGATTTTCTCGGGAGTCTTGGCGGCGACCTGCTCGATATCCATGCCGCCCTCGGTGCTTGCGATTACGGAGACGGATGCCGCGTTGCGATCGACGAGCAGTCCGAGATAAAGCTCGCGCGCGACCTGGCTCGCCTCCTCGACGTACACGCGGCGCACGATGCGGCCCTCGGGGCCGGTCTGATGCGTCACCAGCGGATTGCCCAGCAGCTTGGCGGCAAAGGCGCGCGCTTCATCGGCGCTCGAGATGAGCTTGACGCCGCCCGCCTTGCCGCGGCCGCCCGCATGAATCTGCGCCTTGATTACCGCCTTGGGCTGGCCCAGTGCGCGGAATGCCGCCGCGGCCTCATCGGGAGTCGAGGCGGGCTGCCCCTTGGGCACGGGCGCGCCGAATTTGCCGAGAATCTGCTTGGCCTGAAATTCATGGATGTTCATAGACTAATCCTAGACGGATCGTGCGACCGCCGCCCAGTCCGAGCGGACTGCGTCCTGCCGCCGCCGCTTGACCGGCCTTATTCTGTCCTTCTGGTGAAAATCCGCAACAGCCGCCTCAGCGGGTCATAAAATTCGTCGGCGACGCGCTCCTTGAGCGGGATGATCGCATTGTCGGTGATGCAAATGTCCTCAGGGCAGACCGCGGTGCAGCACTTCGTGATGTTGCAATAGCCGACCCCGTGGTCGTCTTTGAGCGCCTTAAGCCGGTTATCGGAGTCGAGCGGATGCATCTCGAGCGCGGCCGTAAACACGAGGAGGCGCGGCCCGACGAATTTGTCGTGCAGATTATGGTCGCGCAGCACGTGGCATACGTCCTGGCAGAGGAAACACTCGATGCACTTGCGGAATTCCTGAACGCGCTCGATGTCGTTCTGGGCCATCCGCCAGGTGCCGTCGGGGGCGTTTGGCTTGACGATCTTAAACGGCTTGATCGTGAGTTTCTTCTCGAAGTTCCACCGTACGTCGGTGACCAGGTCCTTGATGGCCGGAAAGCTGTGGATCGGCTGAAGCGTGATCGGCTGATCCAGCGGCAGGTCGCTCATCCGCGTCATGCACATCAGGCGCGGATGGCCATTGATCTCGGCCGAGCATGAGCCGCATTTGCCGGCCTTGCAGTTCCAGCGCACGGCGAGATCGTTGGCCTGTTCGGCCTGGATTCGGTGGACCACGTCGAGCACCACCATTCCTTCCTCGACGGTGGTGTCGTAATCGCGGAACTCGCCGCCCTTGTCGTCACCGCGCCAGATTCTGAATCGTGCCCGAGACGCGCTCACTTGTTTTCCTCGATTATTCTGGCGAGTTCCGGCGGCATCGGCTTGATCGGTTCCCGCCTTAGCTCCATCCCGCCGGGAGTCTTGCGAATGACGTGGTTGAACCTGGCAAACTCGTCGCTCTTATTCGGAAAGTCCTCGCGGAAATGGGCGCCGCGGCTCTCCTGGCGCGCGATCGCGGAACGGGTGATCGCTTCGGATACAGCCAGCAGGTTCCTCAGATCGAGCGCGGCATGCCATCCGTTGTTGTACATCCGGTTGCCCTCGACGCGGACCTGCTCGGCGCGCCGCTTCAGATCGTCGATCGCCGCGAGCGCCTTTTCCATGTCCGCCTGGCGGCGCGAGATGCCGACCAGGTCCTGCATCATGTCGCGCAGCTCATACTGGATCTGGTAGGGCGACGGGGCCTTGCCGCCGGCAGCGCTCTCGAAGGGTCTCAGAGCCAGCGCGGCCGCATCGCTGACTTCCTTCTCGTTCACGCGGCCAAGCTCGTTCTGGCCCGCGAATTTTGCCGCGTACTGGCCCGCGCGCTGTCCGAACACGAGCAGGTCCGAGAGCGAATTTCCGCCCAGCCGGTTGGCGCCATGCAATCCCGCCGCCGCCTCGCCCGCGGCGAACAGCCCCGGCACCGTCGAGCTCTGCGTGTCTCCATCGACGCGCACGCCGCCCATCATGTAGTGCGTGGTCGGACCGATCTCCATCGGGACCTTGGTTATGTCCACGTTGGCGAGCTTCATGAACTGATGGTACATGCTCGGGAGCTTGCGCTTGATGTGCTCGGCGGCGTTGGGCAGCTTCTTGCTGATCCAGGCGATATCGAGAAAGACGCCGCCGTGCGGGCTCCCGCGTCCCTCGCGGATTTCCTTGACGATCTTGCGGGCGACGTGGTCGCGGGTGAGGAGTTCCGGCGGGCGGCGCGCGTTCTTGTCGCCCTGTGTGTAGCGCCAGCCTTCCTCTTCGTTGTCGGCGGTCTGGTTCTTGTAGGCGTCGGGAATGTCGTCGAACATGAAGCGGCGGCCTTCCTTGTTGGTCAGGATTCCGCCCTCGCCGCGCACGCCTTCCGTCACCAGGATTCCCGCCACGCTGAGCGGCCAGATCATCCCGGTCGGATGGAACTGCACGAACTCCATGTCCATCAGTTCGGCGCCCGCATCGTAAGCGAGCGACAGCCCGTCGCCCGTGTATTCCCAACTGTTCGAGGTGATCTTGAAAGCGCGGCCGATTCCGCCGGTCGCTATCACGATCGCCTTGGCGCGCCACAGGTAGAACATTCCGCGCTCGCGGTCGTAACCGAATGCGCCGACGATGCGGCCGCCGTCGGTGAGCAGTTTGGTGACCGCGCATTCCATGTACACGTCGAAGCCCTGGCGGATTCCGTGGTCCTGCAACGTGCGGATCATTTCGAGCCCGGTGCGATCGCCGACGTGCGCCAGGCGGGGATAGCGATGGCCTCCGAAGTTGCGCTGGAGGATCTTGCCGTCGGGCGTGCGATCGAATCCGGCGCCCCACGCCTCGAGCTCGCGCACGCGATCGGGCGCCTCCTTGGCGTGCAACTCCGCCATCCGCCAATTGTTCAAGTACTGTCCGCCGCGCATCGTATCGGCGAAGTGCACCTGCCAATTATCGCGGTCGTCGACGTTCGCCATCGCCGCTGCGACTCCGCCCTCGGCCATCACCGTGTGGGCCTTGCCGAGAAGGGACTTGCAGACGACGCCAACCTTCGCGCCGTAGGCGGCGGCCTCGCTCGCGGCGCGCAGTCCGGCGCCGCCGGCGCCAATTACCAGCACGTCATGCTCGCGCAACTCGTACTCGGGCATCAGAGGAGCACCCTAAAGTCGTGGATTACGCCCATCGCCAGCATCCGGACGTAGAAATCGCAAAATGAGATCCATACCAGGCTGGTAAGAGCAAAATTCCGGTGCTGGCCGTTGAATACGGACGTGCAGGCCCAGCACTTGGCGCGCAGCGGGGCCTTTGAGAACCAGTTTAGATTGCCGCCCACTGCGCTTCTGAGCGAGTGACAACCCATCACGTAGCCCCAGAGCAACGTCACGTCCACCGCAAGCGCGATCGTCCCCAGCCCGATTCCGAACACCTCACGGCCCGTTGCCGGATCGGTAAACCACATCGCCTCCCACACGTCGTAAGCGTGAGGGATCAGAAGCACGACGGCAAGGTACATGAAGTAGCGATGCGCGTTGTGAACCAGCAGCGGCCAGAAATTCTCGCCCCAGTAGCTGTGGCGCGGCTCGCCCACCGTGCAGCCCGGGGGATCGAAGAAGAACGCCTTGTAGTACGCGCCGCGAAAGTAATAGCAGGTGAGACGAAAGCCCGCCGGCGCCCATATGATGAGGAGCGCGGGAGAGAATGGCAGCAGCGCCGGCCAAAACGACGGGCGGCCGACTCCCAGCCAGGCCTTGGCCGAGCCGAACAGTTCCGGGGAGTAAAAGGGCGAAGTGTAATTGCCGAAACGGTAATTGTTACCCTGCAGCACCGCCCAGAGCGGATATACCGCCAGAAAGAAACCGAGGCCCGCGAAATAGGCGAGCCATTGCGCCCACCACAGGTCTCGCCGTGCGGTGCGGAAAAACGGCGTCTGGCTAATCTGAACTCCGGCTGCCGCCATCGCTCACTCCTGAACTATCGACACTGGGCGCTGATGCGAAACGGACGGTGCCACTCACGCGCCCGCCGCGATCACTTTGTCCATCGCATCGACGAGTTCTTTCACGTGGGCAACCGAACTCGCGAACGCTTTCTTTTCTTCCGCGGTGAGCTGAATCTCCACCACGCGCTCGACGCCGCCCGCGCCGATCACCACCGGCACCCCGGCGAACAGGCCGCGCACGTCATACTCGCCCTCGAGATAGGCGGCTGAGGGAAGCACTTCCTTGCGGTCGAGCATGTACGCCTCGGCCATCTTGTATGCGGCGGCGCCGGCGGCGTAATACGACGAGGTTTTCATCAGGTTCACTATCTCGCCGCCGCCATTGCGCGTGCGCTTCTCGATTTCATCGAGACGCTTCGGATCGATCAGCCGCTCGATCGGAACGCCTCCGACCGTGGTGTAGCTGCGCACGGGGACCATGTCATCACCGTGGCCGCCGAGCACCATCGCGTTCACGCTCTCGACCGAGACCCCGAGTTCGCTCGCGATAAAGGTGCGATAACGCGCCGAATCGAGCACGCCCGCCTGGCCGACGATGCGATGCTTGGGGAAGCCGGTCACGCGCTTGAGCTGCGTCACCATCGCGTCGAGCGGGTTGGTCACCGCGATCACGAACGAGTCGGGTGCATACTTTTTGATTGCCCCGCCGACATCGTTCATCACTTTGGCGTTGATCTTGAGCAGGTCGTCGCGGCTCATACCCGGACGGCGCGGCGAGCCCGAGGTGACCACGCAGCAATCGGCGCCGGTGATCTGGGCGATGTCGAGCGTGCCGGTCACGTTCACGTCCATGCCGAGGACGGGCGCGGATTCGAGCATGTCCAACGCCTTGCCCTGCGGGAGGCCGTCGATGATGTCGTAGAGGACGATGTCGCCGAGGGCGCGCAGGAAGCAAAGATGGGCGCAGGTTGCACCTACATTACCGGCCCCTATAAAGGCGATTTTTCTCCGTGCCACGCTTTGATTCGTCCCTTCCCCCAGATTTGATGTTGAAGATTATCTTATAAACCAATCTCCGCTAATCAGCAACACTTAACTGCCGAATAGCGTGCATTCAGCGCTCCTTGAACGCCTGCGTGGCCCCGCCTTTGGGCTTCTCGCCGGGCCGGGCTTCGATCGCCGCCACGATCTCTTCCGTCCAGTCATCGATGATCTCGTTCGCGAAACTCCACTTCTCCGCCCCAGTCGTACTTAGCGGGAGCACTCTCGCGCTGCGCCGGTCGGAGAACATCCCGATAATCTCGCCCGTGGCGCCGTCGCGCAGCCGCGCCTCCATGCCTATCGATCCGCGTTGCGGCGCCTTGGACTCGGGCTCGGCGCTTGGCACGCGCGGCGTCGCGCTCGCCGCCGCGGGGACGCCAGCGCGGCTCGGCCAAAGTTCGACGATCGCGACTTCCGCGATGATCGTATTCGGGGTGAGCTGCTCGACGATTCGCAAGCGGCCCGACTGATCGTTGAGGATCGCCTTGGTGAAAGATCGATTGATGTAGAGCGCGAGCTCGACCGCAGCTTCGTGCTGTTCCTCGGCAGCGGGCGGCGGCGGCGATCCGGCCTCGATCGGCGTCAAATATGCGATCGTCACCGGAGCTATCCGCAGCCCTCGGTACCGGGCAAAGTCCGCATCCGGCTTCACCCAAGCCTTGTCGAACGGATACACATCCTTTAGCGCGCTCATCCTCTCGGGCTCGGGAAGAAAACCTTCCGAGGCCGGCCTCGGCGCCGCCGCTGGCGGTTCGATCGCCTCGTTCGGCGCGGTTGCGCGCTCAGGAGTCACGGGGGTGACGGAGGCCGAGAGGCACCCCGATGCAATCGCGGCGAGCGGCACGAGCACGACCAACGCCATTGGGAATGTCAGTGCGAACGCTCGTACCCGAAGCCGCATCGAGGTCTTCCTCCCGACAAAGCGGGGGCCGGACTCGCGCATCGCAATCGCGTGACCGGCCCCGCTCGGCGCAACCGTGCGAACTTATCGCGGTTACATGTTGTCGACGATCGCCTTTCCGAACTCAGAGCACTTGAGCAGCTTTGCTCCCGTCATCAGCCGCTCGAAGTCGTAGGTCACCGTCTTGTTGGCGATGGTCCGCTCCAGTCCGCGGATGATTCCATCGGCAACCTCCTGCCATCCCATGTGCTCGAACATCAGCACACCGGAGAGGATGACGGAGCCGGGATTGACCTTGTCCTGGTCGGCGTACTTCGGAGCGGTGCCGTGCGTCGCCTCGAAAATCGCGTGACCGGTGACGTAGTTGATGTTGGCGCCGGGGGCGATTCCGATTCCGCCGACCTGCGCAGCGAGCGCGTCGGAGAGATAGTCGCCGTTGAGGTTCATCGTCGCGACGACGTCGAACTCATCGGGGCGCGTGAGCACCTGCTGGAGCGTGATATCCGCAATATTGTCCTTGACCAGGAGCTGGCCGGCGGGCGGCTTTCCGCCGCAATCATCCCAGCCAATCGCGCGCCCCTTGAACTCACGGCGCACGAGTTCATAACCCCAGTCGCGGAACGCACCCTCGGTGTATTTCATGATGTTGCCCTTGTGGACGAGGGTGAGGCTCTTGCGCTTGTGCGAGATCGCGTAGTTGAGGGCGGCGCGAATCAGCCGCTCGGAGCCTTCGCGAGAGACGGGCTTGATGCCGAAGCCGGAGGTGTTCGGGAAGCGGATATTCTTCACGCCGAGCTCTTCCTGAAGGAACTTGCACAGCTTCTTCGCCTCGGGCGACTCGGCCTGCCACTCGATTCCCGCGTAAATGTCTTCGGTGTTTTCGCGGAAGATGATGACGTCGAGTTTCTCGGGATGCTTCACGGGGCTCGGAACGCCCTGGAAATAGCGCACCGGACGCAGGCACACATAGAGATCGAGCATCTGCCTGAGCGCCACGTTGAGCGATCGGATTCCACCGCCGATCGGAGTAGTGAGTGGACCCTTAATCCCGACCAGGAATTCGCGGAACGCCTCGACCGTCTCATCGAGCAGCCAGGTCTTGAACTTGTCGTACGACTTCTCGCCCGCGTACACCTCCATCCACGCGATCTTGCGCTTGCCGCCATAGATCTTCTTGACCGCATTGTCGAAGACATATTGCGATGCGCGCCAAATGTCGCGGCCGGTGCCGTCGCCTTCGATGAACGGAAGAATCGGGTTATCGGGAACGTTCAGTTTTTGGTTTGCGCCGAGCGTAATCTTGGCGCCGTCAGTGGGAACCTTTACGTCCTTGTACGCCATTTGCCTGCTGCTCTCCTCGATGGTTCGCGCGGGAGCCCCCGTTGAAGGCGGGCTAATCCATCCGCGCGAAAATGATTTATCCCGCTAATGTGACAGGAACGCGCCGCGGATTCCAGCGCTCCGGACCCCCAACCAGGCGCCTCGCCTGAGGCCCAAACAGCAGCGCCGGTGCTTCGCGCCGGGCGCATCGCGGCGCTATACTGCGGACCGATTCTCAAACCATCAATCTCGCGGGGCCGCCTATGGATTTCAGCTACACGCCGGAACAAGAGAAGTTTCGCGCCGAGCTGCGCGCATGGCTCGAGAAAAATTCCGCCGAGGTCTTCGGCCGCGGACGCCCGGTTATCGGGTCATCCGCCGAGGGCGGCGACGGTTGGTCCCAGATGGTCGAGTATCACCGCCGCCTGAATGCAGCCGGCTACGTTGCGCTGCACTGGCCCAAGGAATGGGGTGGCAGCGGCGCAGGGATAATCGAACAATCGATCTATCAGGATGAAGTCCTGCGCCTGGGCCTCCCGCTCTACGGATGCAATCAGCTAGCGCTCGATCGCATCGGCCCGACGATCGCGCTGATGGGCACCGAACAGCAGCGCAAGCGATTCCTGCCGAAAATGCTCACCGCCGAGGAAATCTGGTGCCAGGGTTACTCGGAACCCAATGCCGGCTCGGATCTGGCGGGGCTTCAGACGCGCGCCGTGCTCGAGGGCGACTCCTTCATCGTCAACGGACAGAAGGTCTGGACCAGCCTCGCGCACCGCGCGGATTGGCAGGTTCTGCTGGTCCGAACCGATCCGCAGGCGCCCAAGCACAAGGGCATCTCGTATCTGCTCGTCGACATGAAAAGCCCCGGCATTACCGTTCGTCCGCTTGTCCAGATTACCGGAGACGCGGGATTCAACGAGGTCTTCTACGAGAACGTCCGAGTGCCCAAGGAAAACCTGGTCGGCGAACTCAACCAGGGTTGGCAGGTGTCGATCGCGACGCTGATGTACGAGCGCGTCTCGGGTGGCACGCGCCATCCGGTCGAGCGAACCATCGGCGAGCTGACCGAACTCGTGAAGAAGGTCGATTTCGAGGGAGTCCCCGCATCGACGCATCCCTACGTCCGCCAGAAGGTCGCGCAGTTCGCCGCCGAGGCGCGCTGTCTGCGGCTCAGCCGGTATCGGTCGCTCACGTCGCAGCTCAAGGGCCAGGTACCGGGACCGGAAAGCTCGTATGGCAAACTCTTTGCCACGGATCTCAACCTGCGCGTCGCGATGTTCGCCGACGAATTGCTCGGACCTTACGGCGGTCTCGAACACGGCTCGCTCGGGGCGATTGATGGAGGCCGCTGGGTAACCCGCACGCTAGGTGCGCGCGGCCTCACGATAGCCGCGGGATCCAACGAGATCCAGCACAACATCATCGGCGAGCGAGTCCTCAAGCTGCCCAAAGGCTGAGCGCCGGTGCGAGGGTTTTCCGCGCTGGCGGGACGCGCGCGCTCGATCGCGGCCATCCGGCCCCGTCATCTCGTCGAGTTCTGCGCAAAGCCGGCGGTGATCCTGACCGCGATCACCGTGTTCGCGGCCGTGCGCCGCCTGCATCTCCTGGGCAGCCAGAGCTTTTGGAGCGATGAGGCTGAGACCGTCACGCTGGCGACGATGCCGTGGCCGGCGATGAAGCACGTCGTGCTGACGCGCGAGACCAACATGGGTCTCTACTTCCTTTTCATGCGTGCATGGACGGCGCTCGGAACCACTGAGTCGATTTTCCGGATGCCCTCTGCCATCGCCTCAATCGCGACCATCCCCCTGCTCTATCTGGCCGGGCGGCGCCTGTTCGGATCTTCCATCGCACTGGCCGCCGCACTTCTCTTCGCTGCAAATCCGATGGGCATCGCCTACGCGCAGGAAAGCCGCAGCTACAGCATCGAGGTGATGCTGGTCGCCGCCTCATGGCTGTTTTTTCTGCGAACGATCGACCGCAGCTCGGCCGGCAATCTCGCCGGATGGGTTCTGGCGACCACGCTGGCAGTCTATGCGCATTCGCTCGCCTTCCTTGCGATTCCGGCGCAGTTGGTCCCGTTACTCATTGTGAGACGGCGCAACGCACCGTGGTTCCAACTGCTCGCGGGCGCGGCGCTCGTCGGATTACTCGTGCTGCCGCTCGCCATCCTGGCTGCCCGAAATGACGCGGGACAGCTCGACTGGATCTCTCCGCTGAATTGGTCCTATGCAACCCACGAACTAGTCAAAATGACGGGCGTGATGGTGTTCGACAGCTCAGGCAATGCGTTCGGGACCTTATGCGGATTTGCGGTGCTGCTCGCGATAGCGGAACTCGTCACGGGGTTCAAACGATCGCGCGAGGATGCTGCACCTTACTTGTTTGCGGCCTGCGCGGTCCTGGTACCATTCGCGCTGTCGGCGGCGGTATCGTTCTTCAAACCGCTGCTGCTCGCCAGGTACCTGATTTTCTCCCTGCCGATGGTGTGCCTGCTCGCCGCGGCTGGCTGCTGGATGGTACGCAGTGCGGTTGGGCGCGCCGGCCTGCTCGCCGCGATCGTGGCCGCCGGCCTGTGGCATGACACGGTGCTTACGACCACTTACCGAAGAGAGGACTGGCGCGCAGTGGCGCTGGCTATGCGGCTTGGAGGGGTGCGCGGCGATGCGGTCGTGGTTTATTACGCTCCCAACCGATGGTCACTGGACTACTACCTTCGGCGGATGCACATTGCGCCGGGATTTTTCGACTTCATCTACCCCGACTGGGACGCCAACCTGGAAATCGACGGCCATTTCACGACCGATCGCGATGCGAAGGCGATACTGGCGGCCGAGCTGCTGAAAGGAATCAGCTCGGCGGCCGACAACGGTCGGCGCGTGTGGTTCATATACGACAGGAAGACCTGGGATGTTTTCCCGCCCAACGCATCTGTGAAAACGGTATACTCGCTTCTGCGCAGACGCTATCGAGTCCTTGCCCTAAGGAGCGTGCACGGAGTCGGCGTCCTTCTGTTCAGTTGGCCGCAGCCCCCAAGGCCGTATCGCCCGCCGCCAAGCCGATAGTACGCGCTGCCAGGCTAACTACCGCGACCTAAGCGTCAATAGTTTTTTCAGGAAGGTCCTCGGCCCGCATCCGGCCGCCCGTCACGCAGCGCAACCGCGCGCGGGAACGATAGCCTGTGCTCTGCCGCGTCTCGGCTCGCCGACTTGGCGGCGACTGCTCTATTCCCTATTCGTCCAGTGACCGATCGCGAGATGGCAGGAAGGCGCGATTGCCATAGCGATCAAGCGAGACGACCTCCTCAACGGGCCGCCGGGTGGTCGGCCCGTAACGTCCCATGGGCCAGCCGAGCGGTACTACCGCACAAGGCTTGATGCCTTGGGGCAGTCCGAGGGCGCGTCGGGCGAGGAAGCGGCTCCACAAGGGCAGAGTAATTATGCCGGCCCCGAGGCCGGCAGCGCGCGCGCCCAGCAACAAGTTCTGAACAGAAGGAAGAATAGACGCGTACACGCTGGCGGTGACGACCGACGGCCAAGCCGGAATCAGCCCCCTAAGACATGCGACTATCAGAACCGGGATTTGCACAAAGTGACTCACCTGCCATTCGGTTGCATCGAGGATCCGCAGCATCGCGTGGTCGCCGGCGCGAATGGCAATTCGGCGGTTAACCGCGCGATACACGTTCCATGCAGGGCGATAGAGGCGACCAAGGCGCGACTTGACAGTCGCGTCTTTGACCACAACAAATTCCCAGTTTTGAGCGTTGGAGCCGGTTGGCGCCCTGAGCGCGAGCTCGATCAGATGGAGCACAAGCGCGTCGTCGACCGGATCGGGCTTGAGACGGCGGATCTGGCGCTGCGTCCGCATCGCTTGCTCGAGCGGCATGTTGAGAGGCTCTCGGCCAGTTATCGGCAAATCTTGAGCTTCCGTTCCCATACTGACTCCATCATGAACGCTAGGTTGCGCGCGGGACGTGCCCGTGCGCGCTCATGTCAGGAACGCTTGTGGCGTCTGGTTCGGCGCTCATCAGCCACAAAGCAAAAAACGCCGCGAAGGCGAGATCGCCGGACCCGGCGAGCACCCCGCGACCGGGGATATCGCCAAGAAGCCAACAGGCTGCGACCACCACAAAAGCCGCCGTTTTTCCAATCGCACTGAAGGCCACCAGCGGCCGATCGATTCGCGGCCGGCGGGCAAGCCACGCATAGGCGGCGGCGAAGAGAAGGATGAACATCGCCAGCAGCGCGCGATAAATCGTGGGTACTACCCCGGACAGGCCCGCAAGCTGCCCGATCGACGATGATGGAAACGCAAATAGAAACGCGCCTCCCAGATTGAAAATCGCTGCAGCCCACAGCGCGCGGCGCATCCATCGGTCGTTGAGCATCGCCATCTCCCCCCGGATCCTTTGCAAAACGGAAATCCGAATTAATGTCGCGTGCGCGGCCGGCCGGCTGCGATCACGTCCCCTGGATGGGAGCGGCCCAGCGAGAGAAAACCGTCTCGGACAGCCGGCTAAGCTCGGAGTCGTACTTCCCCGACGCGGCGATTATCTCATCGCGCGAGATCTTTTCGCGCTCGAGTTCGCCCGCGAACGCCTGCGCCATCCCCGCGACGCCATCGCGCGTCACTTCGATGTGAAACTGAAGCGCGTACGCATTGTCTCCGTAGCGAAAAGCCTGGCACGGCGTCTTGTCCGACGATGCGAGCGGCACGGCGCCGCTCGGCAATCCAAAGACGTCGCCATGCCAGTGAAACGCCATGATCGTGGCGGGCAGGCCGCGCATGAGCCGGTCGTCCGCGGCCGCCGGCGCGAGATTGACGGGATACCAGCCGATCTCCTTGCCCGCGGGATTGCGTGCGACGGGCGCTCCCAGAGCCGCGGCGATAAGCTGCGCCCCAAGGCATACGCCGAGCACCGGCCTGCGCGATTCGATCGCGCTGCGAATCAGCGCGAGCTCGTCGCCGAGGAACGGATACTTCGCGGTCTGATACACGCCCATCGGACCGCCCATCACGATGAGCCCGCCGGCGCCCTTCATGTCGCGCGGCACCGGATGTCCGTCGAAAATCCGGACGTACTGCCACGCAAGCGCGGCGTTCTCGAGCGCGTCGGCGATCCTGCCGAGCGCTTCCGCCGGATGGTGCTGGAGCACGTAGACTTTCGCCATAATCCGGATCGCCGTTACAGCAGCGTTCCGCGCCGCGAGCGTCCGAGGTGAGCGTAGGCGCGCTGGGTTGCGATGCGCCCGCGAGCGGTGCGCGCGATGAACCCCTCCTGGAGCAGGTACGGCTCGTACACCTCCTCGATCGTGTCGGGTTCCTCGCCGACCGCAGCCGACAGGCTCTCGACGCCGACCGGGCCGCCATCGAACTTGTCCATGATCGCGATCAGAATCGCGCGATCCATTTTGTCGAAGCCCGCCGCATCGATTTCCAGAAGATCGAGCGCCGCCAGAGCCACCTCGCGCGTGACCACGGGCGCCTCGTTGACCTGCGCAAAGTCGCGCACCCGGCGCAGCAGCCGGTTGGCGATTCGCGGCGTGCCGCGCGAGCGCGATGCAAGCTCGATCGCGCCGCTGTCATCGGTCGCAACGCCGAGCAACCGCGCCGA
Source organism: Binataceae bacterium (SeqCode) (assembly GCA_035626155.1). Classification (GTDB taxonomy): domain Bacteria; phylum Desulfobacterota; class Binatia; order Binatales; family Binataceae; genus DASPOF01. The sequence goes on from DASPOF010000070.1 coordinate 55,794, forward strand.
TCGCCGCACGATCTCAGTCAACTCCGCCCGGTCGTAGAAGTCGAGATGAAAATGCTGACCGAAGCGGTCGCGCAGCGGCGAGCTCAGCAGGCCCGAGCGGGTCGTCGCCCCGACCATCGTGAATGGCTTCACCGCGAGCTTCATCGTGCGCGCGCCCATTCCCTCGCCGACCACGATGTGGAACTCGAAATCCTCCATCGCCGAGTACAGGCGCTCCTCGACCGGGCGCTGGAGCCGATGGATCTCATCGATGAAGAGCACGTCGCCCTTTTCGAGGTTGGCCACGATCGCGGCGAGGTCCGCGGCGCGTTCGATCGCAGGTCCCGACGTGACATGCACGCTCACGCCAAGCTCGCGCGCAATTATGTGGGCGAGCGAAGTCTTGCCCAATCCGGGCGGCCCGGCGAACAGCACGTGATCGAGGACTTCATCGCGCCCGCGCGCCGCGCGGATCGACATCCCGAGGATTTTCTTGGTGCGCGCTTGTCCGATGAACTCGTCGAGCGAGCGCGGCCTGAGCGAGAGGTCGACCTTGCGGTCCTCCTCGGACTCGATGGGCGAAGTGCTGCGCGGCGCCGCCTCGCCGGCCGCGGCGTTCTTGAGCGCCGATGAATTTCTACTTTTCGCCAAGCAGCACCGCCAGCGACTTGCGAATCACGACTTCCAAATCCTCGGCTGCGGCGGAATCGTGCGCCGCTACCGAATCGACTGCCTGCTTTGCTTCCGCGGGCTTGATGCCGAGATTTATCAGTGCGGAAATTGCGTCATCAAGAACCCGCGAGCCTCCGGCCCCATCGCGTCCCGCTCTCGGGGCGCCGTTTGACGCGAGCACGCCGGGACCTGCCAGGCGCAATTCCGAGACCCGGTCGCGAAGCTCGCGCACCAGACGCTCGGCCACCTTCGGACCCACACCGGGCACGGCATCGATACGCTCGACATCGTCGTGCGCGATTGCGGAGACGAGTTCGTCCACGGTAAGCACGGACAATATCGAAAGCGCGTGGCGCGGACCGACGTGCTGGATGCTGGTGAGCAGATCGAATGCGCGCTTCTCACCGGGCTCCGAAAATCCGTAGAGCATGATCCCGTCGTCGCGGAAGATCTGGCGGATCTCGAGCCGTACCTGCTCGCCCACTCCGGGCAAGCGGTAATACGTGCTGAGCGGGATGAAGACTTCATAGCCGACGCCGCCGGTCTCGATGACGACGCGGCTCGCCTCGCGCACGGCGACGGTTCCGCTGAGCGTTGCGATCATCGGCGCCTCAACCTTGCCGGCAGTGCCGGCCGCTCGACGGCATCGACCAGCCGCGGCGCGCGAGCTCGCCCGAGATGGCAGATCGCAATCGCGAGCGCATCGGCGGCATCATCGGGAAGCTCGTAATCGGCCGCAAGTCCAAGCGTCCGGCGGACCATGTATTTGACCTGCGATTTGTCCGCGTGGCCGAACGCCGCCACCGCGAGTTTGACCTGGTTGGGCGGATACTCCTCGAGCGGCAGGCCGCGCTCCGCCGCGGCAAGCATCGCCATCGCGCGCGCCTCGCCCAGCCTGAATGCGCTTTGGACGTTGGCCGCCACGAAACTGCGCTCGAGGCTCACCGCGTCGGGGCGATAGGCGTCGATCGCAGCCAGAAGCTGCTCGTGGATGCGCTTCAGGCGGTTGGGGGCGCGCTCGATCGAGCTGGTGCGGATGACGCCGGCTGCGATGAAGCGGAAATCGCCCGGCCGGCCTTCGACAACGCCGAATCCGGTTACCGCGCTCCCGGGGTCCACCCCGAGTACCCGCATCCTCCACCTCCGCCGGTCCGCCGCGCGCGCGACGTATCGTCACGCCGCGGAGATATGCGCCAGTTCCTCGTCGCTGATATCGAAATTTGCGGCGACGTTCTGCACGTCGTCGTGATCTTCCAGCTCTTCGACCAGTTTCAGGACCCGCTCCGCCGAACGGCCGGAAACCGGCACGGTATTTTCGGGGATCATGGTGACCTCGGCGTGCGCGATCGCTATCTTCGCCTTCTCGATCGCGTCGCGGACCGCGCTGAACCGCTCGGGCGCGGTCATCACCTCGTAGGTATCAGTGCTCTCGGTGGCGACGTCGTCCGCTCCCGCATCGAGCGCCACCTCGATAAGCCGGTCTTCATCGACGGCGCTCCTGTCTATCGTGATGACGCCGCGCTTGTGGAACATCCACGCGACGCATCCCGACTCGCCGAGGTTGCCGCCGTAACGCGAAAAGAGAAAGCGCAGTTCGGCGACCAGCCGGTTGCGATTGTCCGTCAGCGCCTCGAGCAAAATCGCGACGCCGCTCGGGCCGTAACCCTCGTAAGTGATTTGTTCGAGCTGAACGCCGCCGAGTTCGCCCGTCCCTTTCTTGATGGCGCGGTCGATGTTGTCGTTGGGCATCGACTGCGCCTTGGCCGCCCCGATCGCGGTGCGCAGCCGCGGGTTCGCATCGGGGTCGCCGCCGCCCAGGCGCGCAGCGATGGTGATTTCCTTGATCAGCTTTGTGAAGACCTTTCCCCGCTTGGCATCGCGGGCAGCCTTCTTATGCTTGATCGAGCTCCACTTGGAATGACCCGACATCGTTTCGACCGGGCGCGCTTACGGCGCGCTCGTGAGGACATTATCACAAACCGGTACCCGCGGGGGAACATCTGGGCGGCCGCGACATTTGCGATTGCGGGCGGCGCAATACTGGTCGAATCCTCGATAGCGTCTGATATTATGACGGGTTGGACTCCAATGATTTTCAAGGTCGTAAACTGCTCGGCCATCGCCGCGATGGCGTTTGTGGCGGCGGGATGCTTCGACCCGCCAATCAGCCAGCCGCCCCCGGAGGCGAAAACCGTGACCGTCATCGGGCTGCCCTATGACCTCGCGTGGGAAGCGGTTGGCAATGTGATCAGCCAGGACGGCCTGCATGTCCAGGTGCAGGATCCGGTCAACGGGATCATCGAGGCGCAGGGCAAGGGGTTTTCGCTCCAGGACGCCGACTGCGGAAGAATCCACAGCGTGCTGGGCGCCTTTGCCGCCCAGCCGGACGCCGAGGCATCGGCGGTGTACAACTTTCGGCTTAAGACCGTGGGCAACGAGGCGAGCTCGGTCGCGGTGCGAGCCACCTTCAATTCTCCGCTGAGAGTGCCGCTCCGTCCCGTGCGCGACGTCGAATGCGTCTCGCGCGGGACGCAGGAGTCGCGGCTCCTGCGCGAGGTCCTCGCCCAGGCAAGCCAGACGCATCCGCCGCAGCGCGTCAAGCCGGAGCAGGCAGCGCTGCCGCCGAAACCCGCATCTCCTCCGCTCGAATCCGAATCGCCGCCGCTCACATCGGGGCGCCCTACCCTTCTCAAACCCGACTTTCTGCTGCGGCCGGGTCCCGAATAGCCGTATCGCGACTGGCTTGGGCCGGCGTCATTCGGCGGAGCGCCGGGACGTTCGGGCGCGCCAGTCAGACGGTTAGGGTCGATCCGGAATCAGCGCGGCGGCGGGAACGATTTCCTGATCCCTGCCGGGCAGCCGCCAGTATAGGTGGATCGAAGAATCACCGCCGAGATTGCGCTCGCCGACTTCGATACGATGAATGCCCGCGCGGACGAAGACGGTCGCCTCGCCGTGCTCGCGCGTAACTGGCCCGGGGTCGGCTATCAGCGTCTGACCGTCGAGCTTGAGCCATCCGCAATCGTCCGCATCGACGACGAAATTGTACTGCCCGCTTACGGGCGCGATGATCCGGCCTGACCACACCGCGACCGACGGCCACGGCATCGCACCCATCTCAACGATATTGTCCAGGTTCACCTCGCGGTCGATTCGCACGATCTGCGGCGGTATCTCGCCCGGAACATCGCCGGCGAAATAACGGCCCAGCAATCCCTGGTGCCGGCGAAGCTGAAGCGGCTGGGCGATTCGGCCATCGAGCGGCGCGAGGAACATGATCGCGATGGCGGCGCAAATCGCCGCCGGGCCCACACGGCTTGCGGAGCCGACGGCGAGGAGCCCGAGCGAATCGGCCAGCTCGAGCGCGCCGATCATCCAGAAGATCCCGAGCGGCCAGAGCTGGAACGCTCCCGCCAGCCCGATCAGCTTGCCAAGATTGAATGCAACCGAGTCCCGGGTAATCATCCCGCCCCCGAAATAAGCATCGCGGTTGGTCGCAAAATCGCCTCGGAAGAATTGCTGCGCTGCAAAATCGCGCACCGGGTTTTCGTACTCGTACGGAAAGTGCGGGTTGGTCGAGGTCGCCATCAGCATCATGAACACCGAGAGCGCGGCCAGCGCGCCCATCAGCCAGTCCCACGATTTCGGCACAAACGCCAGCGTGAGGACCATGAACGGGACAGCCGCAACGATCTGACGCGGGCCGGTCGCGGTCCCGCCGCCCCACGACACGATCGATTCGCCATAAGAGGCGTTGAACAGGATCATCGCGGCGAACGCGAAAACCGTCACGGCGGATTCCGCGCGCCATCGCCGATCGGCCAGGAAAAATCCCGCGCCGGGAATCGCGAGCAGCAGCACCGGGTTGCAGAAGAAAAGACCGCGCTGCGGATCGGCCAGGATATTGCAAAGATTGCCGATCTTCGGGTAGGTGAGGCCGACGAATCCCTTGGCCTGCTCGGGGAACTGCGTGTTGCCCGGCAGCTTGAACGCCTGATAGCTGAAAAAGAGCGGGCTCCCGAATGCGCCCCAGTTGTAGCCGAGCAGGAGCATCGCGCCGATTCCCGCTCCCGCCGAAAAAGCGGCCAGAGCAATGAGATTCCGCCTGAGCCTGAACAGCGCGAAGATGCCGATCGCGGCCGCAACCAGGAAGGCCGGATAGTCGTTCGTTACCGCAAGCCCCGCAAGGAAACCTGCGACGAAGCCGCGCCACGGACCGGGATCGTTGGCGAATGTCGCAACCAAATAGAAGGCGATGAATGCGAGCGCACCGGCGAACGGCTCCCCCGTCATCTCGGTTGAGTACGGGAACATGATCGTGGCGAACGCGAGGATCAGCGCGAGGCCCGCGCTTCGCCCATCCGAGGCGCCCAGGAATCGCGCGAACCGGTACATCACGATGGCGAGAATCGATGCGAGCAGCCCCGTGGTCAGGACGATCGTGAGGTAGGTAACGAGCGCCCAGTAGAGCGGCTCGTTGCGAGCAAGCAGCGGCGACAGCCAAAGCCGTATCGCCGCCCACGGCACCAGCGCGACCAGCGACGTGCCGGGCGCTTTCACCGAATAGATGTGTCCGCTGAAATTGATGATGTCCGCGGTATTGAAGCCGCAGAAGTCGTCGATCCAGAGCGCGTGCTTCTCCAGCACGGACCGCATCAGGTCGAACCGCGCGGCAGTGCTCTGGTCGGCGCCCTGATAAAAATAGGCGTAGCTGACGAACGGAATAAGGAAGAGCGCGGTTTCGATTCGCCGCGTGCGATCGTCGGCCGCGCTCATAACGATTTCCGCCGCGCCGCGCGGTTCGATCGTGCGGCGGGCACGGGCTCCTGGCGGCCGTACATCCGCCATCCGTAGAACGCGACCGCTCCAAGCACCGCGAACGCCGCCACCAGCGTGATCGGCGAGCCGACCGGGCCGCCCTGCGATTCGTTTCGGATTGCGGCCAGATCGTAGGTGGGAGTCGCGCCGGCGGGCGGTCCTTCAATCTTCACCAGCTTCGCGTTGCGGAAAAACGCACGTCCCTTGTTGAGGCTTCCGAATCCGCCGACCCTGAGCGCCACATCGACGTCGGCCCCGTCTGCGCCAACCTTCATATAGAGGCCGACCGTCTGCCAGCCGGTCGTGCCCCGGATGTCGGGCGACATGATGCCGTCGTCCATGATCGAGATGGTCGCGCCGGTTTCATTCGCACCGACATTATCGGTTCGGATTTCCGCGCTCGCGTAGTACCATCCCGCCGAGAGCGAGAGCGACTCCATCCAGCGCGCATCGTCGGGCTGGAGATTCTCCACTTCGAGTTGGCCCGCTCCGCCCTCGGCCGGATGGGTCCAATCGTAGTGCCACGCCTTTGGATCGTTGATCCACGCTTCGGTGCGCCAGTTGTCCGGCTGGGGACCGGAGCCTTTCGATAGATCTCCGTTGAGGAGCAGATTGTTTTCCGCGGGTGCGCGGGATGGCGCGGCCAGGACGAGCGTCCCGATCGCCGCGAGTGCCGCGAGCAGGCAGCCGAGATGAAGTTTTCGTCCCCGGCTCATCGCGTCAAATCCAATTCCTCAGGCCCGGCCCCTCCAGCCACATTCGCGCGTAATAGCCGGCGCGATCGATCGGTATCGCCGTCCATACCGGAAAGAAATACACGAACAGCACCACCGCCGTCGCGAGAAAAACCACGCTCACGAACCTCCCCGGGTACGGCGTCTCTCCGAGTATCACCATGTAGGACAGGAACATCGCCATGAACGCGATTGCGCCCCACGTCGTGCCCAATCCCAGGATGAACACGGGCGTCATCGTGAGCAGCAGCGCGATGTGCTCCCACGGCTCCGCGGTCTCATCCCAGCATTGCGCCAGGACGCCGGCGAGCGCGATGAAGGCCAGGTAGGTCGACGCCATGTAGTGGTAGAGAAAGAGCGTCCGCCCGATCCAGATCCAGATCCCAAGGTATCCGATGTAGCCCAGGACGAGGAACGAACGGACCAGATTGGGCCGCTCGACCGCCTGCACCGCGGCGATTGTGATCGCCGTCAGCGCTCCCCAGCACAGAAGCGGGTTCGACCCAAACCAGATCGTCGCGACATTGCCGGTCTTCGGAAAGTTCTGCCAATACGCGACCGCCCGCAGCATCAGCGGCCAGCTCCACCACGGCGATGCGTACGGATGGGTCGCCGTCGAGACGCTTTTCTCGTAGCCGACGATGTCCTGGTAATACTTGAACAGGTCCTCGATTCCGCCCCACCAGCCGAGCCAGTAGTGCGGCAGAAACACCGCGATGTACGCGATCGAGGCGACCGATCCCGTAAGCGCTACTGCGCCGATGATTCGGATGTCGCGCAGCCGGCCGCCCGCGCCCGACCGATAGAGCACGTAAACGAGGAACCCCATCACGAGGAGGAACGTCACCGCGGGAATGTACAGCTTGCTCGCGACGCACAGCCCAAGCGCGATACCGAGCCACGGCAGGATTTTCCGCCGTTCCAGCAAGCCGGGGGTCTCGACGAATCGGAAAAATAGCAGATACGAAACCGCGGCGAGCGTGATGTACACGATGTCGATCACCGCGATGCGCGAATCGACCAGGAACACCCCGTCGAACGCGATGAATGCCGCGGCCAGAGACGCCGCAAGGCGCGAATGAAGCATCCGCCGCACCAGTAGATACGTGACGCCGATCAGCGCGGTCCCGATGGCCGCGTTGGCGATGCGCCAGCTCCACGGATGATCCCCGAAAAGCCGGATGCCCAGCGCGATCAGCAGCTTGGCGAGCGGCGGATGCGGATCGAGGAACGGCTCGGAATGCAGATAGTGGCGCGCCTGCCCGACGAAGTGCACCTCATCGAAAACAATCTCGGGAGGAGTGTTCAGATGCCAGAAGCGGATGATGCCGCCGAGTGCAAGCATCGCGGAAATCACGATTGTGTCGGCGCGGATCCATCCGAGCGGCTCCGGGCGCTCCTCAGGCTCGGGCGCCTCGGACGGCTGGCGGGTCAGGCGTTGCAAGATCGCGTTCAGCCGCGGGGAGTGCACCTCCGCGCCTTCCAGGCTGACCGCGCCATAGATCGCCGCCGCAGCGAAAATCGCAACGTTCAGCGCCGATGCGGCCATCGCAAGTCCGTCGCGCGCGTCGAAGAACACGATCGTCTTGAGCGTGTGCAATACGTAGGCGAGGTTGAACAGGCAGGTGAGGCTCAGCGCGCCGAACACCGCGAGCATCTCGATCGACTCCAGCGCGAGCGGGATCGCGAACACGATCGCCGGATACAGGTAGCGCTCGTGCATCCGCGGAGCGAGCAGGAAGAAGCCGAAAATCGTGATGAAGGCGGCGTACAGCAGCGTCTTCGCCGTCCGCTTACGCCAAAGAATCCACGCAACAAACCCGTACAGCGGAACGAGCAGGCTCATCCCCAGCCCGAAGTAGGAGATTCCCGCGACCGTCCCCGAATCCGGCTGCCGAAGCCCGCCTATCAGCGCCATCAGGTTGAAAGCGTTGACCGAGGTCTCGTGATAGTAAGCCGCGGTTGAGGTGTAGAGTTCGAGAATCCAGTTCCAGGGATGGCCGACTTGAAACGGTGCAATCCCGATTACGAACACCGATATCCCCACCACCGCGCAGCGCGCCCAGCACCGCACGTCCGTCTCGAGCATCGTCCACCACGCCAGCACCGGCGCCAGCATCAGCCCCTGCGGCTTGACCAGCACCGAGATCGCCGCCATCGCCCAGCACAGTTCGTATTGCGATGCGAGCAGCGCGATAACGCTGAGCAACATCGTGAACGTAAGCACCGAGTCGCTCTGGCCCCACACCACCGTGTCGAACAACAATACCGGGTTCAGCGCGATCATCAGCATCGCGCCCAGCGCGATCGCGGTGCGCCGGTCGCGCCGGACCAACGAATAGACCAGCGCGGCGAGGAAGAAGTCGGCGACGATCGCGGGACTCTCGGCGATCAGCCGCTGAGTGTCGCCGGTCGCATGAAGCAGGTTGGTGAGAACGCCGGCGACCCAGAGCGCGTAGAGGTAACCGGGCGGGTAATCGAGAAAATAGCCCGCCTGGTACGTATGCGCCGGGCCCAGATTCGCGATTTGGAGCGCCCACGCCTGGTAGCTGCCCACGTCAGGCCCGAAGCCGGGAAAGAACGACAGGGCCGCGGTCTTCACGATCGCGAGCGCGCCCAGCGTGACCGCGGCGGTCTCGAGACCGGACTCGGGGTCGCTCGCGATCGGTTTGAGCGCGCAAGCAAATGCGTAGCCGACAATCGAGATCAGGATGACGCCGGCCAGGATGCCCGCGAGTTTGCCCGATCCCGCCGGCGCCTGCGCGCCCGGCTCCGCGGCGAGCGATGCCGCAGCGAGCAGCGCGACGCCGAGCATCGTCACAACGCGGCGCGGACCGCGCGGCGCGAGCGTCTTCCACCGCCGCATCAGGGCGAGACCTTCCGGGTTATCAAGCCGCACCAGTCACGCTTCGAGCGCGTCCCCATCGGAAACTGACTCGCTAACATAGCGAACTGGAACCGCGCGATGAACACCACGCTGCGCCGAACATGGCTGGCGCGGGGCGGCGGCGCGGGACTATCATTCCTGAACCGCAAGGAGGCCTCGCGCATGGATCTGATTCATACGGCCTACGAACCGGCAGGCAGCGGCCCGCATCCGGCGATCAGCGCGTTCCACGGATGGGGCGCAAACGCGCTCGACCTGCTCGGCCTGGCGCCGTATATCGCGGAGGGGCGATGCATCGTCGTCTGCCCGCAAGGCCCGATCGAGGTGGCTATCGGTCCCACGCGCGGCTTTGGCTGGTATCAGATTCGCACCGGCGGTGCGCACGATCCCGCGGTTCTCGAGGCTACCAGCCGCGCCGGGGCCGCTTTCATCGACGCCGCCATGGAGCGTTATCCAATCGACCCGCGCAAGCTGATTCTGCTCGGCTTCAGCCAGGGCGGCTCGATGGCGTACCGGCTGGCGATGACGAATCCGGCGAGGTTCGCCGCGATGGTTGCGATTTCGACCTGGTTTGCGCCCGAGCTGAAGGAGCTTGCGACTGATCGCGATGCGCTCACGCGGCTTCCCACGCTCATCCAGCACGGACGCGCCGACGAGATGGTCGAGATCGCGCGCGCCCGCGCCTCGGTGGACCATCTTCGCGAACTTAAGATTCCGGTCACGTTCCGCGAGTACGATTGCGGCCACGAGATCACCGCCGAGAGCCTCGATGACCTGTCGCAATTCCTGATGCAGAAGGTCGTCCAGCCGATTCTGACCGTATGAGCACGCCCCGCCCGCTGAGTCCGTTAGAGTTGGCCCCATGAGCGGCCCCTCGAGCGAAAGTGGCGGCGAGTTTGCGCGCCTGCTCGCCGTCATCCGCGAGCTTCGCCAGCGATGCCCCTGGGATCGCGAGCAGAAACTCGCCGATTCGCCCCGCCACATCATCGAGGAAGCCTACGAAGCGGCCGACGCGATCGGTGGCGGCGATCACGCCGAGATTGCCGACGAACTCGGCGATCTAATCGTGCAAGCGCTGTTCGCGGGCGTGATCGCGGCCGAAGAGGGCCCGTTCGATGTCGCCGCCATCCTGGACGGCGCTGCGAACAAGCTCATCCGGCGCCATCCGCACGTTTACGGCGATGAGAAGGCCGAGACGGCCGCGCAGGTGCTCGCCAAATGGGAGCGGATCAAGGCGGAGGAACGGGGGAATGCCGCCGCCGGCGGATCGCTCCGCGATGCGGGCCGGGCGCTGCCCGCCCTGATGCGTGCGGAGAAGCTCGGCGAGCGGGCGCGGCAGGCCGGGATGGATTGGGCGGACGCGCGCGAGGTGCTCGCCAAGGTGCGCGAGGAACTCGGCGAGATCGAGCAGGCGCTCGAGCGCGGCGATGTGGCCGATGCGGCGGAGGAGCTGGGCGATGCGATGCTGGCGCTCGCGAATGCGCCGCGGTTTTTGGGCCGCAATGCCGAGGAGACGCTGCGGCGCGGATGCGAAAAGTTTATCGCGCGATTCGAGCGCGTCGAGCGAATCGCCGCCGAGCGCGGAATCGATTTGAAGAATCTCGCGCCCGCCGATGTCGAAGCGTTATGGCAGGAGGCCAAAAAGCTGGCAGGCTCGTCCTCGAAACGGTAATCCATACGATATTGTTTCCCGGCGCGGTCACGGTCGCGCTTCCGTGGTGGATTCTGGTTTCGGGCGCGCGCCATCTTTCGCCGTGGAGCCTCGCTCGGTCGATCGGCATCCTTCCGATCGCGCTCGGCGCTGCGATTCTGGCCTGGTGTTCGTGGGACTTCATCGTGTCGGGACGCGGGACCCCGAACCCGCTCGATCCGCCCCGGATGCTGGTCTCACGCGGCGCGTATCGATACGTGCGAAATCCCATGTACGCCGGCATCGCGCTGATTCTTCTGGGAGAGGCGATTTTGTTCGGCGCGCCGATGCTGCTCGCGTATGCGGCGATCGTCACGACGGCCTTTCATCTGTTCGTGGTGCTGTACGAGGAGCCGTTCCTGCGCGCGCGATTCGGCGCATCGTATGAGGAGTTCTGCCGCCGCGTCCCGCGCTGGATACCGCGTACCCAGTTGACCCGCGGGAGCCGCACTGTTAGCTAAATCAGGTTATGCCGCACGTTCCAGTACATCCGTCGGCGCAAAAGCGCCATCGACAGAACCTCAAACGCCGGGAGCGCAATCGCGCAATCAAGAGCCGCGTCCACGCCGCGGTCAAAGAGGCCGCCGAGGCTATCGCGGGCACCGATCCAGCCGCGGCCAAGGAAAAGCTGCGCGCCGCGACCCGGCTGCTCGACAAGGCCGGGAGCAAGGGAACGCTCAATCGCAACCTGGTCCGCCGGCAGGTGGCGCGGCTTTCCGCACGCCTGCACAAGGCGCAAAGCCAGGCCGCCGCGCAGCCGAAAGCACCGTAGCGGGCGGAGAATCCTGCACCCCCATCCTAGCCTTCCCCCGCATCAAAAAGCAGGGGAAGGGATTCGGATTCCGCCTCCTTTTTTCGTGCGGGGAAAACTTCTTATTTCCTCCTCCAAGTCTTTGGTGTGGGGATAACTCCCAAATGTCCTCCCCCATTTTTTGATATGGGGGAGGAATAAGGTGGGGGTGCAGGGGTCCACGCGCGGCCGAAATATTCGGCGATGCCCGCGAATCACCGGGCGGGCGCGGCGCCCTCGCCGAGCAGATCGATCACCAACCCATAGAGCGCCTGCTCGCGCTCCTTGATGCGCCCGTTCTTGAATCCGGCGTCCATCTCGCACGCGCGCCGGTAAGCATTTTCCAGGCGCGGCGCGCCGAATCGGCGCGCTCCATCGATCGCGCGCGAGGCCAGATTGCTCGCCGGCGCGACGCCGAGCGATGACGCGATCTCGCCCGCGCCCCGCCGCCGCGCGAGCATCGCCGCGGCAACCATCATCCGGCGCATCACCGGAACGATTTCGACGGAGAGTATTTCGATCGGGTCGCGTCCAAGTGCGATCGACCGCGCGACTTGCGCGAGCGCCGCCGCTGCGCGCGCGCCCGCGATGCTGTCGGCGATTTCGAACAGTTGCGGCATCCTCGCGCCGCCGGGCGAATCGAGCGCGTCGGGCCCCAGCGCCTTGGACTCATCGGCGAGGATCGCGGCTTTGGCGAGCGAATTCGCGATCGCGCCGAGATCGCCGTCATGACGCGAGATCAGGAGATCGATCGCGGCGGGAGCTAGCCGGACCCCTGCGGTGCGCGCAAGAACCTGCACGTATTGGCCCAGTTGATTGTCGAATGGCCGCAGGCAATTGACCAGGGTTGCGGATTTGTCCGCGGCGCGGCGAATCCTTGCCGGCGCGTTGTCGCGTTCGTAGAGGAAGATCAACTGGCCCGGCCCGCGATAACCCTCGATTACCTCGGCGACCGCGCCCTCCCCTGCTCCACCCGCACTCGGTTCTCCGTCGGTCTCATCGCCGGCATCGGAGGCGCGGTCGCGGCGCGAACGCAGCACGCGGCACGTAATCACACGCTTGGGCGCGAAGAGATCGGGCGCGCGAATTTCCTCGAGCACGGCGCCAAAGTCGCCGGAGGCCCCAACCTGAAAGGATCGATACTGAAGGCCCTGCGAACACAGACGCCGAACCAGCGCACCGAGCACATACTCGCGAAGGAAGGCATGCGGACCGAAGATCACTACCACGGGCCGAACGCCCGCAGCGGAATCCAACGAACGAAGAAAGCCGAGCGCGTTTTCAACCGCCATCGCGCGCCACGCCCATCAGCCGCCCGCCCCCGCATCGCCCGCGATGCAGCCGCATCAGAAGCCCTCGGCCATCGACGCGTACAGGTTCTGCGCGAGCTGCGTCATCGCGTCGGTCTTCGCCATCGCGGTCTGCGTCTGGGCGACCTGCGCATCCGGCAACTGGGCGATGTCTGCGCTGCGCAGATTATGCTGGAGAAACAAAGGAGTCGTTGCGACCACAGCCTGCGCGACCACGGGCGCCTGCTGAGCGTTGGATAACGACCTCACACTCCAGAGGATTTTGTTCGTGCGCAGATCGGTCAGCGCTGCCGAGACCGTCACCGACTGGTTGTAGATGGTCGGCTCGAGCACCGCGTTGAACGACCCCGCCAGCGAATTGACCGCGACAACTTCACCCGTCAATTCGAGGTCGGCCTGCGCGGGGCTGTCCACCAGCCGCAGGCGGTGATGACGCGCGATCTCGTCCTTCACGTAGCGCATGAATTCGTCGTTGACGCCCGTCTGGCGGGTGTGATTGCCGAACCGCTCGACGTAAATCGTCCTGGAATCGGACGGGAGATTTGTGCCCGACGCGGCGAACTGATAGCCGCATCCCGCAAGCGCGAGCGTAAGCCCCAGCAGGAGCGCGCGTCTCATGCTATTCAGCCTTGGCCGCATCCGCCGGCTCGCCTTTCTCCCGCAGTTTCAGCCGCCCCGCGATTTCGTCGAGGACCCCGTTCACGAACCGGCCCGAATCCCGGTCGCCGTATCGCTTGGCGAGTTCGATCGCCTCGTCGATGGTCACGCGCGCGGGGATATCGTCGCGCTTCAGCAACTCGTACAGGGCGAGCCGCAGGATGTTGTGATCGACCCGTGACAGCCGCCTCACCGACCAATGCTCGAGCGCGCCGGCGATGATCTGGTCGAGATTCGCCGTCTCAGCGCGGACGCCGGCGATAAGTTCTGCCGCAAAGGCTCGCGCGCGCTCATCGGCCGCAAAATCCTCGAAGAACAGCGCGAGGTCCTCGTTGGTCGCGCCGCCGCAAATGTCGATCCGGTAGAGAGCCTTGAGCGCAATCTCGCGCCCCAAGTGTCTGAGTCCCATATTGATTCGAACGCGCAGGTCGTCCGGCTCGCTCGCGCCGCACGCACGCCCGCCCTTCAGGTGATTAGCTTAAGCTCCGAAAATAGGTGGCCGAGTTTTTCCTTCTTGGTCCGCAGGTAGCCGATGTTGCCGACGTGCGGCTTCACCTCGAGCGGGACCCGCGTCACTTGCATGCCATAGCGCTTGAGGCTCTCAATTTTGTGCGGGTTGTTGGTGAGCAGGCGGACCTCGCCGACGCCGAGGTCGCGCAGAATCTGCGCACCGATCCCGTAATCGCGCAAATCGTCCTCGAAGCCCAGCTCCAGGTTCGCCTCGACGGTATCCAGCCCGGTGTCCTGAAGCGCATAGGCCTTGATTTTATTGCCCAGCCCGATTCCGCGGCCCTCCTGATGCAGGTAGATGACCACCCCGGCATCCGAGGCGAGAATCCTTCTGAGCGATTGCTCCAACTGTTCCCCGCAATCGCATCTAAGCGAGCTGAACACGTCGCCAGTCAGGCATTCGGAGTGAATCCTCACGAGCGCCGGCCTTCCGCCGCCCACGCTGCCTTTGAGGAGCGCCAAGTGTTCGCGCCCGTCGACGACGTTGCGGAAGATGACGCCCTGCAACTCGCCCGATGCGAGCGGAAACGGCACGTCCGACAGGCGGCGGACGAGAATCTCGTGCGTAAGCCGATGGGAAACAAGGTCGCGGATGAAGAAGAGCGGCATCGAGTGCCTGGCGGCGAACTCGCGCAGTTCGGGAAGGCGGGCCGCCTCGCCATCCTCGCGCAGAATCGCGCAAAGCGCCGCGCACGGCTCCAACCCCGCGCATCGGACCGCATCCACCGCCCCCTCGGCGCGCCCGATCCGCATCATCACGCCGCCGCTGAGCGCCATCAGCGGCAGGACGTGGCCCGGCATCACGATGCTTTCCGGGGTTGAGTCCTTCGACGCGATCACGCCGATCGTGCGGGCGCGGTCCGCGGCGGAAATCCCGGTCGTGACTCCCTCGCGCGCCTCGACCAGTGCGCCGGCCTGTTCCCGGGTGTCCCCGTTCTCGCTCGCCGTGGCAAGCGGGATGCCGAGTTCGCGCATGCGCCGATCGGTTATCGCGACGGAGACGATTCCGCGCCCCTCGCGGGTCATGAAATTCACGCTGGCGGGCGTGACCTTTGCGGCCGCCATCACGAGGTCTCCGTCGGCGTCGTCGCGCTGGTCGGCGACCATGACGGCCATTCCGCCTTCACGGATCTGTTTGAACAAGGCTTCGAGCGATGGCGATGATTTCGTCATTTCCCGGCGATTCAATCGAATATTACCACTGTGTTTCCGAAGCAACCAGCGCGCGTGCAGTCCGTCAGCGAACGCGACTGAGCACGGGGCGCGCCTCGACCAGCAAATCCGGCCCGACGCGCCGAATCGCGATATCGGCGAGCGAAATCGAATCGCGGATGTTTCGAGTCGCAAGTCCCGCCAGTGCGGGCAGCCCGTCGCCGACGAGCTTGGGCGCGATAAAGAACGCGACGCGGTCCACGATGCCCGATGCGAGCGCAGAGGCGCCCAAATGCGCGCCGCCCTCGATCATGACCCTGCACCACCCGCGCCGCCCGAACTCCCGCATCAATGCGTCCAATGCAATTTCCCTGTGCCGCGCCGCAATCGCCAGCACTTCGACCCTGTCATTGCGGTAACGGCGCCGGGCGCGCGCAAGATTGGCGCGAGTAGTCACGATGATCGCAGGCGCGCTCGATCGCTCGGTGAAAACCAGCGCGCGGGCAGGCGTGCGCAGCCGCGCATCGACGATAACGCGCACCGGGTCGCGCCCGCCTGGGACTCGGCACGTCAGGCGTGGATTGTCGGCGAGCACGGTGCCCGCGCCGGCCACGACCGCGTCGCACTCGGCGCGCCATCGATGCACCAACCTCCGCGACTGGGCCGAGCTGATCCATCGCGAGTCGCCGCTCGCCGCCGCGATTCTTCCGTCCAGCGACATCGCAAGCTTCAGGATTCCGAAGGGACGCCGGCGCGCCACCCGGGTGAAGAAGCCCTCGTTGAGGGCGCGGCATTCGTTCTCGAGCACGCCGACAGTTACGTCGATTCCCGCGCGGCGCAGGATCGCGATCCCGCGCCCGCGCACCGGCGGATAGGAATCTAGGCATCCGACCACGACGCGGCGCACGCCGGCCTGGACCAGAGCGCGCGCACATGGCGGCGTCCGCCCGCGATGCGCGCAGGGCTCGAGCGATACGTATGCGGTTGCGCCGCGCGCCCGCGCGCCCGCATCGGCAAGCGCCACGGCCTCCGCGTGCGGACGCCCGCCCGCACCGGTCACTCCTTTGCCGACGACCCGGCGGCCGCGCGCGATCACGCATCCGACGACCGGATTGGGCGACGTCCGGCCGAGCATCGGCTCGGCGAGCGCCAAGGCGCGGCGCATGAAGCGGCGGTCGAGCGCAGTCAGCCGCGCGTCAGGAAGTCGTGTCACCCTTTTTTTCGCGCGGGCGAGATTCGCCGACAGGGGTTTCCTTGCGCAACTGGATCAGGTCCTCCAGCTCGTGCATGAACTCGTCGATATCCTTGAACGATCGATAGACCGACGCGAACCGCACATAGGCGACCTGGTCGATCCGGTGCAACTCGTTCATCACCGCGGTGCCGATGAAGGAGCTCGGGATTTCCTTGCTGCCGCTTTCGATCGCCTGGCTCTCGATGCGGTTGGCGATTTCCTCGATGGTCGCCGTCGATACCGGCCGTTTCTCGCACGCCCGCTTGAGCCCGGCGATTATCTTGTTGCGATCGAAGAGTTCGCGCCGCCCATCCTTTTTCACGACCACCGGGGTGGTTTCCTCGACCTGCTCGTAGGTCGTGAAGCGCCGCTTGCACGACGAACATTGGCGGCGGCGGCGGATCCGCGTGCCGTCGACCGACATGCGCGAGTCGATCACGCGGTTTCCGCGATGGTGGCAGAACGGGCACTTCATCGCTGGCGCCCATCGTATCGCGCCGCGAGCATGCCGAGGCGATCGCCGCCATCACGCGCAGCTCGATCGCAAGCGGCGAATTTGATCTCAGGGAGTCGAAATGACGGAGGCGAAATCAGCTCTTGTGGGCCTCGATATAATTGACGACGTCCTTGACTGTGCGGATCTTCTCGGCGTCCTCGTCGGATATCTCGATGTTGAACTCTTCCTCGAGGGCCATCACCAGCTCCACGATGTCGAGCGAGTCTGCGCCGAGGTCCTCGATAAACGATGCCTCCGGGGTAACTTCGTCGGCGGCCACCCCGAGCTGCTCGCTGATCTTCTCGCGAACCTTGGTTTCGATATCTGAAGCCATCGTGCTCTAGATCCTCCTGCCAGCGCGGCATCTCGGGCCGCCTGCTACGATTCCGATTCGCGCGGCGAACCCATCAAGCCGCCGGTTCGCACATTGCGCCCCGCCGGCGGCATCGGGGCAGATCATCGGCGCCTTGGCCAAGTAACAGGGCAGCATAAGGAGTTGGGGGCGTCTAGGCAAGTTGGCCGGCGACGCCGCTTGAGGTCTCCCCTGGGCGGCCCTCACCCGGCAAATCCATCCTTGACGGTCTTGAGCGATGCGAGGTCCTCGAGCGGCCTGACCTTCATGTTCCGGTCGATTCGCCGCATCAGTCCCATCAGCACGCGCCCGCCGAACTCGATGGCGTCGGTGATGCCGTCGGCCACCATCGTCCGCATCGATTCTTCCCAGCGCACCGGCGCGGTGATCTGGTCGAGCAGCAGCGGCGCGACGTGGGCGGGATCGCGATTTGCCCGCGCGGTGACGTTCGCGATCACCGGGAATTTGAATGGTCCGGGCGCGAGCTTCTCGAGCACCGGCTTCATCCCGACTTTGACCGGCTCCATCAACGCGCAATGGAACGGCGCGCTGACCTTGAGTTCCTGCGACGCCGACGCGCCCCGCTGCTTGGCGAGTTCCAGCGCGCGCCGAACCGGACCTGCATGGCCCGCGATTACGATTTGACCGGGCGCGTTGAGATTCGCCGGAGATGCGAACTCGCCATTGCCCGTCACCTGTTGGCAGATTTCGGCGACCGCGGGCATATCGAGACCGATGAGCGCCGCCATCGCGCCCTGCCCCGGCGGACACGCATCCTGCATGAGCCGCCCGCGCTCGCGCACGGCCCGAAGCGCGTCGGGGTAGTTGAGCACGCCCGCCGCCACCAGCGCGCTGTACTCGCCGAGGCTGTGGCCGGCTGCGACCTCGGCCTTTGCGCCGATCTCGGACTCGAACACGCGCAGCGCCGCGATCGACACCGCAAGGATCGCCGGCTGCGTGTTCATCGTGAGCCTGAGTTCGTCCTCCGGTCCCTCGAAGCAAACGCGCGAGAGCTTGAACCCGAGCGCGTCGTCGGCCTCCTCGAGCGCGGTGCGCGCGGCGGCGAAATTCTCCGCCAGTTCCGCGCCCATCCCCACGCGTTGCGAGCCTTGCCCGGGAAAGAGAAATGCCAGCTTCATGTCCTGCAAGTCCGATTAGCGAGACCGTTCGGCGCTTACGAAGGTCTCGGTTTGTCCGCAGTCGCGGACTCGTGTGCGTCGCCTGAATCTTTAGCCGGCGCGGCTTCTGCTGCGCCCTGATCCTCCGGCTGCGGGCGAGCGCCGTTGCCCGATGGCGCTACGGCACCCGCATCCAGGGGCCCGGTGACTCGCCCGTGCCGCTGCGCGCCCGCATCACCGGGACGCTCGCGCAAGCCTAATTCGCCCTGAGCCGCGGCGATCGTCTCCCTGGACGGCTCTTCAGCCCCCACAGGCTTGGCCGCCTCGGGCTCCCTGGGATGGCGCTGCAGGCGCTCGCGCATGCGCTGGAACAACGCACGAATTCCCTTGCCCGCAGGCTTTTCTGCGACGGTAGGTTTCCCCTTGGCGAGAATCTCGGAAATTTCCGCGTTGACCTGGCGCACCAGCGCTTCGTTTGCCGCGGCGCGCACCGCGTTGCGGATCCCGCGCGCGTTTGACGAACCGTGCGCGATAATCGTAACGCCGTTCACTCCGAGCAGCGGAGCGCCGCCATACTCATACGGGTCCAGCCGATCGCGCATCTGGCCGAGCCGCTTGCGCGCGAGCAAATACGCGAGCCTGCCGCGCCAATTGCCGCCCAGCGCCTCGCGCAGATTGGCGAGCATGAACGATGCGAACCCCTCCATCGTCTTGAGCGCGATATTCCCCGTGAATCCGTCCGTCACCACCACATCGACTTTGCCGCGATTGATATCGTGTCCCTCGACGTAGCCGACGTAGTTCACCCATGCTGACATCTGCGCCAGCGTCGCCGCCGCTGCGCGCGTCGCCTCGGTCCCCTTGGATGCCTCCTCGCCGTTGGACAGGATGCCGACGCGGGGATGAAGCGCCTTGCGCACGCGGCGCCAATAGACGCTCCCCATCACGGCGAACTGCACCAGGTTCACCGGTTTGACTTCGGTGTTCGCGCCGGCGTCGATGAGCAAGGCCTGGCCGTGCGTGGTCGGAACCAGCGATGCGATCGCGGGCCTATCGACGTTGGCGAGATTGCCCAACACGACCATCGCCGCGGTCATCACCGCGCCGGAGTTTCCAGCGCTCACGAATCCGTCCGCGCGCCCGTCCTTGACCAGTTCGCAGCCGACGTGAATCGACGAGCCGGTTTTGGTGATCGCAGACTCAAGCGGCGACTCGTCCATGGTGACGACTTCGGGGGCGTGCTCGATCCGGATCGGGAGGCCCTCGGTCTGATGTTCGGCGAGTTCGCGCGCGACGATCTCACGGTCGCCGACCAGGACGACCGAGATTGCGAAGTCGCGCGCGGCGAGCACGCCGCCCTCGACCGCGGCCTTTGGGGCGAGGTCCCCGCCCATCGCGTCCAGCGCGATTCTCACGGCGTCCTCCCGCCGCGCCTATTCTTCGGCCTCGGCGAGCTGCCGGCCGCGATAGGAGCCGCAATGGCGGCATACGCGATGCGGCATTACCGGCTCGCCGCAGCTTGGACAAGACCCGGGGTTAACCGCGCGCAGCGAGTCGTGCGCCCGGCGCTTGTTCTTCTTCGAGTGAGACGTGCGGCGTTTTGGTGCTTGCATGGGAGATCGCTTCCTGCGTTTGGGGTTGGATGACTATCAGCGGCGGCCGAGCTTGAGCGCGCCGAGCGCGGCAAACCTCGGATCGGCCTGCTTGACCCGGCATCCGCAGTCTCCGCTATTGAGGTTCGCGCCGCAATGCGGGCAGAGCCCCCGGCAATCCTCGCGGCATAGCGGCCGGGTCGGAAGTGCGAGGATGACCTGCTCGCGGACGAGCGGACTCAAATCGATCTCGTCGCCTTCATACAGCGAGAATTCGAGATCCTCGCTTCTGAGGTCGGTTTCCTTGTCGTAGCCAGCCGCCCTGGGCGCGAGCACGAATCGAAACGGGCGATCGCTCGATGCGTCGAACTCCTCGGCGCATCGCGCGCAGGCAGCCCGGACGCGCGCCATCAGCCGCCCCGCGAAGAACAGGTCCATCCCAGCGCGATAATGCGTCAGGTTCACCTGCACGGGTCCTTCGACGTGGTATTCGCGCACCGGCCCCTGCTCGAGGATGCGGTTGATTTCGCCTTCCGGCTCGGCGAAGGAAATCTCCTTCGCCTCGGCGGTGATGTCTTCCAGCCGAAGTTTCACGGGAATATCGCCCCAAATCGCGGGGCTGAATTGGGAATTATTGCACGTCTCCCCGTCAGTTCAAACAAGGCGCCCCGGCCACGGCGGGCTGCGGATCCGAGTGTTCGCAGCGGCTAAATTGCGGCGCCTTTTCGCCGGCCGCGTGCCCTGACACCTTCGCCGGATGCCTTCCTTCCCGGCGGCGTCACGCCAATCTTCGGGCAGTCGGGAGAAATCGCGCACATATCGCAGCGCGGCCTGCGCGCGATGCAAATCCGCCGGCCATGCAGGATGAGCCGCATCGAGAACGCGGTCCACTCCTCCGGCGGCACGATCGCCTTCATGTCACGCTCGATCTTGTCGGGTTCCATGTTTCGCGTGAAGCCGAGCCGGCGACTTAGCCGCCGGACGTGGGTATCGACCACGAATCCCGGCTCGCCGAAAACGTGGCCGCGCACGACGTTCGCGGTCTTGCGGCCCACACCTCGCAGCGCGACAAGGTGCTCCATCTCGGATGGCACCTCACCGCCGTGGCGCTCGACGAGCACCTTCGCCGCGCCGATCAGCGACTTGGTCTTTTCGCGGAAAAATCCGGTGGCCGCAATCAGCTCGCGGATTCGTGCTTCGCTCGCGCGGGCAGTTGCGCGCGCGTCGGGAAATTCCCGGAACAGCGCGGGCGTCACCCGATTGACCCGCTCGTCGGTGCACTGCGCCGAGAGGATCGTCGCGGCGAGACATTGCCACGGTGTCTCAAAGTCGAGGCTGATCCGGGCTGCAGGATAAAGCTGCGCAAGCGATGCGCTCACTCTGGCCGCGCGTTCTTTCAGCGCGGCGCGCGGCTCGCGCGTCCGCATCGCAGTCAGGCGGGCTCGCGCTGCCGGCGCATCTGAGCGGAGAACTCGCCCAGTTCGCGCTCGATGCGAGCGCGATCCCACCCGAGTTCCTCTCCCATCAAGCGAGCGACCGCCCCGGCCGCCGCTTCGGCCTCGGGCGGGCATCGCCACACGAGTCCCGTGCGCCGCACGAGGAAGTCCGCGATCGAGGTCGCCATCTCGCTGCGGACCGCGTGAATCACCTCGGCGCCGATGACCGGGCATTGCGGCGCGAGCGGCTCGGCAAGCTCGCGCCGGTCCATCGCAATCGCGGCGGGAACGCCAGCGCGGCTCCCGTAGCGCCCCACCAGGATTTCCCGCGCGGCTGGCGGAAGCGCGTCGAGGGCCAGATCCGCGCCCTCGCGAGGGCCGCCCGTAAGCGATGGCCGCGCCCCGGGCAGCGGCTCCGCCAGGGTCGGGCACGGACCCGCGGGGCGACCCAGATCTTTCATCACGTGCGCGACAAGCTTGCCGGCGATCTCGCGATGCGTCGTCAGCTTGCCGCCTGCGACCGTGAGCAATCCGGATGGGCTCGCGATGATCACCTCTTCGCGCGACACCGCCGAAGGCGCTTGCGAATCGCCGCCATCGCACACCAGCGCGCGAAGCCCGGCGAAGCTCGATGCGATATTGCGGTGGCTGAGCTTGATTCCCGGGAGGCTCGCCGCCAGCACAGAGAGCAGATACGCGACGTCAGCCGCATCCGCGCCGACCGCGCCAGGGTCGCCCGCATAATCGGTGTCGGTGGTCCCCACGAGCACGTATCGATCGTGAGGCATCACGAAGACGATCCGGCCGGCGCCGTCGGAGAGCACGATCGATTCGCGCACGGGAAGCGCCTTGAGCGGGATCACCAGGTGCGCTCCCTTCGTCAGCCGCACGCACGGTGTGGCCGTCCGATCGTCCAGGCGGCGGATGTCGTCCACCCACGGGCCCGTCGCATTGACGAATACGCGCGCGCGAAGCTCGATGGCCGCGCCGCCGATTGAATCGCGCAGTGCGGCAGCGCGGATGCGCCCGTTGGATTTCGAAAATCCCTCGACCGCAACGTAATTGGCGACCGCGCAGCCATGCAGCGCGGCGTCGAGCACATTTTCGAACGTGAGGCGCGCATCGTCGGCCCACGCGTCGAAATAAAGCGCGCCGCCGGTGAGTCCCTCGCGCGCAAGCGCCGGCTCGCGCTCGCAAACCTCGGCAGCGTTGAGGCTTCGATGCCATTCCGCGCGCGCCGTCCCGGCGAAGCGGTCGTAGAGCGTAAGCCCTATCGCCATCGCGAACCGCCCCACGCCGCGGCCGCGATAAACCGGGAACAGGAATCGAATCGGCGCAACCAGATGCGGCGCGGTGACGTAGCGAAGCCGCTCGCGCTCGCGCAGCGCCGAGTACACGAGCCGCAACTGCCCCTGCGGCAGGTAGCGAAATCCGCCGTGGATGAGCTTGGATGAGCGCGATGAAGTCGCGCCGGCGAAATCGCCGCGCTCGACCAGCGCGACCCGAAGGCCCCGCATCGCGGCGTCGCGCGCGGCGGCGGCGCCGTTGATTCCGCCGCCGATTATCGCGACGTCGAACACCTCGGCGCGCATCCGCGCTAGGCTCTCCTCGCGATCGAGCGGCGCTGTCACTCGTCGGAATCTTCCTGGAACGAGTAGCGCTCCTCGAGCCAGGGGTCGCCGTGATTGTGGTAGCCGCGCACTTCCCAGAAACCGCGGTGATCGATATCGGTGAACTCGAGCGCGCGCACCCACTTGGCGCTCTTCCATCCGTAGAGTTTCGGCACGACCAGGCGCAGCGGAAAGCCGTGGTCCGCCGTCAGATCGCGGCCCTCGTGGCGATGCGCCAGCATCACGTCGTCATCGAGGAACTCGCCCAGCGGGAGATTGGCCGAATATCCGCCATCGCAGTGGATGAATACGAAGCGGGCCTGCGGCTTGAGCTTCACGCGCTTCATCAACTCGCTGACCTTTACGCCTTCCCACGTATTGTCCAGGCGCGACCAAGCTGTGACGCAGTGAAAGTCGGAGACCTGCCGGCTCTGCGGCAGCGCGCGGAACTCCTCGTAGGTCATGCGCAACGGCTCTTCGACGAGCCCGATCACGCGGAAATCCCAGGTCTTGGGGTTGAACCGCGGGGCGGGACCGTAGGACAGGACCGGGAACTTATCGGTCAGGGTTTGGCCGGGAGGAAGCCGCCGCTGCAATTGCTCCGCGATCGGTGGCTTCTTCATACCGACTCTTAATAGCGGAGCGGGAAATGCCGCGAAAGGGGCGATCGTCGAAGATCAGAAATTCGCAAGCGCGACGAACAGATCGGCTACGTTCGTGCCGGTCGGGCCGGTCACAAACAATCCACCGGCCGCTTCGAAAAACCCGTAAGCATCGTTGCGGGCAAGCGATGTCTCCGCGCTCGCTCCGGCCGCCGCACCTCGCGCGACCGTGTCGGGAAATGCGAATGCGCCCGCCGAATCAGTGGGGCCGTCGATTCCATCGGTCCCGGCCACGAGCGCGGCGATGTTGCGCTGCTGCGCCGAGCGCGCCAGTTCGATCGCGAGCGCGAGCGCGCATTGCTGCGCGCGGCCGCCCCGTCCGCCGCCACGCACCGTAACGACCAGTTCGCCGCCCGCGATCGCACACACTCGCTCGCCGGCAGTCGCGCACAGACGCTGAGCGAGCGCGCGTCCGGCATCATCGGCCTCGCCCGCCAGATCGGGCCATCGTTCAACCAGGTAGCCGGCGCGCGATGCCGCGAGCGCCGCGCCGTCCGCCGCGGTGCGGTTGTCGCCGATTATGAAGTTAGTCACCAGCTTAACCGCCGGGTCGGCACTTTTCAGAGTATCGCGCGCTTCTCCCGCGTTGCCGCGCTCGAGATAATCGCGCACGGGTTCAGGCGCGCGGCCCCAGATGGCGTGCCGCTTCAGTACGCCGATCGCGTCGGCAAAAGTCGCCGGATCGGGCGCCGTAAGCCCGGATGCGATCGTCGCGAGATCGTTTCCGGGCACGTCGGAAAGCACCAGGCCAAGGACGCGCGCGCCACAGGCCGCCTGTACGAGCCGACCGCCTTTGACGCGAGAGAGATGCTTGCGCACGATGTTGATCTCGCGAATCGTGGCGGCGCTGCGCAGGAGCGCCGTGGTGACGGCTATCTTGTCGGCGAGCGTGATGCCCTCGGCCGGTGCCGCGAACATCGCGGAGGCGCCGCCCGATAGCGCCGCGATCACGAGGTCGTCCGAGGAGAGATGCGCCAGCATGGCGAGCGCCCTGGATGCGGCCGCCTCGGAGTTCGCGTCGGGAAGCGGATGACCGCCCGCAACGATCTCACATCTTGAGAGCGCGCGACTCGCTCTGTTCGCCTCAGGGGCGACTACCAACCCGGCGGTGAGTTTTGCGCCAAGGCGACGCTCGATTTCCGCGGCCATCGCCAGCGACGCCTTCCCGATCGCGAGCAGAAAGACGCGCCGCGCCGCGCCGACGATGGAAGGAATCGCTTCCGCGCCGTCGAGAGCGCCATCGAGCGCGCGGCCGACCAGTCTCGCGGGGTCCGCCGCATCAATCGCGGCGCGATAGATTCGCGTCAATTCGGCGCGGATGGTCTCATTCGAGGCTGCCGGTTCCATCGGATGCGCGCCGGGCCATTCGACTCGCGGAGCGATTGCGCTAGCGCGATCTCAGCGGGGGCGGATCACCCGCACGGGACCCTTCGGATCGGCGACCAGCACCATATCCGCCATCCCGACGAACAGACCCGTTCCGACGACGCCCGGAATCGCGAGCAGCTCTCGGTCGAGCCTCGCCGGATTGCGGATTTCCTTGACGCCGCAGTCGAGGATCAGATTGCCGTTGTCGGTCACGAAGTCCGCGCCATTGGTGCGGCGGACTTTGGGCCGAAGGCCCATCTTTGCGATGAGGCGAATCGCGAGCGGCGCGGCAAAGGGCACGATCTCCACCGGCAGGCTCCCGCGATGGCCGAGCGTGCGCACGAGCTTCTCCGCGCCGACCAGCACGATGAAGCGGCGCGAGGACGCCGCGACAACTTTCTCGCGCACCAGCGCGCCGCCGTATCCCTTGATCAGGTTGAGGCGCGGGTCCACCTCGTCGGCGCCGTCGAAGTCGGATGCGATCGTGCCCGCATCCGCAAGGTCGACGAGTTCAATTCCGAGCGATCGGCCTAGCGCCTCGCTCGCCTTAGAGGTCGGCACGCCGCGCACGCGCAATGCGCTGCGGCCGAGCGCCTGAATGAATGCGGCCGCGGCGCGGCCGGTGCCAAGCCCGACCGTCTGGCCTGGTTTTACGTAACGGACCGCGTACGCGCCGAGCGTTTCCAGATAGTCGGGACTTGGGGACTCCATCGTAGTACCGGCAGACTTTCCTGTTCGCGCGAGCTTACTTCTGCTTGCGGAGCAGATTCATGAATTCCTGGCGGGTTTCAACATTGGCGCGAAACGAGCCGAGCATCGCCGAGGTCGTCACGCGCGAATTCTGCTTTTCCACCCCGCGCATGCGCATGCACATGTGCTCGGCCTCGAGCACGACGGCGACGCCGTGCGGATCGATCTCGCTCATGAGCGTTCGCGCGATCTGGGTGGTCAGGCGCTCCTGCACCTGCAGGCGGCGGCTATAGACCTCAACCAGGCGTGCAATTTTCGACAGCCCGACGATCCGCTTGTTCGGCACGTATGCCACGTGCGCCTGGCCGAAGAACGGCAGGAGGTGATGCTCGCAGAGCGAGTAGAAGTCGAGGTCCTTGCAGAGGATCATCTCCTGGTAATCCTCTTCGACGAACAAGGCCCCATTGATCGCGTCCTTGGGATCGAGCTTGTAACCGCTGGTGAGAAATTCGAAAGATTTCGCGACGCGAAGCGGCGTGCCGCGCAAGCCGTCGCGGTCGGGGTCTTCGCCGACATGATGCAGGATCGCGCGCACGGCCTCCTCGACCTTCGCGCGGCCTCGGTCGTCCACAGATGTCACCGGTTGGGGGAACTCTCGAACTACTGGTTTGCGTGTTTGCGCCATGCAGAGAACTCCCGGGCAAGTTGGATCGCGAGTGAAGGACCGCCGCCGCTCATGATGTTAAACCCGGCGACTTCGGGTGCCAACGACTTCATTAATTCGAGATTTTCGCGAATCGAAAACGCGCGGACTTCGCTTTCGCTCCTTCCGGCGTAGCGCTCCAGGTGGGGCAGCGCGCCGCTTAAGTCGCTCACTTTTTCGCTGATATAGGCCGCCATCGCCGCGCGCTTGATCGGCAGGATGCCGAGCACGGCGGCAAGTCCAAGGCGGCGCGAATGCTCGATGAAGCGGCGGGCCGGCTCGGGATCGAACACCGGCTGGGTTATCACGAAGCGCGCGCCCGCCTCTGCCTTGCGCTCCAGGAGCTCGATCTCGCGCGCGAAGTTCTTGCGGTTGGGGTTCGCGACGGTGCCGGCGAAAATCGATGGCGGCGTCCTGACCGGCGGACGTCCGTCGCCCGCATCGCCGCGATTGAGGGCGCCGATCATCTTGAGCAGGCCGATCCCGTCAAGATCGAACACCGCGGTCGCGCCGGGAGAAATCCCCGGCGGAACGGGGTCGCCTCTCATCGCGACGACAGCATCGATCTTGAGCGCGGCCGCGCCAATCAACTCCGATTGCAGCGCGAAGCGGTTGCGGTCGCGGCACGACAGGTTGAGCACGACCGCGATACCGAGGCGCGACTTGAGAATCGATGCGAATGCGAGGCCCGACATTTTGACCCGCCCGAGCGCGTTGTCGGTGAGATTGATCGCATCGGCGTGGCCTACCAGCTCACCCAGGCGCCTGATCAGAGGCTCCGGATTCATGCGCGGCGGAGGAACCTCGACCCACAGCGCGGGCCTGGCGGCTTGCAGAATTTCAGGAAGCGTCGGCAATCGATTATTCCGCCTGCGCGCCGGTGCGCTTGGGCCGTGCGATTCGCGCTGGCGCTCGGCAGATCATCTTAGCTGGCCGGAATTCGGGCGCGGCGCAACATCAGGCCTGGCGCCGCTCGGTCGCCTTGACCTTCTGGTATTTGCGGTAGTCGTACCCGGTCGCCATCGCCATCAGGAGCGGCTCCATCCCGCCCTCCCTTTCGCGCCGGAGCACGCACAGGCGGTCGAAGAACTCCCGGAAATCCTTCTGAATCCTTTTGCGCCCGTCCATCGGCTGGAGGAAGAAATCATGCAGGCGCGTGATCGTGAAGCGCAGCGATGAGAACCGCAGTTCGTTGGGAAACGCGTCCCACTCCGCCAGCGACAGCGTGCGCACCGATTCGTAGCCGGAGAGCAGAGCGCGGAAACGGTCGAGCGAATACGAGCCGGCGACGAAGCACATCGCATTGACCGCGGTCGCGATGTCGAAAATGAACTTGCCGCGGCAGGCCGCCTCGAAATCGAGCACCGCGGTGAGCCGCTCGCCCCTGAAAAGCAGATTGTCGGAAAACAGATCGCCGTGGATGACGCCCTTGGGCAGCTTGCCCTCGAGATACCGGGCCAGGTACTCGATCTCGTCGTCGAGCGTGCGGCAGATCTTGCGGAAATAATTCGGCAAGCGGCTGCGAACGCTCAGATAGAGATCGGCGACCCGCTCGAAGCTGAACCGGTTGTCGATTCCCTTCTTGTACGCCTTGCCGATCACATGCAGATCGCCTAGCGAGTGCCCGATGGTTTCGAGCTGCGAATCCTTGAGCCTCACGAGCGCCGGGACCTTGCCCTCCTGGTACTTGAAGAGCGAGACGCACTTGTTGTTGTAGCTGCGGTAGAAGCGGCCCATCCGATCCTGCATCGGATGCGGGCAGGGAAACCCATGCTTGCGCAGGAACGAGAGCAGATCGATCTCGCGTCTCAGCTCGCTCTCGCCCTTGACCTCGTCGATTCGGAGCAGGAACTTCCCTTTCGCCGCCTCCACTATGTAATTCGTGTTGACCGAACCCTCGGGCATGCCGGCGACGCCGCCGATTCGCCCGAGCGAATAGTCGTCAGAAAGCTCTTTGAGGAGCGGTTTGCTAAGCTCGGTGTATACCGCCATCGGGAGAGAACACGGCTGGAGACTGTCCGCCGCAAGTCTAAAGCGTGATGGGCAACACGTCAACTACGTAGTCGGCAAACGGCGCAAGTCCGATTGTGCGGGATGAAGACCCCGATTGCCTTAGCGCGCCGCCGCGTCTTAGATGATTGGGCATGCCCACCAGAAAGAAATCACCCGCGAAGAAACCATCCGCTCCCAAAAAGTCCGCATCGCGCAAAACGCCCGCCAAGGCGCCCGCGCCGACTCGCGCCGCACCGGCGGGAGCATCGGCGCTGGAGGGCAAGAAGGCGCCCGATTTCGAGCTGCCGGCGGCCGGCGGCGAGCGCGTCGCGCTGCACGACCTGATTGGCGCGCACAACCTCGTGCTCTACTTCTACCCGAGGGACATGACGCCGGGATGCACCACCGAGGCGTGCAGCTTCCGCGACAACCTCGCCGACGTGCGCGGACTCGGAGCGGAGGTGGCCGGCGTGAGCGCGGACTCGGCCGCATCGCACGCGAAGTTCCGCGACAAGTACGCCCTCAACTTCCCGCTGCTGAGCGACGAGGGCAACAAGGTCGGACGGCTGTACGGCGTCTACAAGATGAAATCGCAATACGGCCGCCAGTTCATGGGAATCGAGCGGACGACGTTCGTGATCGACCGCGCGGGCGTGATTCGAAAAGTATTTCCCAAGGTCAAGGTCGCCGGGCACACCGCTCAGGTGATCGACGCGCTGCGGCAGCTCGCTTAGAAGGACGCTCACGAGCGAGGCGAGAGGGAACCCGGCGCGCGATCGCGCCGTCGCCGCGCCATCGCTCAGGAAGCCGTCGCGCGGCCCATACTCGCGAGAAGATTCTGGCGCAGGAAGGCGCGAAGCTCCGGCTCGACGCGCCGTCCAAGATCGTGCGGAGCCTGCGGGAAGTAGAACGCCTCGACCCGCGCGCCCCGCTTGCGCAGCGCACTGGCCAGACGCACCGCCTGGCTGACCGGCATGCTCCGGTCGCGCTCGCCGTGCAGGATGAGAACGCTGCAATCGATTCGCGCCGGCAGATGGCGGATTACGCTGCGCTCGGAGAGCACGCGCTTGCTCGGCCATACCTGGCGGAGAATCGCGAGCTTGGTCCCAAGCGGAGCCTGGGGCCACAGGCTCAGCGTGTCGTACGCGCCCGACTGGAGGATCAATGCGCGCGGGCGCGCGTCATAGTCCATCAGCAGCCCCGCCGCCATCGCGCCATCGCCCAGACCCCAGACCGCGATTCGCGACGGGTCCACATCGGGACGCGCCGCAAGCAAATCGAGCGCTCGCCGCGCCGTGGCCACCGCCTGCGGCCCGACGAAGCGGCTCGGACCCGAGGATCGCCCATAGCCGGGGATGCTGACGCAGGCGACGTGGATTCCCATCGCGACCAGTCCCTGGCTCGTCTCGATGCACCTCTGCGCATCGGTCTGGCCGCCGTTGAGCACCAGCATCCCCGGCAATCGCCCCGGTTCGGCGCTTCGCGCCAGGTAGCCCTCGATTTGAAACTGCTGGGGACCCAGCGCGACCTGGAAGCTGAACGCCTCTATGTTGCGCTGCGGCGAAACGATGGATGGGCCGCCCAGATGGCAAGCGGCCAGCGTCAGCGCGAGCACGGCCGGAATCGCGACCCGGCCCCAAACGCGAGACGTGAGCCGCATGGACGCCACGCGCGGCGGCGCACAGACGGAATCCTCGTCCTGCGGGCGGCTGGATAACATACGCGAGCCTAATTTATCGCGATTCGAATCAAATGGAAATCTTATTGACCCCAAGAGTTCATACATCAATGACCGGGTCCTGGCGAGAGCGGCATTGAATCAGGCCGGAAATTCGCTGATACTTTGGGATTCACGCGGCGCGATATTTCCCGGCAGGTGCGGCGCGAGACAGGTCATGGCAAACAAGGCAGCGGAAGCGATCGATTTCGGCAAGACCGGCGGCGTTGTGCCGGTCGTGACGGTCGATCATGCAAGCCGGCGGGTATTGATGGTCGCGTGGATGAATCGCGAGGCGTTCGAGGAGACCGTCGCGACTGGCAGGGCCTGCTACTTCTCGCGATCGCGCAATCGGCTATGGCGCAAGGGCGAGGAGTCGGGAAATTTCCAGGTGGTCCGCGAGATTCGTCTCGATTGCGATGAGGACACGCTCGTGCTCGCGGTCGAGCAGAGCGGCGATGGCGCAGCATGCCATCTCGGCTACGAATCGTGCTTTTTCCGCACCCTCGATGGCGACGAATGGCGGGCGGCCGATACGCGCAAGGTCGATCCCGCAAAATACGGGCCCGGTTACGGACATCAGAAGAAGTAGAGCGTGCGCCGGCCCTGAGGCGCGCGATACGGTCACATCAATGGCGGCAAGTCAGAAAGTACTCAAGTTCGGTATTCCCAAGGGCAGCCTCGAGCAGCAGACGCTCGAGCTGATGCGCCGGTCCGGATGGCGCATCGCGGCCGACGCGCGATCCTACATTCCCTCCGTCGATGATCCCGGGCTCAGTTGCCGTCTGCTCAGGCCGCAGGAAATGCCCCGCTATCTGGCCGACGGCACCCTGGATGCCGGCATCACCGGCAGCGACTGGATCGTCGAGAACGACGTGAAGCTTGTCGAGGTGGAAAGCTTCGTTTACGCAAAGGTCTCGCTGGGACCGGCGCGATGGGTGCTGTGCGTTCCCGAAAAATCGCCCATCAAACGACTGGAAGACCTCGAGGGCAAGCGCGTTGCGACCGAGATGGTCGGCTTCACCAGGCGCGCCTTCGCCGCGCGGAAAGTTAATGTAGAAGTTGAATTCTCGTGGGGAGCGACCGAGGCCAAAGCCGCCGACGGGCTGGTCGATGCAATCGTCGAAGTCACCGAGACCGGCTCATCGTTGCGCGCCAACGGGCTTCGCATCGTGGAGGAGCTGCTGGTTTCGCACCCGGTCCTGGTTGCGAATCCAAAGGCGTGGGATGACGAGTGGAAGCAGGCGAAAATCCGGCAGATCGGCGTCCTGCTGCGCGGCGCGCTGGATGCCGAAAGCCGGGTCGGCATCAAGATGAACGTCGCCCGCGAGAATCTCGAAAAAGTGATCGTGCTCCTGCCCTCGATTACCGCCCCGACCATCTCGCAGCTTTACCCGTCGCCGAACCTCAAGGGCAAGGAATGGCTCGCGGTCGATACGGTCATCGCGGAACACACCGTGCGCGAGCTGTTTCCGAAGCTGCTCGATGCGGGCGCGGTCGGGATCGTCGAGTACCCGCTGAACAAGATCATATAGGCTCGTCCGTTCGCGCCGGCCGCCCTCGTTCGCGCGCGCTGTCCCTCAGCGCTGTCCTGCTGCTATATCCGCAGTGAGGGAGCGTGCATCGATGGCCAGGACACTCCGCGCCGACACCAAAAATGGCGTGCGGTCGATCGTTTTCAGCCGCGCCGCCGAGTACAACACGATCACGCCCGAGTTTCGCGATGAACTCTCGGCTGAGATCGACGAGGCCGAGGCGGACCGCAACGTTCGCGTGATCCTGCTTTCGGCCGAAGGTCCCGCATTCTGCGCCGGGTACGATCTCCGCCCCGCCGCGGTGCCCCCGCCGGGCGGGCCGCCCGCGCGCGTGTGGGACTCGGCTGCCGATATGCACATGATCGGGCGCTACGTGAACGTGTTCCTCAAGCTCTGGTACGCGAGCAAGCCGACCATCGCCGCGGTGCACGGATGGTGCGTCGGGGGCGGCACCGACATGGTGCTGTGCGCGGATATCATCGTCGCGGGCGAGTCCGCGTCGTTCGGCTATCCGCCCGCGCGGGTGTGGGGCACACCGACGACCGCGATGTGGGTCTACCGGATGGGCCTGGAGCGGGCCAAGCGCTACCTGCTGACCGGCGATGAGATTCCCGCGCCCGAGGCCGCCCGTATCGGATTGATTCTCGAAACCGTGCCCGACGATCGTTTGCGCGCGCATGCAGTCGCGCTCGCCGAGCGGATGGCGAAGCTTCCGCTCAACCAGCTTCAGATGCTGAAGCTCATGTGCAACCACACGGCGGAGAACATGGGGCTTCAGTCCTCGCGCCTGATCGGCACGCTGTTCGACGGGATTGCGCGGCACACGCAGGAAGGACTGGACTTCGTCAAGCGCGCGCAAGCGGCGGGCTACCGGCAAGCGGTTCGCGAGCGCGACGATCCATTCGGCGACTACGGCTCCGGGCCGCGCTCCAGGAGCCGTCGCAAAAAGCCCCGGAAATAACGCCGCGCCCGGCGCGGCCGCGGAGGGCCTGCCATGACGACCACCGACATCACGTTTCCCGCCGCCGGCGGCCATCCGATGCGCGCCGCGCTGGCCGAACCCGAGGGCGATGCGAAACGCCCGGGCGTAATCGTGATTCACGAGATATTCGGGCTTAACGCCGACATCCGCCGCATCACCGGGCGCGTCGCGGAGCTGGGCTATGTCGCCCTCGCGCCGGATCTCTATGACCGGCCGGGCGTGCGGCCGATATGTGTCGCGCGGACGATGAGCGCGCTAAGGCGCGGTAGCGGCCAGGCGTTCGACGACCTCGATGCGGCGCGCGATTTTCTCGAGCGTCATCCGCGAACGGACGCCTCGCGAATCGCAGTGGTCGGATTCTGCATGGGCGGCGGATTCGCGCTTGCCTGCGCCATGCGCAAGCCGGTAAACGTCGCGGCGACGTTCTACGGTGAGGTGCCCGAGGACGCGCAGCGCTTGCGCGGAGTGTGTCCGGTGCTCGGCGGCTATGGCGCCGAGGACCGGATATTCGCACCGCAGGGGCGCCGCCTCGAAACCGTCCTGACCGAACTCGGCGTCGAGCACGATGTGAAGATTTACGAGGGCGCGGGCCACAGCTACATGAGCCAGAACCGCGGCTTCATGGCGGCGGTCGGCGCATGGAGCCCGATGCACGCGGGCTACAATCGCGACGCGGCCGAGGATAGCTGGAAGCGAATCGGCGCCTTCTTCGCAAAACACCTGGCGCGGTAGACCGCAATCGCGATGCGGCCCGCCGCTTGCGATTGCGCCTGATTACGGACGGCTGGTGGGAAGCTCGGCTTCCTGGCGGCGCTTCTCCAGGATGAATTCGATTCCCGGGATGCCGCGCGGCGTCTCGTCATCGAACAGGATCGATACGACGCCGTACAGCGTGGCGATCGCCCAGAATGCGCCGCTGGTTATGGGCGGGAATCCCGCGCTTACTGCGAGTGCCGCCAATGTCGGCAGAATGCTTCCTGCCAGCGCGAGTTCCTGCATTTAACCTGCGCGCGCCTTGCGCGCTCTATTCGCCGCTCCAGTTGGGCTTGCGCTTTTGCGCAAACGCGAGCGGGCCTTCGACCGCATCCTTCGATCGGAACAATACCGACTGCCCTTCGTAATGCTTTCCGATCGCCTGCTCGACCGGAATCCCGAGCCCGGTCATCGCGGCTTCCTTCGATGCGCGAACGGAAAGCGGCGAGCACTCCATAATCTCGGCGGCCCATCGCTCCGCAGTCGGCATCAGGTCCTTGAGCGCGACCACCTCATTTACGATACCCCATTTGTGGGCCTCTTGCGCGGTGATCTGTTTGCCGGTCAGCAGCATGCCCATCGCGATCTTGAGCGGGATATGGCGCGGCAGCCGATGCACTCCACCCGCCGCCGCCATCAGCCCGACGCGCGGTTCGGGCAGGCCGAAGCGCGCATGCTCGGCCGCGATGATGATGTCGCAGGAGAGCGCGATCTCGAATCCGCCCCCGAGCGCGAAGCCGTTTACCGCGGCAATGATCGGCTTGAAGATGTCGAATCGTGCGGTGATGCCGGCAAAGCCGCCCTTGTTGCGCGGCATCGCCTCGCCGCGATGCTCCGCGGTAAAGCGCAAGTCGTTGCCCGCCGAGAATGCCTTTTCGCCCGCGCCGGTGACGATTGCGACCCACATCGATTTGTCGGCGACGAAGTCATCCCAAACCTGGTCCATCTCGACATGACACGGCGGATGCATCGCGTTCATCCGCTCGGGCCGGTTGAAAGTGATGTGGGCGATATGGTCGCGTTTTTCGTACCGCACGAATTGGAAGTCCATCCTCGTTCTCCTTATGGCTCCAGTTGCTCGTCGATCAGTTCGAAGAAGGCGTCGATGCTCTGCATCAATTGGCGGCGAATCTGCGCCCGGGTGCCCTCGATGAGGTGCATCGTAACGCGCCCCGACGTCTTGTCGGCGAGCGTCACGCGCGCGTCCTCGACCTCGGTCACGTGTCCCTGGTCAAAGAGCCGCAGCCCATACACGAGCGCACCGCGCCGCGATGCGCCTTTAACCAGTGTCAGCTTGCGGGCCATCGCCACCTCCCTCGTGGCAAACCACGCCAAGCTCTATAGCACATCGCAGCTTAACTGTGCGTCGGCATCCTCGGCGCATTGACAAGAGGCGCGGCGGATCAACATTATCCCTCGATGCTGAATTCGACCCGAATCGTTGCGGCTGCGATATTCGCCCTCGCTGTTGCCGGATGCGGCCTCTTCTACCAGGTAGGCACCCGTGTCAAAGCCGGGCGGATCGCAGATTCGCTCCAGGCCGGGCAGACGATGCTCGATACCCATCGGAAATGGGGCGAGCCTGATCTCAGGCAATACTTGCCCGGTGACGTCGAGATCTGGAGCTATCCGTATAAACCGAACACCAATGACGTAACTGCGTCGCTTTTATACACATCGACCAAGGAAGGCGACGCGGGAACATTCCTGGATCTGAAGTTTGTCGGGGGCAAACTCGTCTCATGGTCCGAGGTCGAGCACACGATGCCGTCCAAGGAACGGTCGGGCTTCGGTGCCGGTTTGGGAGCCCCGCCGATCGAGCCGCCGGCGGGGGCGCATTACTGATGCGCGAGGTAAAACCGCGTACTTGCAACGTTATCGATTCATCGTGTCTAATTGAACAGGTGTAACAGCCTCGTAGCGTGTTGGGTGCGGTGGCGGTGGTTGATAAGATGACCCGGAGTTTTCTGGCGCAAGGTCTGCGCACAAACGATTAATGGCTACAGCGCGCAAGAGCTTCGAGGCGATCCTGCTCGACCGCTCCTGGGTCTCCGCCCAGGACCTCGATAAGGCCCGCCAGCGCCGAAAGCCCGGTCAGGAACTCGCCGAGGTCCTGGTCGAGATGGGCGCGCTCGAGCCACAGCGGCTTGCGCGCGCGCTGGCCCAGGAATATCGCTTCCCCTTCCAGGCCCACATCGATGAGCATTCCCTCGACACCAAGCTGGTCTCGAAGGTTCCGATCAATTACGCCAAGCGCAATCACCTGCTGCCGATCGGCTCGGGCGATGGCGGCGTGACGGTTGCGATTGCCGACCCGTCCAATTATGAGCCGCTCGACGATCTGCGTCTCCTGTTCGGCGCTGCGATTCAACCCGTAATCGCGCCCGCCGAGGTGATCAACGAGGCGATCAACCGCGCCTACGATCAGGCCTCGAACACCACTGCCGAGGAACTGATGATCGACCTTGCCGAGGAGCGCCTCGACGTGGTCGCGAGCGAGCTTGCGCAGGAACCGCTCGATCTGCTCGAGGCCGACGACTCGGCGCCGATCATCAAGCTCGTCAACGGGATTCTGTCGCAGGCAGTCAAGGACCGCGCAAGCGATATCCATATCGAGGTCTTCGAGCGCGACATGGTGGTGCGCTTCCGCGTGGACGGCATGCTCTACGATGTGCTCTCGCCGCCCAAGCGTTTCCAGTCCGCGATCAGCACGCGCGTCAAGGTAATGTCGGGCCTCAACATCGCCGAGAAGCGCCTGCCGCAGGACGGGCGCATCCGGCTGCGCATCGCGGGCCGCGATATCGATATTCGCGTATCGACCATCCCGACCGCCTTCGGCGAGCGCATCGTGCTGCGCCTCCTCGATCGCGCGCAGGCCGCGGTCGACATCAACCTCGACCATCTAGGCTTCTCGGGCGAGAACCTGCGCAAGCTCGGCCGGCTCATCCGCCAGAGCCACGGCATCATCCTGGCCACCGGGCCGACCGGGTCTGGGAAATCGACGACGCTCTACGCGTGCCTAAGCCGCATCAACTCGCCCGAAAAGAACATCATCACGATCGAGGACCCGATCGAATACCAGCTTCGCGGCGTCGGCCAGATGCAGGTGAATCCGAAGATCGATCTGACGTTCGCAAACGGGCTTCGATCGATCCTTCGCCAGGATCCCGACGTCATCATGGTCGGCGAAATCCGCGATTCGGAGACCGCCGAGATCGCGATCCAGGCCGCCTTGACGGGCCACCTGGTTTTCTCGACGCTGCACACCAACGACTCCTTCGGCGCGATCACGCGCCTGCTCGACTTCGGCATCGAGCCGTTCCTGGTCTCCTCGTCGATCCTCGCCGTGCTGGCGCAGCGCCTCGTGCGCCGGCTGTGTCCCGACTGCAAAGAACCGTACACGCCCAGCGCGGCGGAACTCGGGCGAATCGGCCTCAACGCTTCCGATCTCCATGGCAAGCTTTACGTGGCCAAGGGCTGTAAGAACTGCCGCAACACCGGCTACAAGGGGCGGCTCGCGATTCAGGAACTCATGATGATGGAGGACGAGACTCGCGCGCTCGTGATGCAGAACAGCGATGGCGCGACGCTCCGCCGCCATGCCACCGGCAAAGGGATGAAGCTCTTGCGCGAGGATGGCGCCGACCGGGTGCAGGCGGGCGAGACCACCATCGAAGAGCTGCTCCGCGTCACCCAGGAAGACATCGCCTGAGAAGGCGTTGAGCAAGGGGCCGGACGTGCTGGCCGCTTCGCCGAGATTCTTTGCCGAACAACCCCTGAAGGAAAAGGAAGGGACAAAGTGCTGACAGGATTTCCTCAGCACTCTCTCGGCCGATGCCGATATTCGCGTATCGAGGACTAGCGGCCGACGGCCGCGACGTGTCCGGCGTAATCGACGCCGACACGGCCCGCACTGCGCGCGGCAAGCTCCGCGCATCGGGAATCTTTCCCACCGACCTGGCCGAGGAGGCGCCGGTCGCGGCGCCCAAGGAAGAGCGCCGATGGGTTCCGTTCTCGCGGGAGCGGATGGCGCCCGCCGACCTCGCGTTGCTGACGCGTCAGTTGAGCGCGCTGCTCGGCGCCGGCGTGCAACTGGTCGATGCGCTCGGGGCGCTCAGCGATCAGGCCGGGCGCGCCAGCACCAAGCGGATGCTTTCGCAGGTCCGCGAGCGCGTGCGTGAGGGCTCCTCGCTGGCCGACGCGCTCGCGGCACATCCCGCCATCTTCTCCGACCTTTACGTGGGAATGATCCGGGCCGGCGAGCAGGCGGCCGCGCTCGAGGCAGTCCTCGACCGTCTCGCCGAGTACGGCGAGCGCCAAGCCGAGTTCATGTCCAAGGTGCGCGGCGCTCTGACCTATCCGATCATCATGATGTGCGTCGGCGCGGCGATCATGGGATTCCTGGTGACTTACGTCGTCCCGCAGGTCGCGACCATCTTCCAGCAGCAACACGCCGCGCTCCCGCTGGCGACCCAAATTCTGATCGCGGCGTCGAACTTTCTGACTGGCTATTGGCCCGTGCTGTTGCTCGTGCTGGTAGCGATGGTCGCCGGAATCACCGCCGGACTTCGCACGCCGCGTGGACGCCGGTTGTACGACACGCTCGTGCTCCGCACGCCGTTCCTCGGCCAGACCATGATCAGGATCATCTGCGCCCGGTTTGCGCGGACGCTCGCGACGCTTCTGGCGGCCGGAGTGCAGTTGCTCCCGGCGCTCGATGCGGTCAAGGGAGTCGTATCGAACGGGCTCCTGCGGGAGGCCGTCGAGCAGAGCCGCGAGAGCATCCGCGAGGGCCACGGGATGGGCCAGACGCTCGCGCAAAGCGGGCTCTTCCCGCCGCTGCTGATCGAGATGATCAAGGTCGGCGAGCGCTCGGGCGAACTCGAGAACATGCTCGAACGGGTCGCGGATAACTACGAGCACGAGGTTTCCCACTCGCTCAGCCAGGTGACCACGGTGCTCGAGCCCGTAATGACGCTTGCGATGGCGGCTGTTATTGTATTCATGATGCTCGCCGTGCTGATGCCAATCTTCCAATTGAACCAGTTGATGCAATGATCCGCGCGGCGCGAGGAAGTGCGATGAGATCGCGACGAAACAATCAGGCCGGCTTTACGCTGATCGAAATCATGGTGGTCATCCTGATCCTGGGCCTGCTCGCCACCATTGTCGTGCAGAGCCTGCGCGGCGCCGCCGACAAGGCCAAACGCACCAAGGCGCAGGCCGACATCGCCGAAATCAAGACGGCGCTCGACCGCTATTATCTCGACAACTCGTTCTATCCGACAACCGATCAGGGATTGCAGGCCCTGGTTGCCGCGCCCACCAGCGGCCGGATCCCGGGCAACTACGAGACTGGCGGATACCTCGAGAAACTCCCACCCGATCCCTGGGGCACCCCCTACTTCTACCAGAGCGACGGCAACACTTACGTGCTCAAGTCCTTTGGACCCGATGGAGTCCAAAGCGCGGACGATATCGACGGCAGCCAGTCCTGAGCGCGCGATGATCCTCGCGCTGGCTCCTGGCTGCCGGATCGACCGAACTACGATGCGCTATCGCGCGATGCGGTCTGCAGCGGGCTTCACGCTGCTCGAACTGTCGGTCGTCCTCTTTATCATCGGGTTGATAATCACGATCGCGATGCCGTACGCGGGTAGTTATCGCAAGTCGCAACTGAAGAGCGAGGCGCGCCGGCTGGCCGGCCGCGCATCGTATCTGTTCGATGAGGCCGAATCGCAGAAGGTCGTGATGCAGCTCGCGTTCGACCTCGACCACAGCGCATACGCGGTCCTGCGGCTCGATCCGTATTCGGCAACCCCCGCGTTCGTGCCCGAGCGCGGCGCGGTGGGACGGCCGGTGCAGATGCCGGCCGCGGTGGCGATTCGCGACGTGACGGTGGGAGACCTGGGCACCTTTTACCGCGGAATCGTCGCGACCCAGTTCTATCCGGAGGGTTACGTGGATGCGACCCTGGTGCACCTGGTGGATGCCTCAGGCCACGTCGTGACCCTCGACTTCAATTCGCTCACGGGCCAGGTGCTGATCGGCGACGGCGATTTCTCGCCCGCCGATATGCTGGCGCAATGATGGGCAATTCCGCATCCG
This sequence comes from Binataceae bacterium (SeqCode), assembly GCA_035626155.1. GTDB lineage: Bacteria > Desulfobacterota > Binatia > Binatales > Binataceae > DASPOF01. The sequence goes on from DASPOF010000070.1 coordinate 95,341, forward strand.
GCGTATCGCGGCAGTAGGCGAATGCTCGACTCACGATCCAAACCCGGATGGCCGCCGCGCGGTTTCACGCTGCTCGAGGTGATGGTCGCGATGGCCGTGCTCGGGCTTGCGATGCTCGGGCTGCTCGGCCTGCACCATCAGAGCCTCAAGAGCGTGATACGCGGCCAGGAAGTGTCGCGCGCCGCGATGCTCGCGCAGGCGGTGTTGGCGCAAGCGGAACTCGAGCAATTCCCCCAGTTGGGCGCCACCAACGGCGACTTCAGCAGCCTGTACCCCGGCGAATACCCGAACTTCCGATGGCAGCGGATCGTCGAAGCATCATCGACCTTCCCCGACGTGCGCAAGGTGCGGGTTTTCGTCTTTTACGGACCGCAACGGACGGAATCATTCACGCTCACCGAGTTCATGCATAACCCGGTCCCGCTTCCTCAAGCCCCATGAAATTCCGCAACGACAGCGCACAAGCCGCGCGCGGCTTCACGCTCATCGAGCTGATGCTCGCGATCTTCGTGCTCGGACTCGTGCTGGTCATGCTCGCGGGATCGTTCAGTGCAGTCTCCAAGAGCAAGCTGCATGCGGAGAGTCACCTCTTTACCGACCGCGAGGGACGTGCGGTGCTCTGGCAGATCAGCAACGAAATCCGCGGCGCTGTGCAAACGCCCCTGGCGCAAAGCCATGTGCTGCTGCTGGGGACGGCTTCTTCTCAGGCCGGGCTGCCGATTAATTCGCTGACGATCTCGACTCTCGACCCCGGCCATCGCCGCTCGATCGATGGCTTCGGCACCGAAGATATCGTCAGCTACGCCGCGGTCCCGAATCCGAACCATCGTGGATGGTTCATCCTCGAGCGCACCCAGCAGAGCGGCCTTTCGTACGCCGCCACCGGCAAGCCGGTCATTATCGCCGACGACGTCGTCTCGATGCGTTTTCGCTACTTCGATGGGCAGCAATGGACCGATGTGTGGAATTCCCAAAACATGATGTCCGGGAGCCAGCTTCCAGTCGCGATCACGATTGACCTCCAACTCGGCGGAGGCGGCCAACGTATCGTCTCATTCTCAACCCAGGTGACCGTACCGATGGCGATAGGGACATGGTGAAACGATTGCGACAGCGCGAGCGCGGAATTGCGCTGCTGGCGGTGCTGATGGGCGTCGCACTGATGACCCTGATCGTGGTGGATTTCACCACGGTGGCGACGCTGGGCTATCTCTCTGCCGCAAATCAGGCCAACGAGCTGCGCGCCTACTACCTCGCAAAATCGTCCGTCGCAATCGGGCTGGGCCTCCTCGGCCAGGACGCGCGCAACAAGGCGGCTTCCAAGAATCAGCTCCCCGACACTCTCAACGACATCTGGGCCACGCCGTACCCGCAGACGAAAGTCGATGGCGGCATCGCGTCGCTCTCGATCGTGGACGAGAACCGAAAAATCAACATCAACCAGATGGTCAATCCGAGCAACGGCCAGCAAATCAAGAACTCGGTTTTAATTCTGGAACGGCTGTTTGCCGTGCTCGGTGTCTCGAACCAGATCATCCCGGCGCTGATCGAGTGGATCAGTCCTCCCGGCAACAACATCGGCGGAGCGGGGCTGGATTACTACGCCCGGCTCATACCGCCCTATGCCCCGCGCAACGGACCGATGCCGACGATCGGGGACCTCAAGATGGTCGCCGGCGTCGATGAGGCGACCTTTCTTGTCTTAAAGCAGTTTCTGACGGTCGTCCCTCAGCCGCAGGCCAACGGCGGCATAGTTGTGAATATCAATACCGCGCCGCCCGAGGTAATCGCAGCGCTGGTCCCCGAGCTCACCGAAAATCCCACCCTGGTCAAGGAGATAGTTCTCGCTCGGATGCTTCGGCCCTTCGCCAAGACGACTGACGTCGGCAATCTGCCGGGCGTGGGGACCTTCAGCACGCGCCTGATGCAGGTATTAACCACCCAGAGCAAATACTTTACGATATCGGCAACGGGATCGTTCGCCGGGTCGCGTAAAATGGTGTATGCCGTGTTCCAACGCCAATCGAACGGAACGGCGTTGCTCGCCTCCTGGCGCGAAGAATAGATGCCGCAGCGGATACTCGCAGTCGAACTCGCGGGAGACAGAGTGCGCGCGGCCATGGCCGAGCGCGCCTGGAACTCCTTTCAGTTCGTCGGCGTATTTGAGAACCAACGCGCCAGCGACGAGCCTGACCTCGGCGAGGCGCTCGCCCGCCTGGTCGCGCAAGCCGGACGGCCGGACATTGTCATCTCGGCGCTTCCAACCGAATTCGTCTCGAAGCGGTTGTTGGAGCTTCCCTTCGGCGATTCGCGCCGCCTCAAGCAGGTAGTTCCCTTCGCGCTCGAAGAGCATCTGCCGTTCCCGGTCGATGGGGCCGTGGTCGCCTTCACGCGGGTTGGACACGAGGGCTCTCAGTCCCTGGTCCTCGCCGCTTTCGCCCGCAAGGCCGACGTCCAACATCATCTTGAAGTCCTGGCCAAGGGGGGATTGGACCCGAAGATCGTCACTCTTGCGCCGGTTGCGCTGGCAGCGCTGTTTGCGCGCGCGCGAAACGGCTCGTCACCGCGGCCGCATCTCGTGATCGAAACCGATCAGACATCGACCTCGATGGTGCTCATCGATGCCAAGGGAATTCCCCGCGCGATCCGCTCAGTTGGCCCCGGGCTCGTCACCGGCGACGGCGGCGCGCTGGCGGCCAACGAGGCGGCCGGGGTGCTCAATGCGGTGCGGCAGACGCTGCTCGCGCAGGCGGCCGACTCGGAGCCGCCCCAGGTGATCCTGACCGGTCCTGGAGCGACGATCGCGCGTCTGAGAAACCTGTTCGCGGAAGGATTGTCGCTGGCGGTCTGCGAGGGAGGCGAGTTCGATTGTTCCGCGATGTTCGAGGGCCAGCGGCCCGACACCGCGCGATTCGCCGCGGCGGTCGCGATGCTGCTGGCCGAAGCGCCCGTCAAGCCGGTCGAGCTTCTGAACTTCCGCCAGGACGACCTTGCATTCCGCGGCCGCACCGGCGGCGATCTGACCCCGTTCTACACCACCGGAATCCTGGCGGCCGCGATGGCCGCCACCCTGGTTCTGAACTTCGTGCTCGGACTCTCGACCAGTCTCCAGCGGCTCAGCATGGTCAACAGCCAGATCGCCGAAATCGCGGCGCCCGCCCTGGGCGGCAACGACGTGTCCGATCCGATGGCGCAGCTCCGATCGGGAATTTCCGATATGAGCAAGCGCTTGCGCTTGCTTGGCGGAAATCTGTCGCACAATTCGCCGCTCAACACGTTGCTCACCGCGTCACAGGCGCTGCCCTCGCGCTTTCCCGTCGAGATCGAAGACATCCAGATCGATGCGACGGGGCTGAGGCTGTCGGGCCAGGCGGATTCTTTTGCGACCGTTGACCAGGTTCAGCGAGCGCTCGAACAGAGCGGACAATTCGGCGAAATCCCCGGACCTCAGACCAAGAAAGCCTCCGACCCCAACAAGGTCGAGTTCCGCCTCAGCGCCGATTTCAAGTACGGGCTCGGGGAGGGCAATTGAGCGATGCTGAATGATGCGATCGCCCAGTTGCGCGCGCGCCTTGGGACGGCGCTCGAACCGATCGTCGCGCGGCTTCGCGAGCGCGTCGATCCGCTGTACGCGAGCGGGCGGGCGCGTTACCAGTCGCTCCAGCCCCGCGAGCGCGTGCTGGTTCAGATTGCGGCGGGGCTCGTGGGCGCGCTGATTCTCTACAGCTTC
>DASPOF010000071.1:0-3355 GCA_035626155.1 Binataceae bacterium (SeqCode)
GGACGGAAATTTCACGAGCACGATCGTGGATGGAGTGCAGACCGATTTCATCTATGACAGCGACGGGCGCGTACAGTCGCAGACCTTCCATCCACACGCGACCACCACCCCGACCCCCGTCCCCTACGGAACCCTGACCTATCAGTACGACAAAGACAGCCGCCTGACCGACAAGGGCGGAAGTCTCGCCGCGATCAATTTTCCGCCTGGCGATACCGCCACCTATTCCGCGACCGACCAGATGGCGACGTTCCAACCACAGGGTGCACCCACCGCGGTTTCGACCCAACTCGACGCGGCGAGCAACATCACCTACGATCCGGCAAACTCCGAAACCGCAACGTGGAGCGCACGCAATCAGCTTCTTTCATTCAGTTCCGGCCCGGGGGAGACCTACGATGCGCTAGGGCGGCGGGAGTTTTCGGGGTTCAGCGCCGACGCCGGGCTCAACTTCCTGCACGACGGCTCCTCGGTCCTGGGCTGGATGCAGGTCCCCACCGGATACTATTGGGACTTCCTTAGCCTGCCGGGTGGCGGGGCGCTGGCGGGCTCATACACCGCCTCAGGGGCCACGACCACGTTCGTGCCACTGATCGATGAGCGGGTCCACGGTCGGGCTGGTGAATGCGGCGCAGATCAACCCGGGTCCGGTGACCACTTACACGTACGATCCGTCCGGGAATTTCAGCCTGAACGGGAGCGCCAATATCTGGCCTTTCCTGTTCGAAGGCGGGGAGCACGAGGTCACCGATCCGGCGTCGGCCTATTACGATGGCTCAGGCAACTTCTACGACCCGCAGATTCAACGGGAACTCGCCCAGCTTGATGCGACCGGGCTTTCTCAGCCAAGCCTCGGCTCTGTAGGCGGCACAGCCGGTGCAAACGGCGGAGGCGGTTCAGCCCGGCGCGGCACTGGGAGCGTGAGCGGGCCGCGCGCGGCCAACAGCGCTTACCGTTCTGCTGAGGCCGACGACTGCGACTGCTCGGTCAGCTACAATCCCTCGGGGGAGAGTTCTGGCAACCCAATCGTAGCCTTCTTTCAGTGGCTCGGCGATCTCCTCGGTGACCTCTTCGGGGGCGGCGGCAGCCCTCAGGTGGTGCGCCAGTTGATGTACAAAAGCCACCCGCTGTACGTTCAAATCTTGGGCATCCAGCCGGGTCTGGTGCCGCCTGAGGGCTCCCCCGTGTTGGAATTGCCTTCGCAGGGACCCTACACGCCGGACCCGAACGAAAGTCGCCCATTGCGCGAGGGCGTCCAGAACACCCCGGGCGGACCGGTCTTAGTGGGAAAAGTGGTACCATTCCGCAAGCCTGAGTACTACCAGAGACCGGATTACCTCGGGGAGCCTAGGGGCAAGGCTAAGGTGTACGAGTTGAGGAAATACCGTACACCGCCTGTTTTCCCCCCGCCAGCAGGGACGATCACCGATGTAGGTCCGCTCGTCATTCCACTTAATGCATTATGCGATATGTACGATCAGGAGATCCTGACGGGTCCCAGGCCGCAGGTATGCGGGCCTGAACCTGTGTATTGAAGGCCGATCGGGCCAATCGATACGACGCGGAAGGAACCGACCGACGTGGACCAATCATCGAAAAGTCGCGAGGATCGACGTTGTCTAACGCGATGCAGCTTCTGCGGCAACTCGGAAGACGACGTGGTGGTGATAGTCCGCGGGGACGAAGGAACCGCAATATGCGATGAGTGCGCGGAAAGGGCGCTCGAAATCGTAAGCCATCAGCCCGGCCAGGGACACCTCCGCCTAGCGTGGTGGATATTTCGAGTTGTAGCTTCGGTCGGATGGTCATTGAGAAATCCTTTCAAGCGGCGTCGGCGCGCGCGTCGCTGACCGCCATGCGTCGTCGCGTGCGCGGCGCGCCGCCGGCGACAGCATACACGTATGATCCCTCGGGCGTTCCGACATTGAACAGAATGCGAGCAGCTGGCGGTTCCTGGCCGGAGGCGGCGAGCAAATCATGGATTAGTCGTTTGCCCAGTGAGCAGGCGAGCGTCGTCCGGTCCTCTATCTCGAACCGGCGAAGAATGCCCGGGATTCTGGCAGGCTGGCGGTAAGTCACAGCCTGCTCCCCCCTCTCTTATCTCCCCCGGAAAAGACCGGGGGAGAAGATAGAGGAAAGCAGCCATCTTTTACGCAGGATGTTGAGACCGAAGCGCGGCCAAACTGCGAAGATCTTGCTCTTCTCAACATCCTGCCAGGCGAGGCACGTAGAATGACGGGAATACGAACTCGGGCGCGCGGGTGGGCGCAGGGGGTGATGCGAACAGGAAGCGCGAAACCCAGTTTGGGTTTCGCACTATTCCCGCGGCTGGGCGGGCGCGATGCTCGACGAGCGATTCGATTTCATAGATGATGTCTGCCAACGGCTGCGGAGGACGAAAGGGCTCCGATGAGACAAATCCTCGATCGACGCGTGGTTATTACGGGAGTCGGGCTGGTAACCCCGCTCGGCACCGGAGTGGAAAAGAACTGGGAGGCGCTGGTGGCGGGCCGCTCCGGCATCGCCCAGATCACACGCTTCGAATGCTCCCAGTTTCCGACCCGGATTGCCGGCGAGGTCAAGGACTTCAACCCCGAGGACTGGATCGAAAAACGCGACGTAAAGAAGATGGACCCCTTCATCCAGTATGCGGTCGCCGCGAGCGAGCAGGCGATGCAGCATTCGGGGCTCAAAATCACCGAGGAGAATGCCGACAACGTCGGCGTGCTGATCGGCAACGGAATCGGCGGCCTGACCACGATCGAGGAGTTCCACAAGCTATATCTCGAAACCGGTCTCAAGCGCATCTCGCCCTTCTTCATCCCCAAGCTGATCTCGAACCTCGCGCCGGGAAATATATCGATTCGCTACGGCGCGCGCGGCACCAACCTGACCACCACCAGCGCGTGCGCATCGGGCAGCCATGCGATCGGCGAGGCGTACCGGATGATCCGGCTGGGGTTCCTCGATGCGGCGATCGTGGGTGGCAGCGAGGCGGCGCTGACCCCGCTCGGCGTGGGAGGGTTCCTGGTGATGCGCGCCCTGTCGTCGCGAAACGACGAGCCTGAAAAGGCGAGCCGCCCCTTCGACAAGGACCGCGACGGCTTTGTCATGTCCGAGGGCGCCGCGACGTTGATCCTCGAGGAACGCGATGCGGCGCGCGCCCGCGGCGCGAAGATCATCGCCGAGATCTGCGGTTACGCAGCCAACGGCGATGCGCACCATATCACGTCGCCATCGCCCGAGGGCCGCGGGGCGGCCAAGTGCATGCGCATGTGCCTCGAAGACGGCGGACTCGATCCCAACGAGGTCGATTACATAAACGCGCACGGCACCTCGACGCCGCAGGGCGATG
>DASPOF010000072.1:0-9337 GCA_035626155.1 Binataceae bacterium (SeqCode)
TGGCCTGCGCCCGCGCCGCGGCGACTGACGACGTCCATCTGCTCTCCGACAAAATCGCAGTGCTTGCGCGGCCGGGACCCGAGGGCCGCAGCGCGCTGTTCCTGACGACTCTGCTTGCTGCTGCGCCAAGAATCATGCTCAACGCCGAGAGCGGCGACTCCGCCGTGATCGAATCGCGCTCATGCGCGTGCGCCTTTGGGCGACTCGGCTACCTGACGCATCTCCATCACATCCGGAGCTACGAAAAGGTCAGCGGCGAGGGCATGTATTTCTTGGGCGCCCAGCTTGCGGCCCTGGTCGAGAATTTTCTGCCGCGCCGCTTCGGCGGAGCGCCAACCGACTATCAGTTCGTGCACGAGCAGCGGGGAGGCACGAGCCGGGTGCGGATCATCATCTCGCCTAAGGTCGGAAAGCTTGAGACCGCCGAGGTTCGCGAAGCGGTTCTTCGGCAACTCGCGACCGGATCGCGCGCCGACCGGATGAAGTCCGAGATCTGGGCAAGCGGAGATATCCTGAGCGTGGAGCGCGGAGAGCCCGCCGCTACATCCGCATCGAAGATTCTGCCGGTGCGCTTCATCGGCGACCAGTGACTCGTTTTGCGAGCGCGAATCCACGCGCCGCGACAATTCGCCCGCGATTCCGTGCGGCGGCGGCCGCATGCCACCGTCGAGGCGGGCTCGAAGAAAATGTCTTGTTAGGTGCACATCGCCGTTGTAGCGTCGGGCTGCCCGGTAGCTCTCGGAACGCGTAGAGATGCTCGCCGCGCGGTGCCGATTCGTCCGAGGATCACTGTGCGTGCAGTCCTCGGACCGGCGGCCCGTATCGACCTGCGCGGACGCTACGGTCCTTTGCTTGATCGCCGTTTGGATGGTGCCGTGTGCTGAATGATGCGCGCATGCTGGTGCGATTCTACCGCGGATTGCGGCGCTTTTTGCGGGCGCCGCTATCCGTCTCTGAAGCCGAGCAATCGCTGCGCGTCTACCTCGATGCGCGTGAGAATTCGTTCCTCGACCTGATGGATCGGGCGGTATATCGCCAGCCTCGAAGCCCCTGGCGCACCTTGCTGGACAACGCGCGAATCGAGCTTGGCGATGTCCGGGAGATGGTTCGCCGATCGGGTATCGAGAGCACGCTCGCCCGGCTTTACGACGCAGGCGTGTACGTGACGGTGCAGGAGGCCAAGGGGAAGCAGCCGATCGTGCGCGATGGAGTCGAGATCCGCGTGCATCCCGAGGACTTCGACAACCCGGTGCTGCCGGGCTCCTTTGAGGTGCTCAGCGGCGGCTCGAGCGGGCCGCGCCGGCGCCTCCTGATCGATTTCGAACTGCTCGAGCACGATGTCCGCGCGCATCGGCTGCTCATCCACAGCTTCGATCTGGAACGGCGCCCGAGCGCGATCTGGTGGCCGGGTCCGCCCGGTAGCGCCGGTCTGAAACATGCAATTATGCAGGCGCGGTCGCGATTGCCAGAGCAAAGGTGGTTCTCGCAGACTAATCCCTCGCTTCGCGCCAGCCCGATGCAGTCATGGCTGCTTTTGCAGACGGCGCTGGCGGGAATGCGGCGCTCCGGGATCCGTTATCCAAGTCCGGAGTATTTGCCGCTCGATAACCCCGCGGCGATAGTCACCTGGCTCGTATCGCGGAAGCGGGAGGGCACCCCCGCTTTATTCGGCACTATAGTGAGCTCCGCAATCCGGGTGTGCCAGGCTGCCCAGGCGAACGGAATGGACATCTCGGGCACGTTCTTTCGCATCGGCGCCGAGGCGCTGACCGAGGCGGGCGCAGAAATGTTCCGGTCGGCAGGAACCTCATTCGCCTGTGCTTACGCGACGGCCGAGACCGGGCCGATCGGGTACCCATGCGCCACCGGCGCGTCGGCTGACGACGTTCATTTGTTCTCGGGCAAGATCGCAGTCCTTGCGCGGCCGGGACCCGAGGGCCGCAGCGCGCTGTTCCTCACCACCCTGCTCGCCGCCACGCCGAGAATCATGCTCAACGCCGAGAGCGGCGACTCCGCCGCGATCGAATCGCGCTCGTGCGGGTGCGTATTTGGGCAACTCGGCTACCTGACGCATCTCCATCACATCCGGAGTTACGAAAAAGTAAGCGGCGAGGGAATGTATTTCCTGGGCGCCGAGCTTGCGGCATTGGTCGAGGATTTTCTGCCGCGCCGCTTCGGCGGAGCGCCGACTGATTATCAATTCGTGCACGAACAGCGCGGCGGCATGACCCGGGTGCGATTGCTCATCTCCTCGAAGGTTGGGGCGCTCGACACAGCCGAGGTTCGCGATGCGGTTCTTCGGCAGCTCGCGATCGGATCGCGCGGCGACCGGATGAAGTCAGAAATCTGGGCGAGCGGAGAGATCCTCAGCGTGGAGCGCGGAGAGCCCGCCGCCACCGCCGCATCGAAGATCCTCCCGGTGTGCTTCGTTGGCGACGAGTGACTCGTTTTGCGAACCGACGCATCGCGGCTATTCGCGTTTTCAGGCGCGCGCCGGAACGTTTCAGATCGTGGCCGGGTGCTATGTCACGAGCTTGCAACAATTCACGTCGCTGCAACCCGCAGCGGAATCATCTCGTCCCAAATTGACGCGGGTGATTGAGCAAAAATCAGGAGCCGCACGCGTGATTTCTTCATCCGCAAGCAGCATCCGAACGAGCAGCGCTGATAAGAGATCAATCGTGCAGAGCTAATCGATAATCATAGCGCGGCAGAAATTTTCTAATGTTTCCGGCCCGTATCCTGGCGATTCCAGTAGCGAAATCGAAGCGGCGAAAATTTCTGTGTTTTCCCTACTAAAGCGGCAGGACGATCATGCCGCACAGTAACGGCGGATCCAGCCGAGTCCGTTAAATAGTAGCGGAACGGAGACAGCCCGGTTGGCTTGGCGCTTGCTTGATCACGTGTATACGCACGTCAAGGTGCGCGAAATGAGGCAGTTGCACAGTCGATGGAGGCCGCAGGGATGCCAGTCCGGGTTCTGATCGCCGACGGTTCGGGAATCACGCGCGAAATCATCCGCCATCATCTCGAATGCATCGGTTGCAGAGTGGTCGCAGAGGCACAAACCGTTTCCCAGACGTTGGACCTCTTCCATACTGTCGCGCCGCAAGTCGTTACGCTCAATGGGGGCCTCGGCCGCGTCGGGGACCTCGACGTCTTCTCCGTCTTCCGCCGTATCCGCCGCGAGGCGCCCGAGACTTCCGTGATAATCGTGAGCCCCGGTGACTCCGCGGGCGCGGCGCACGCCTTCACCGGCGAGGGCGCGCTTGCGTGCATCGTCGAACCGATCGACAGCAACGGCTTCGAGCGAATGTGGCGGAGCCTGTCGCGGGCCTATCCCGAACTGCACAGGGTCGATCAGCATCCAGCATACTCGCGCAGAATGCGCACCACCGGAATCTGACCGCTGAGGGGCCGCACGGCGGGTCCAACGCTCGCGCCGCAAGTCTCACCCGGATCGAACTGTTTTTTCCTGACCGCGGTTTCAGTTGCGGGGGAAGATGCGCGACGTGAGTTCGCCTCGCCCGCTCGCTAGCGCGCTACCATCAGCCGCTCGATACGCAGCCCCTCGCCGGGCACGCACTCAACCCACGCGACCCACCCTGCATCATCGCCGGCATACAACGGCGCCGGAGTGCCGCAGTAGAACGCGCGCGTCGAGCCCTGCGACACGTCATTCCAGACGTGCACGTGGCCGAGCGCGATATAGTCGTAGCCGCTCGTGGCGATCTCATCGGGAGTGATCGGCGAGGACCTGCCAAAATCGTCCTCTTCCATGAACAACCCGTGCGCAAGCGCGATATTCCACCAATCGGGGTGCGGTTCGGGCACGCCCGAGAGCGGACGGTAGCCGGGCGAATGCTCGACCATCGCGCGGCCCCAGATGCGCGCCGCGAGATGAGGAAAATCGATGAGCCGTCCCTCGGGTTCGAGGATGAGATGAAGATTTTCGGGCAGCGTTTCGGGCGCAAGCGGCGCATAGATCGAGCGCTCGTCGTGCGCATCGTGATTGCCCGGAATCATCACCACCGGCATCCGCGCGCTGCCGATCGTCGCAAGCGCGAAGGCGAGACCCTCCTCACTCACGCGGCTTGAATCGAACAGATCGCCGACGATCAGCAGCAGGTCGGCCCCGCGCTCGTTCGCAATCCTGATCACGTTGGCGAACGCTCGGCGGACCTGCTGGCGCAACTCCTTGCCCCTGGGCGAGGAGCCGAAAGTATCGCTCTCGAGATGGATGTCGGAGGTGTGAACGATCTTGAGCGGGCGATGCCGTCTGATGGGCAAAAGGGCTGCTTCCTTTGGGACGCGGGTTTCCGGCCAGTCTAGCTTGCTATAGGATTATTGAATACTAGACTTTTCACGCCCATTCTATCTTGGTTGGCGCTGAGCGGGTCGCGCTCCCGCTGACGGGAGATCGAATCACAGGAGATCGAATCAATTGATTGTCGTAATGAAGGCTCACGCGACCGAGGATGAAATCCAGACCGTCGTGCGGATGGTCGAGGAACAGGACTATCGCGCGCACGTGATCCGCGGCGTGGAGCGCACGGTGGTCGCGTGCGTCGGCGAGGAGCGCGGCGAGCACGAACTTGGCCATCTCGAGTCGCTCGCGTTCGTGGACCGCGTAATGCCGGTGCTCAGGACGTTCAAGCTCGCGGCGCGCGAGGTGCGCCCCGAGGGGTCGCGAATCGCGGTCGATGGGGTCGAGGTGGGCGGCAAGCGGCTCGCCGTGATCGCTGGTCCGTGCGCGGTCGAGAGCCGGGAGCAGGTCGAGGAAACCGCGCTCGCGGTCAAGCGCGCCGGCGCGCACATGCTGCGCGGGGGAGCCTTCAAGCCGCGCACCTCTCCGTACGCGTTCCAGGGCATGGAAGAGGAGGGGCTCAGGCTTCTTAAGGACGCGGGGCGCAAGGCCGGTCTGCCAGTCGTGACCGAGATCATGGACCCGCACGACATCGATCTCGTCATGGAGTACGCCGACGTGCTCCAGGTCGGCGCGCGCAACGCGCAGAATTTCTCGCTGCTGCGCAGGCTCGGCAAGGTGCGCAAGCCGATCTTGTTCAAGCGCGGGATGTCCACAAAGATCGAAGAGTTCCTGATGGCGGCCGAGTACATCCTGAGCGAGGGCAATCCGAACGTGATCCTATGCGAGCGCGGGATCCGCACCTTCGAGACCGCCACACGAAACACGCTCGACCTCAATGCGGTGCCGCTGCTCAAGGAATGGTCGCATCTGCCGGTGATCGTCGATCCCAGCCACGGCACGGGAATCTGGTCGTTGGTGACGCCGATGTCGCTGGCTGCGGTCGCGGCGGGCGCCGACGGGTTGCTGATCGAGGTGCATCCCAATCCGGCCCAGGCGCGCTCCGACGGCCCCCAGCAGCTCAAGCCCGAGCGCTTCGCCCAGTTGATGGCGGCGCTTAAGCCGGTCGCCGAGGCGGTCGGCCGATCGCTTTAGCCGGCGCCGAAGAGGTGGGACGAATCGCCCGCGAAGAGATCATTTCCGCCTGTTTTGCGGAGCGAACGGGATCGCCCCGCAGCCTTGGCGGCGCTTCTGCGTGATCGCATGACTCCCAGTCGCATCAAACCACCGGCGCTTCGGCCCGGCGACACGGTCGGCGTGGTGAATCCCGCCGCCGCGGTCGAGCGCGAGCATCTCGAACGCGGGGTCAACGTGCTCGCATCGATGGGCTTGCGGGTCAAGGTTTCCGATCGCGCGCTCGCACGCGATGGAATTCTTGCCGGCGACGATCGCGACCGCGCGCGCGAACTGATGGGGTTTTTTGCCGATGAGGAGGTGCGCGCGATCTTCTGCGCGCGGGGCGGCTACGGATGCGGCCGGCTGCTCCCGTTGCTCGACTTCGCCGCGATCGCGCGCAGGCCGAAAGTGTTCGTCGGTTTCTCGGATGCGACCTTTCTTCTCAATCCGCTCATCGAGCGATGCGGGATGGTCGCATTTCACGGGCCGATGGTCGCGATGGATCTCGCGCACGTACGCACCGACCGCTCGCTCGATCACATGCGCCGCCTGCTGTGTGGCGACATGCCGTCCTTCGAGCTCGAGGCGCGCGAGACCGTGCACGGGGGAGTTGCGGAGGGCGAGCTTTTCGGGGGATGCCTCTCGGTGCTGGCCGCAATGCTGGGCACGCCCTACGCTCCCGATTTCGCGGGCCGGATTCTCTTTCTCGAAGACACGGGCGAGAGAGCGTATCGTATCGACCGGATGTTAGTGCAGCTAAGGCAGGCGGGCGCGTTTGCGCGCGCGGCGGGAATCGTCTTCGGCGCGATTCGCCCGGTCGACGGCAGCGAACAGGAGAGCCGGCTGATCGCCCGGTTTATTGCCGAGCAGACCGCCGATCTGGGCATTCCGGTAATCTCGGGAATCGAGGCGGGCCACGGCACCGAGAATCTCGCGCTGCCCTTCGGGGTGCGCGTGCGGATTGACGGCGCGCGCCGCCGCATCGCATTTCTTGAGTCTCCCGTGAGCCGCGCGCGTGCCGAGCGCGGCTGATGGACGGCGGAGCGAATTGTGCCGGGATGGAGTGAAGTCGAGCGCGCGTTCAACGATGCGGTCGAGCGCGGCGTGATCCCGGGCGCGGCGGTCGTCGTCCGCCGCGGCGCCGACATCGTCTTCGAGGGTGCCTTCGGCTTCCGCTCACTCGTACCGGAGCGCACGCCGATGCGCCTGGAGACGGTGTTCGACCTCTCCTCGCTGACCAAGCCGTTGGCGACGACGACCGCGGTCATGATGCTCGCGCGCGACGGCAAGCTTCGGCTCGACGATCGCGTGACGCGCCTGTTCCACAACTTTGGCGTGCACGGAAAGAACGTGGTCACGTTCCGCCATCTGCTCGCCCATTGCTCGGGACTTGCGGCGTGGCGTCCGTTCTACCAGCGGGTCGCCGAAATCGAGCGGGCGGGCCGGGTCAACTTCATGTCGAGTTACGGCGCCAAGGAGTACGTCTACGAGGAGATTCATCGCGAGAAGCCCGAGGTTCCCCCGGCCACCAGGACGATTTACTCCGACTTGAACTTCATCGTCCTGGGCGAGGCGGTCGAGAAAGTGACGAGCATGCCGCTCAACCGCTTCTGCCGCGACAAGATTTTCCAACCGCTCGGGCTGCGCGCGACCGACTTCATCGACATCTCGCTGGTGCGTTCGCGCCGGCTGGAGCCGGTCGCCGACATGTTCGCGCCCACCGAGATTTGCCCGTCGCGCAAGCGCCTGCTGGTGGGCGAGGCCGACGACGAGAATTGCTACGCGATGGGCGGGGTGGCGGGCCACGCCGGCCTGTTCGCGCCGGCGCGCGAGGTGGATGCGATCGCGCGGGAGCTGATCGCGTGCTGGGCCGGACGCGCCAACCTGGTTCCGCAAAAGGTCATCCGCGAGTTCTGGACCCGCGATCGGACGATCAAGGACTCCACGTGGGCGCTCGGATGGGACACGCCGTCGCTTACGGGTTCGAGTTCGGGCCGCCATTTCTCTCCGGCCGCAGTCGGCCATCTTGGCTTTACCGGCACGTCGATCTGGATCGAGCCCGAGCGCGAGATCGTGGTCACGCTGCTCACCAACCGGGTGCATCCCCGGCGCGACAACCAGGCGATCCGCGAGTTCCGCCCGCAAATCCACGATCTCATCATGGATGCGATCGGCGGTGGATGAGAGCGCCGCGCGCCTGGCGCGCGTACCGGCAAACGTCCGGCACGTTCATCTGATCGGCGTGGGGGGGACCGCGATGGCGGCGGTCGCCGGGATGCTCGCGGAGCGCGGGCTGCGCGTCACCGGCTCGGACAATCAGCTCTACGAGCCAACCGCATCGCTGCTCAAAAATTCGCGCGTCGAAGTGATTGGCGGGTTCTCACCGGCCAACCTCGCGCCGCCGCCGGACCTCGTCGTGGTCGGCAACGTTATTACCCGCGCCAATCCGGAGGCGCAGGCCCTGCTTGAATCCCCGATTCCGTACCTCTCGATGCCCGAGGCGCTGCGCCATTTCTTCCTCAGGGACCGGCGCGTGCTGATGGTTGCGGGAACGCACGGCAAGACGACATCGACCGCGATGATGGCGCACGTGCTCGCGGCCGCAGGACGCGACCCTTCGATGCTGGTCGGCGGCATCGCGAAGGATTTCGGCTCGAACTACCGGCTCGGCGCCGGCGCCGATTTCGTGATCGAGGGCGATGAGTACGACACCGCCTTTTTCGACAAGGGACCCAAGTTCCTGCACTACCATCCGCACGGCGCGATAATCACCGCGGTCGAGTTCGACCACGCCGACATCTACCGCGACCTGACGCACGTCAAGTCGAGCTTCCGGGCGCTCGCGGAACAGATGGAACCGGGGCAGGTGCTCGCGGTGTGCGCGGATTCACCCGATGCGCTCGAGGTGAGCGCGGGCACGCGCGCGAAGCGGATCACCTTCGGGCTGGCTGCGGGCGACGTTCGCGCATCCGGAATCCGGGTCGGCCCCGACGGCGCGCGATTCGCGGTCGTGCGCGGCGGCGACGCGCGGGCTCAGGGTGATTTCCTGCTTCCGATCGGCGGGAGGATGAACGTCGCGAATGCGCTGGGCGTGTTCGTGCTGCTGAGCGAGTTTGGGCTGAGCGCCGCCGAGATCGCGCGCGGATTCGAGTCGTTTCGCGGCGTGGTGCGCCGTCAGGAGGTGGTCGGCGAGGCGGCGGGAGTGACCGTCGTCGATGATTTCGCGCATCATCCGACCGCGATTCGCGTTACGCTCGATGCGATCGCGGAGCGATTCCCGGGGCGGCGGCTGCTTGCCGCATTCGAGCCGCGCTCGAACACCGCGCGGCGAAACGTGTTCCAGGATGCGTTCGCATCGGCGTTCGATCGCGCGGCGCGGGTTTACCTCGGGCCGGTCTATTTCAAGGAGAACGATCCGATTCCGCCCGGCGAGCGGCTGGATACCGGGCGGCTCGCCTCCGCGATCGCAGCGCGCGGTCCGGCGGCGATTGCGTGTACATCGAACGCGGAGATCCTCGCGCGGATGCTCTCCGATGCGCGCGCGGGCGACGTCGCGGTGTTCATGTCCAACGGCCCGTTCGACAATCTGAAGGAGCGCCTGCTCGCGGAACTGCGAAAGCGGGGTTCGTAAGCGTCCTCGCGCGCGCATCACGCTTACATAGTGATAATCGCCGCATTCGGTTTTCTGATCTGACTAATCAGTAGGGCGGGCCGCCGGAGACTGTCTCAAAAGATCAGCGAGAAGCGAACGCGGGTAATCAAGCGTGGAGCGGGGCTGCTTTTTGCAGGGCAGCGGCCCGCGCGCGCGGCTGGCTGCTTCGATTTCCCCCTGTTGCCAGCGAGGTAGAACGGGCT
>DASPOF010000073.1:0-33471 GCA_035626155.1 Binataceae bacterium (SeqCode)
ATCAATCCGACCTGCTCGCTGACGATGCGTCGGGAGTATCCGCATCTGCTCACGGGCGATGACGTCAAGGAGTTTTCCGCCGCGATCGTTGACACGCACGAGCTGCTCTGGTCGCTCAAGACGGAGAACAAGTTCAACCGCGATTTTCGCACCACGCCGGGCAAAATCGCCTATCACATTCCGTGTCATCTGAAGGCCCAGAACATCGGATTCCGATCGCGCGACCTGATGCGAATCATCCCCGGCGCGACCATCGCGACCGTCGATGCGTGCACGGCGCACGACGGGACGTGGGCGATGAAACGGGAGTTTTTCGAACTTTCGATGAAGGCAGGCGCCAAGGCGTTTGACGGGATGCGCGAGGCGGGCGCGCGCGTGATGGCGACCGATTGCCCGCTGGCTGCGGTGCAGATCGAGCAGGCCATCGGCATCCGCCCGATCCATCCCATCGAGGTGCTGGCGCGCGCCTACCGTGCGGACGGGTTTCCCGATCCGGTACCCGAGGCGCCCAAGGAGGGCTGACACGTGAAGCCGATAACTATCGACGAAGTTCTGACGTTTGCCGATTACGAGCGCGTGCGGCCGCGCCTGCGCCCGCTCTTCATGCACGAGAAGGACCGCCGCCGCATCGCGGTCGGCGCGCATCTCACTTTTCTGTTCGAGAACGCGCAGACGGTCTGGTACCAAATCGCCGAGATGATCCGCGCCGAGAAGCTCACGGAGCCCGCGGCGATCCAGAACGAGATCGATACCTACAACGAGCTGCTGCCTGCCGCAGGCGAGCTGGTCGCCACCCTGTTCGTCGAGTATGGCGACCCGCACGAGCGCGATGCGGCGCTGCGCCGGCTGGTGGGAATCGAGGAGCACCTGTGTCTGATGCTCGGCGCGCGGCGCGTGGCAGCCGAGTTCGATGTGCGCCAGATGTCGAGCGAGCAGGTCAGCGCGGTGCAGTTCGTGCGCTTCAAGCTGGGCGCGATCTCGCCCGAGGAATTCGTGGGGCTCGCGCGCGAGGGCAAGCTCGCGCTCGAGGCGAGCCATCCCAGCCTCGCCGCGCGCGCCGCCATCACGCCCGAACTGGCTGCCGCGCTCGGCGAGGACCTCGGCTAATCCGGGTTCGGCGGATTCGCCCGCCCCGTTTGTTTCCCGCACGAGGGCGGACGTGCGGGTAGCGGCCGGGCCGCGTTGAGTTTCCGCTTTTACTGGGCCGCTGCCTGCTTGGTTCCCTGATCCGGCTCCGCCAAATCCCAGGTCTCGTCGGGATTATATTCGGTCATCTCACTGGCTATCTTTTCGGTATCCTGTCCCAAATCTTTCTCAAGCAGCTGGCCGTCCTGGTTGACCATGAACGTCATTACTCCGGATGTCCTGTAGGCCACCGGATATGCGACCAGCGCGAAGCCGCCCGTCATCTTGCCATCGACGACGTAATCCTTTGCTCCGCCAGCGGCGTTGGCTCCCTGACGAGTTAGTAATCGATAAAGGTAGCCGTGGAAGGGACGCGGGTTCTTCGATGCGGGCCCGTGGTGTCGATAGCCTTCCCTGGCGGCCTCGGCGAGCATCGGGCCAAGCGGGCTTTCCGGCTGTTCGGGCGCGCTGACCTTCCAGTACAGGCCGTCCTGCTTCCCCTCGCTGCTTCTGAACTTTTGAGCGTATTGATGCACTGAATCGCCATCGTGGAGAGAGTCAAAATATTCCTTCTCGGCCGCGGCGATCTGGTTACAAACCTCGATCACGTTTAATTCGTTCGTGCCGATCCGGCGATATGAAGCCTCCTGCCTTCCGTAAGGCACATCGAAATACCACTGAGCCCCGCTTTTCTGGAGCGGAATCGGAGCGGGCCAGTTCTCCGCGCCCACGTAAATGAACACTCGTCCTTCGCCGGTAGCGACGAACCGGTGCGCGACGTGATACTCAGTTGCGAACTGAGACTCGCTTTCCTTGTCCGCGACCGGATCGCCCGAGGAAACCAGGTCCTGTGCCGAAGCGCCCAGAATCGCCAGCATCGCCGGTTGGTCGTGTTTCGCGACCGCCGCCGCGAGCGCATCGCCTGCCTGCGCGGGCGAGTTGAAGGTCTTCTGGCCTGCCTCCTGTGCGAACGTTGATTGCAAGCCGCCAAGCCCAATTGCCAGGCCGATGAATATGATGGCTCGCGTGGCGCGAACTGCAGCGCTTCGATTGCCGTCGGTTAGATTAGGCATTGCTGCTTCCTCACGTGGTGGGGCGTTTCTCGTCGGGCCGATGGAGCGCCCCGGCAAACTGGCCTGTAATCGCCGCATTGCCATGCTCAATGCTTATGGCCGGAAGGCGCTTTCCCGCCGCCGCCGCCCCCATGAGCCGCAGGTGCCGGCGCTCGGCCGCCCGCCGAGCCGCCCATGCTGCTTCGTCCGCGGACGGTCGCGGCGCGCGCCTCGCCACCCGCGCCATACCCGTGAAATGCTTGTCTATTCAAGCCGGGCGACGGCGCGGTGCCGAAGCCTCGATAATCGCGGGCCGTCGATACCTCGGGCCTGGGAACGTTTCTGGCCCCCGAAGGGAATGCTCGTTCGCCGGGCCTGGGCGCCGCCCCAGGGCCATGTGCTTCGGGTCTGATGCCCGGCTGCGGCGGTGCGCCCGGCCGCGGTGCTCCTGCGACCTCCGGGCGGGCGCCTTCAGGGGGTCGAGTCCAAATTCCCGCCGCGCCGCCGCGAGCGACTTCAGGCGGGCGCTGGGCCCGTTCGCGTCCCCCGCCCCTCTCGTACGGATAACGCTCGCGAGGACCCCGTCCACCATATATCGGGCGAGTCCAGTATCCGCGATTTGGAGCGTAGAAGTTAGTAGTGCGGGAAATCCAGACATTATTCTGGTAGATAACGCAGTGATGATGCCAGTCGGTATCCCAATAGCCCCAACCCCAGGCTTCGTTCGCCAGGATACCAATCAAGATTCCCGCGCCAAACGCCAACACTCCCGCAAGCAGCAAGTCGGCCCCTGTGTATCCCGGATATGGCGCCAGCGGAGCGCCATACACTGCCCACGGATTGTATGTAGGAACATAGACAACATCGGGATTGACCGGCTGGATAATGACCGTGCCATTCTCGAGGACGACTCTCTGTTGCGGCGTATCGACCAGGGTTCCAGCCGCACGCGCTCTTTGACGCATCGCCTGGACGGCCGCCAGCACGTCCTGCGGTTGGTAGTAATAGGCCTCGCCGAGTGAGGAGGTCCACGTTACATTGTTGGCCAACTTCGCCATCACCGATGGGAACTGAGTCAGCGCCTTGATGCTGGGGTCCCACGGCTGAGTATTGACTGCGCCGACAAGGTCTGCGCCTGCCAGGCCGGAATTGGAAAGCAACCAGCTATTGGCGTCGGTCACCTGAGATGGATATGTCGCCGCCGCGAGAACCAGCGCGACGAGACGGTCCGGATACAACGCAATCGGCGCGACCAACTGGTCCAGTTGGTCCGGCGAAAGCGGAGCCGGGACCTCCGGATCCATCGTCGGATCCACGGTCTGAGCCCAGGTCACGGAGAGCGAAGAGACGCTCATGCAGAAAACCGCGACCAGGTTGCAGACGAACAATAACCAAAAGCGTCGACGTTTAAGCGCGGTCATCGCCCGCTCCCTCCCAGAGCCCGGTATCAACGTCAAGTCGTTTCTCTCCCGCATTTTTGCGGGGGAGGATCACAATTGAGCCGCCGCTACCACCCAACCAGGATCTCGGATTGTGAGACTGCTTCAGGCTCGCACCAACCTCGCTGTGTTGCAAGCGCGCAGTTCAAGCCTCGTTCGGGCCGGGATCTTTTAAGCGCGGCTCGGCCGCAAGAGGCTCAGAAAGAAGAGGGCGCCCGCGATCGTGATTATGAACGGCCCGGACTCGCGTCCTGTCGATGCGGCCGCCCAACTGCCGATCACCGTCGATGTGACCGCCACGACGGTGGCGCAAACGAACATCCCGTTGAGGCTGTGCGCGAGGCGCCGCGCGGTGGCGGCCGGGATGATTATCAGCGACCCCATCAGCAACACGCCGAGGTAACGCAGCCCGAGCGCGACAGTCAGCGCGAAGGTCAGCAGGTAGAGCAGGTTCAGCCGCGAGACGTTGATCCCGCTGGTGAGCGCGATTTCGGGTGAGACGAGCGAAACCAGCAGCGCATTGCGCGCGACCAGAATGAATCCGATCACCGCGGCCGCGCCAAGGAGGCCCGCCACCAGCTCGAGATTGGTCAGGGTCCCCGGCCCGCCGAACAGGGCCTCGAGCAGCTCCTCGCCCGAACTCATCATCGCGCCCACCGCGAGCGCAACCGAAAACACGACGCCGGTGATCGTCTCGGTCGAGATTCCGGTGCGGGTCTCGAGCATCCAGATCAAAACCGCGCCTACCGCGAGCATCGCGAGCGCCCCGACAATCGGATGCAGCTTCAGGATTATCGCGAGCGCGACTCCGGGCAGCGCGACGTGCGAGATCGCATCGGCCGCAAGCGTCATCCGCCGCATCACCGCGAAGCAGCCGACCAGTCCGGCCGCAACCGCCATCCCGGCCGACAGCGCGAGCGCGCTAATTGTGACTGGCGCCATGGATGTGGATGCCGACCGAGGTGCCGTAGAGTTCGGCGAGCGTGCCGGGCGTGAGGGTGGTCTCAGGCGGTCCAAAAAAGGGACGCGAGCTCCCGAGACACAACACGTTGGTCGCGTAACGATAGACGATGCTCAAATCGTGCGAGATCAGCATTACGGTTACGCCCTCGTCCTCCGCCAGCCGCCGGAGCATCTCATTGAGCTGCTCCTGCCCGGGCTCATCGACGCCCGCTGCCGGCTCATCGAGCAGCAGGACGTTCGGGCCGCCGATGAGCGCGAATGCGACGAGCAGGCGCTGGAACTGGCCGCCCGACATCGCGCCGATCGGCAGCGCGAGAATTTGCGCGCCGAGTCCGACCTCCGCGAGCGCGTGCGCGGTGTCGTGCTCCGATGCCTTCGATATCGCGGCCTTCGCGTGCAGGAAGTCGCGGCCGGTAATCGGGAGGTCGCGTTCGATGTCGAGCTTCTGCGGGACATAGCCGAGTTTCACCCCGGCGGCCCATCGAATCACGCCCTCGTGCGGGATGGCGCCGATCAGCGATCGGAAAAGCACGCTTTTTCCCGAGCCGTTGGGGCCGATCACCGCCAGCGTGCTCGCATGGGCTACGCTGAAGGACAAGTCGCGGATAATCGCCGTCGCGCCGAATCGCACGCCGAGGTGTTCGACCTCGAGCACGTTGCTCATCGCCGCCTCCGCGCAGGCCCGCCGTCAAACTGTCTCATCAGCACGCCGTCCTCTGCCTCTTACTTTGGTCTTAGCCTGCCCGCCGGAATAAAGATCGGGATTGAAACCACCTAGTATCTTCCTGTACCGACAAACGCCAACGGTTCGGCGCATCGTACTCAGACAGACTGCCAGAGATGCGGGCCCGCGCGAAGATCCCCGGCGGGCGGGCGCGAGCCGGCTACCTGCCGGTCATCGCGGCAGTGGACGGTTTGCGGCCGCCCTTCGGACTCGACACAATTGAAGGCCGGATGAGCGCCGTCACCGATTCCGCGCGGCTTCGGCTGCTTTACGAGCTCGGATGCTCGTTTGCGGAGCGCAGCGAACTGCACGAGTTGATCCCGTTCGTCGTCGACAAGTGCCGCGAGGCGCTCAAGGCGCAGGGAATCTCGGTTCTGCTGCTCGATTCCGAACGCAATGAACTCTATTTCCCTTACGTCGCGCAGGACGACCCCGAGATCGCGCGGCGCCTGAGCGCGATGAGATTCCCGGCGGACCGCGGAATTGCGGCCGAGGCGCTCGCCTCCGGGATGCCGGTAAAGGTCGATGACGCTCAGCATGATGAGCGGCTGTACCGCGGGATCGATCGCGACACCGGCCTGGTCACGCGCAACCTGCTCGCGGTGCCGCTGGTTTCGCGCCGCGGCGCAATCGGAGTGATCGAGGCGGTCAACCATCTTGGCGGCGATCCGTTCTCCGACGATGACCTGAACTTCCTCGAGACGCTGGCGGGCGGAATTGCGGTCGCGCTCGAGAACGCTCGCGCCCACGGCCGGCTCAAGGAATCGGAAGACCGGCTGAGACAGCAGGTCGCGGCTCTGCAACGCGATGTCGCACGCGGCGATCTCTTTCCCGAGATAGTGGGTGCGAGCGCCGGCATGGCGCGCGTGTTCAAATTGATGGAGACCGCGGCGCAATCCGAAATCACCGTCCTGATCGAGGGTGAAACCGGCACCGGCAAGGAGTTGGTCGCGCGCGGGATTTTCCGCGCCAGCGGGCGCAGCGCGCGCCCGTTCCTGGTGGTGAATTGCGCGGCGCTTCCCGAAACGCTGCTCGAGAGCGAATTGTTCGGCCATCGTCGCGGCGCGTTCACCGGCGCCTTGCGCGATCAGATCGGGATGTTGCGCGCGGCCGATGGCGGCGTGATCTTCCTCGATGAGATCGGCGACATGCCGCTTGCGATGCAGGCCAAGCTGCTGCGTTTCCTCGAGGCGGGAGAAGTGGTGCCGCTCGGTGAGGCGTTCCCGCACAAGGTCGATGTGCGCGTCCTATGTGCGACCAACCGCGATCTGCGCCTGGAGATCGCTCGGCGCAATTTCCGCGAGGACCTCTACTACCGAATCGCTGCGTTCCCGATTCATCTGCCGCCGCTGCGCGAACGGCGCGACGATATTCCGCTGCTCGCGAGCCGCTTCATCGCGGCCGCGGGCGAACGCCAGCACAAGCACATCCGCGGAATCGAACCGCAGGCGCTCGATCTGCTCTCGCGCTACGATTGGCCCGGCAACGTGCGCGAACTGCTGAACGAGATCGAGCGCGCCGTTGCGGTCGCCGGCGAGGGCGATGTGATCGGTTCCGATAACCTCTCGCCCGCGATAACCGCCTTCGCCCAAGGCCTCCAGGCTGAGAATGCCGTCGCCCCGGCGCCCGGTCCGGCGGTGGAGGTCGCCCCCCAGGCGCCGGTAGCCGGGCCAATCGAGCCGCTTCGCGAGGCGCGCACCGTTTTCGAGGTCGGCCATATACGAAAAGCGTTGCGCGAATGCGACGGTAACGTGTCGCAGGCCGCGCGACTGCTCGGGCTCTCGCGGGTCAGCCTGCAAAAGAAGATGAAGGCGCTCGGGCTGCGCTAGGGCGATCCCAACACCTCTCGCTGGACGTCTGAGCCGTCGCGACCCGGGTCAGCCCGGCGAACTCATCCGGCGATATCGCCCCAATAATCGAGTTGAAGCGGTGCTAGCCTCGCTTAGCGGCTGCATGCCAACGATTGTTCGGGCCGCTAACCGGAGTTATCACCGCGTGGCTTTGGCGGGTCGGTTGGGGGCCGGATTGTTTCGATACTTCAAGCGAAATTGTAGCGCGCGTGTTTCGGCCGCTGATGGCATCCGACTTGCTGTTTGGTGAAAGATGAGCACGCAATAGAAATGGCGGCGTGCCGGCCAGACGAATCGATCGAGCAGGTCGGAGGATGTCATCGGTGGGACGCGAATCCAACATATTCAATGATTGCGAGCGCAGACTGAATCCCGATGAAAACGCACTCATCGAAATCCTGAAGCTGCAGTACGAACGCTTCACTCGGCATTTCGGACGTGACCCGGAAGTCGATGAGCCCCTGTTCTTCGATGCGAACGTGGGAGCGCCGGTGCCGCTGGACCCCGAGGGGACCCGGACGCTCGTGATCGCGGTCGCGATGGCCGCCAACGTGGACTACCGGCCCGTGCTCCGGATGATGGGTCTCAATCAGGCGTAATCGAAAATCCCGTCACGCGCTGCCGCGCGCCAGCATCGCGTGCGTCGGCGCGGTGAGCGCATCGATCTCAAGACCGTACGGGCAGGCGCCGGCGCACGGCTTGGCGCTGCAACTGAGACACGCCGCCGCGTCACTCGCGAGCATCGCGTACTCGCTTCGCGCCATCCGCATGTCGCCGTAATCGAGCGCGTACATCCGGGTCCTCATGACGTCGGCGATCGGCACGCCCAGCGGACAAGCGCCCTCGCAGGCGTTGCACACGTGGCGGCAGTACGAAGTTCCATTGGCGCGCGCGTAACGCTCGAGCAGCGGGAGGTCCTCGCGCGCCGTCGCGCGCGCTCCCGATGCGCCCAGGTACTCGTCGATCAGCTCCCGGCTGGTCATCGACACGATTAGCGCATCGACGTTGGGGTTCGAGAGCACCCATCGAAACGCAGCCTGGGCGAATGTCGCGCCGCCATGCTCGTAGGGCCGCATGTCGTTGAGCCGCGCGCCCATCAGCGTCTTCATCACGACCACGCCGACGCCTTTGTGCTTCGCCTTTTCCAACACGCGCGGAAGATCGGGCTGGCGCGCGACGAAATCGAAGCCGGTGAAGAATCGCGAGTAAAAATGGGGAGCCTGCCCGAAATTGTAGGCGCACAGAATGACATCGACGAGATGGCTGTCGAGCGCGTAATCCAGGCACTCGATCAAGTGTCCGGCATGACCGGACATGCCGGCGAAGCGGATTTTGCCCTGCTTCTTCGCCTGCGCGGCGAACTCGCCCCACTCCGCGTTCTGGAGCCGGTCCAGATTGTTCACCGCGTGGTTGAAATACACATCGACGTGATCGGTCTTGAGGCGGCCGAGGCTTCCCTCCAGCGCCTGCATCATCGATTCCTTGCGCTCGCCGGCATCCACGAGCTTCTTCGAAGTCAGGAACACCTTGTCGCGCCTGCCCGCAAGCGCATTTCCGATCGTGGTTTCGGACTCGCCTCCCATGTAACTCTCGGCGGTATCGAAGTAGTTGATCCCCGCATCGAAGGCATGCTGGACGAGCCCTTCCTGGCCCGCGCGCAACCTGCTTGCGCCGAATGAGATGTCGGAGATCTTCATCGCGGTGCTGCCCAGCGCCGCATAGCGGCGGACCTGTGGGGAAAGCGGGGTTGGCGAGGCGCCCGCAATCGGGAGCAAGCCGACTGCGAGGCTTGCGAGCGCTCCGCTTTTGATGAATTCGCGGCGGCCAAGGATTCGTGCGCGCCGGGAATTTTTCATCGGCAAACCCCTCCGTCAAAAATTGCCGCTCAAGCCGCGCATAAGCCGGGCATCGAAGCTTAGCCAACAATTCTAATCTTTTAGCGTTCGAACTCCAGACATCGATTCGCGGCGAGTTCGCCCGGCTTCATCGCGCGCGCGGGAGCAAACGACCGGGCGGCGTCCGCGTGCTGCGCGGGCTTGCAATGGTGCAATCCGACGCGCCGAGGGCGCGAGGTGTGTGAAGTTTGAACACTCGATGACGCATCGAGCGGTGCGCGCAGGTGATCGCGGGAAATCCGGGTTGCGGCGCTGACACAGATTCGGACGGATTTGTCTCAAAACCAAGCCCGGATTGATACAATTTGTAGATACATATGCGGTTGTTCGCGGCACAGAACTCGCTCTGTGATCGATGGCGGCGCATCGATGCTACTTCTTGTAGCGTCGCGACGGTGCCGCGCGGTGCCGGCCCAATGCGGCCGTCCCAAGCGGGTGAATGGGCGTGCGGGCCAAGGGCTATGTCGTCGCGGTTTTCGCCGCAATCTTCGCGGCGCCTCTCCTGCTCGCGGCCGCATCCGCCTCCGAACTGTCCCAGCCTGCGCCCGCGGCGCTCAAGGTCTCGCCCAACGGTGAGGTCTCTGCGGCCGAGGTCATCGATCTCGGAGCCGTGATCAAGCGCAAGTCCGCCAGAGTCGTCCTCTTCAACCGCAAGACGCGATCCCAGAATCAGACCATCAACATCGCGGCGATTCTTTCCTCGACCGGCGAGTTCGTCCCGGGCAATTCCTGTCTGGGGCCATTGATGCCGGGGGCGCGATGCGTGCTCGAAGTCGCGTTCAGCGCCGACCCGCAGGGATCGCATGAGGGCACGCTCACGATTGTGAGCGATGCGACCAACTCGATGGTTGCAGTTCCGCTCGTCGGCCGGGTCGAGTACACGCGCCACCACAAATACGATCCTCCGACGCCGACGCAGACCGCGAGCGCGACCCCGACGCCAACATCGACGGCGACCGCCACTCAGACTCCAACCGACACCCCGACGGTCACTCCGACTGAGACGCCGACCGATCCCGCGAGCGCGACGGCGACGCCGACTCCAACGGACACTGCAACCGCGACCGCAACGCCGACCGTCACTGCGACTCCGACTGACACGCCGACGGTCACTCCGACTGTGACGGCCACTTCGACCGCTACCGCGACTCAGACCCCGACGCCCACTGCGACGCCAACCGATCCTGCAAGCGCGACCGCGACGCCAACCGTCACTGCGACTCCGACTGACACGCCGACGGTCACTCCGACCGCGACCGCAACGCCGACGGTCACCGCGACTCCAACCATGACGCCCACGTCGACCGCGTCTGCGACTCAGACCCCAACCGTGACTGCGACCCAAACGGCCACGGCGACACCGACCGCGACCGCAACCGCAACTCAAACAACGACCGCTACCGCAACCGCGACGCCCACCGCCACCGCAACTCAGACGCCGACCGCAACCCCCACTCCAACTGCGACTGCCACCTCTGTGCCAACTGTGACCGCGACTCAGACGCCTACACCTACGCACACCGCGAGCCCGGTCGGCACGCCGACGCCGATACCGGGAATCGCGGGCAATGGCGTGACCGATGATTCCGCGGCGCTGCAGGCGGCGCTGAACAAGGCGGCAGGCGGCACGGTCAATCTGGGCGACTACAGCGAGATGCTGCTTGCGAAACAGGTAACCATCCCGGCCGGAACGACGCTGGTGCTTGGAACGATCGACATCACGATCGCGGCGCCGACCGGGTTCGTGCTCGCCAACGGAGCCACGCTCACCGGCGCGGGACCCGGCGTATCGGTGATCGAGTTCGCCAATGGCGTCGCGGCCGCGGACACACCGATGATCACCAACAGCAGTGGCGCCTCGGTGAGCATCAGCAACATCACTTTCGATGGCAACCGGGCCAATAACCTGCCGTCGTCCGTGGACGGGATTTACCTGTACGGCACATCGAACTCGTCGCTTGGCAATCTCGACGTTCAGAGCTTTACCGGCAACGGAATCGATCTCGTCGATCCGCTCACCGGCAACTCGATCAGCTCTAACTCCATTTCCGATTGCGGCGAAGACGGGGTGGACGGCGGGCACGCGATCAACGTGTTCCGCGAGGCCACCGGCACCACCGACGGCCTTACCATCGAGAACAACACGATCGACACCACCTCGACGGCCTCATCCGGCGCCGAGGGCATCAAGACTGCGGTCAGCGCCAATGCCGCGAGCGCCGGGATCCAGGACGTGTACGAGGAGAACAACACGATCACGCTCGGCGCGAGCGCGAGCGGAACCTGGGGGATCGAGAACTGGACCGCCTCCAGCGCAACCTTCATGGACGGCTTCCAGATCACCGGCAACTCGATTACCGGCGCAGGCGGGATTGCCGGCGCAGCCGGCAACGCGAGCGGCGGAATCTCGCTCGGCGGTCAGGATGGCGGTGGCACGCTCGGGACTGAAGTCGCCAACAACAACCTGCAGTACCTGGGCTTCCTCGGAATCGAGGACACCTGGCAGAACGTTCAAGTGTCGGGCAACGTGCTCAGCTTCACCAATTACTCGGCGATCGACGGGCAGAACTGGACTACTCCGTTCGATGGCGGCTCGACCTGGAGCAGCAATCAGTTCCTCAACGGGCTTGGGGCGTATCGCGACCTGATGGTCATCGGCACCACGGCATCGATGTCGAATATCTCGATTACGGGAAACACTTTCACGAGTCCGGCCGGCGACGGCATCGATGTAATCGACAACTCTTCCACCAGCCAGACCATCAGCGTCAGCATCACGAACAACACCGTGCAGATGGGCCGCTCGGTCGATGACGCCCAGATGCAGTCGGGAAGCGCGACACTGGTTTCGGCCTCGGCGGCCTTCACCCCTTATGATTCCGGCCGCTGGGTGCAGGTGGACGGCGCAGGAGCCGGTTCAAGCCTGATGACGCAAATCGCGTCGGTCACCAGCGCGACCACCGTTACACTTGCCTCCCCGGCCGAGACCACTGTCGTGGGAGCCACGGCGGTTATCGCGCAAACCAACGCCAGCGATGGCATCAAGCTCACCAATAGCGGGGTGGAATCAAGCCAGGTCGACGGGAATCAGGTCTTCGACATACTCGGTTCCACTTGCGACGCCGGGTGGGGAATCCAGGTCGTAAACGGCGCGGCAGCGACCCTCAGCAACAACACCTACACCGGCGTGAATTGCTGGTACCAGGTGCAGTAACGGCGCGATCGCCGGATGTCGGGCGCGAGCGCGGAGATTGAAAAGCCCGCGCCGTTAGTCCGGCTCTACAGATTGTTATAATTCTTTGCCATGATGTGGCATTCGGGCGCGGCCGCCGGCTGAGCCGGCTACGACGGCGCACTCTCCGCAGGCATCGCTATTGGCGGGTTTTCTGGTACTGTTTCGCTCAGCCGAGGGCAGAGGGACCATGGGGGAGAGGGGCCCGAAGCTTGCGCACAGTGGTCGCGATCCAGGCCGCGCGCATCACCGAATGCGGCGCGTACGCAGCGGTCTGCCGGCGTCCCCGCTGGTTGCGGCTCTTGGCCGCGCCGCGATCGCGTTCATTCCAGTCCTTGCAGTCGCGGCCGGATGCACGAGCATGGGATTCGACCGTTCCGCCCTGCGCGATAGCATCGACTTCGGACCACCCGAGCACGTCCGGCTGTGCGTGTACCTCGATGATGGCCTTGCGCCGTCGGACGCCACCTCACTGATCGACACCTGGAGCGGCCAGGCGAGAATCTTCAAGCTGTACGTCGAGCCGGTCTCGTTTCAGCACATGAGCCGCGCGGCCTTCTTCAACTCCGGAATCCTCGAGCAGGTAAACAGCATTCCGCTCGGCCCGTCATGCGATCGCATGATCTATTTCGTGAATCGCAACGCGGGCGATGTCGCATACGGCCTGGCCTCCATCGGCCTGGGACTGCCGGAAGTGCTTGGCGAGGTGGATGACCCGACCTTGACCCACGGCTATGTGGTTGCGCGGCGAGCGACGGTGACTCAACTGCTGATGTCGCCGTCAGACGTGACGGAGCACGAACTCTTCCATTTGCTGGGGTGCCCGGACCATTTCAACATGCCGGGCTGTTACGAGCGGATTCACAATCTCAAGCTGGCCGAAGAAAAGCTCAAGCAGGACGGCTACTTCAAAAAGGTTGGTGAGGCGCCGTTTTACCCGACCTTTGCCTCACATACCGAATCGATGCTGCTGTCGCGCGCCCAGGTCAACCGCTATTCGAGGATGGAAAGCGGCCCTGGCTCCGCAGCGCTGGTGCCCTGACCGTTCCGCTCCCCTTCGTAACCGCGCGAGTCGAGACCGCGGCGATCTGCGGTCTCGGCGATCACGTGCCGGTACGTCGCGCGGATGCGCCGGCGTGCTCAAGGGGTGAACCGGCCGCGGCTCGCGCCCGTTTACACTATGCCGCAAGCGCGCTTAAATATCGGATGTTCTCCACCGCCGACCCAGATGAACTGCACGCACCTAAAGCTCGCTGATGACGGGCAAGAGAAAGTTAGGCTTGCTAATTAATGACCAATCGGCATGGAAGTCATAGCTGCAATTAGCTGAAAAAGACGTTTGACTGGTTATTTTTTTCCTGTTAGACCATATAGCGCTTAGACCGCGCGAAGCATAGTACAGCTTCCTAGGTGAAGCGATACTTTGCGGTTCTGACGGATCATTGGCTGAGGATGAGGAGGATGGGGACGTTGGCGGCGAGCCAAGGTGATGGACACGTGTGCCGAAACGCTACCGCGTCGGGATGGCGGACGCATGTTCGGAGCCTGGGTTGATTCTCGCGAAGAAGCTTGAAGAAGTGGAACCAGTAAGATGAGCAAGGTAAGAAGAGCCTCCAGTTCCTTGATCGCAGCGATCCTGATTCTGGCCGGTGCATCGACGGCCTTTTGTTCGAACGTCGTCGGCATCGTTCAGGACCAGGATCACAATTTCGTGAACGGCGCATACGTGATCGTGACCGATTCCACCGGGAAGAAGGCCGGGGAAGGAAGGACCGATATCTACGGCCGTTACTGCATCTCGGCCGTAACTCCGGGAAAATACACCTTCACTTTCGACCCGGCCAGCACCGGCTTGCAGGGCGGGTCGGCGGTGGCCCAGGTGGACATCGAGGGCCTCACGGTCGACTGGTTTACGGCAAAGACGACCAACGCGCTTGCGTCCAGCAACCTCGGCGTGGCATCCGCGGCGACGGCGACATGCGGGGGCTACTGGTGGCCCGCAGCGGCCGCCGGAGTCGGACTGGCTGGGATCGGTGGGATCATCGGCGGAGTCCTCGGGGGCGAGAGCGGCGGCGGTACCAGCGCGACCTCGTCGAAGTAGGGCAGCGCAGCGCCGGTTGCGCGGCGAAGTCCGGCTCAAGCCAGGGGGCGGACGTTCGGGAGGCCGCGCGATGCTATGCTCGGGGTCCGACAATCGAAAATCCGCAGCGCCGATATCCCCAAACACACACGGCGACTACAATCCGCATTTTTGGCATCGGATGCCAAAGGACGCCTATCGTGGAATGCTCAGTGATTCGTAACCTGTTCCTTTCGGCTTCGGCCTCCCTTCTGGCGTTCGGCTTGGGCGCGTGCTCATCGCAAAACCTGGCCGATCCCCCCGCAACCGCGCAGAACTCGATCGCGTCGGGCGGCGTGTCCGCGACCCGCCAGATCGACCAGACCGACAGCGCGCGGCTCGAGGCCCTGTGGCAGTCGCGCACGCACGACACGTCGGAGGGCGACTTCAGCCTGGGTCCCGGCGACGTGCTTCAGGTTTCGGTGCCCGCGATCGATGACCTCAAAGATCGCTCGGTTCGTGTCTCCGGCGACGATACCATCACGCTCCCCCTCATCGGCGTCATCAATGTCAAGGGAATGACCGAAGAGGAGGTGCGCACCGAACTCAAGAAGCGGCTGGACAAGTACATGTACGAGCCGCAGGTCGATGTCTTCGCCAAGCAGTACGAGAGCCGGCAGGTTGCGGTGGTAGGCATGGTGCAAAAGCCGGGTCTTTATACGCTCACCAGTGCGAGCGATACCGTGCTCGCGATGATCAGCCGGGCGGGCGGAGCGACAGAAACCGCCGCCCAGCGCATCCTCCTGATTCCCGCACTACCGGGTGAAGCGGGCCGCACGAGCGAGCTGTTGGGCGCCGCCGCCGCGGCAGGCTTCAACACTTCTCCAACCCGCGCGGGCACACTTGACGATCTGCCCGGCGCGACGGCTTCGGCCCCCTCGTCTCAGCCGCAACAGGCGAGCGATAGCATTGTGGCGCGCCGCTCGGAGGGGAGCATGCCGGCAAGTTTCGCTCCGTCTCACCCTATGCCCGCGACGGTGGGGAGAGCGGAGCCGATTGTGATCGATCTGACCAGCACTGCGAGCCACACCCATCTCGACATCCCGGCTCGTCCCGGCGACGTGATCATCGTCCCCGCGGCCGGTGAAGTGATGGTCAAGGGCTGGGTCCAGAATGCCGGCGCCTTCAAGATCACTCCCGGCATGACAGTGCTCGGAGCGATCGCTGCGGCGGGCGGCGAGATGTTCAGCTCGACCGGAGAGGTGCTGCGCACCAGCGGCAACGGGGACAAGGTCGAGATGGCGTTCGATGTGTCAGCGATCCAAAAGGGGACGGCGGCCGACATCCCGGTCCAGGCCGGCGACATCGTGATCGTGAATCGCTCGGTCATCGGCGCGGTCCCGTATGCGGTCTACTTCCTGATGAACCACTTCGGCACGGGGATTTACCCGGCGCTGCCGATGCTCTAGCAGGATGTTCAGGAGAGCGAGATCATCGCAGTTCGACCGCCCTGCGGTCTCAACATCCTGCGTAAAGGATGGCTTCCTTCCTCTATCTTCTCTCCCGGTCTTTTCCGGGGGAGATAAGAGAGGGGGAGCAGGCTGTGATTTATCACCAGCCTGCTGGAGCGCGGCGCAAAGCTTCGCCTTGCGATTGAATCAGTAACCGCCCCTGTAGAGGCAACCGTGAAAGAACCTGCACCATATTTCGTTCAACGCATATATCCCGAAGCGGTGGGGCAGCCCTATCCAGGGCCGGCTCCCCTGCTTACCGAGCAGGAGGGACCGGACCTGCGCGATTACCTCCGCGTCATCCGGCGCCATCTCAAGCTCATCGCGAGCATCGTCGCCGGTGCGCTCCTGCTGACCGGGTTGGTGGTGCTCACGATGACGCCGATTTACACGGCCAAGAGCACCATTCTGGTCGAGTCGCAGGCGCCGCGCGTGCTCGACATCCGCGAGCTGATGGGAGAAGTGCCCGGAGGTGACGAGAGCGACTACTTCAAGACCCAGGAGGAAATTCTCAAGAGCCGCAGCCTCGCCGCGCAGGTGATTCGCGACCTCGGGCTGGACAGCAATCCCATGTTCTCATCGCGCGCACAGAGCCCCGGGTTCATCGGCGAGCTCTGGGCGGCCGTGACCTCCTTTCTCTCGCAGCCCTTCGGCGGCGGGACCCCGCACAGGTCCCAGGATTCGCTCGGCGTTGACGGAGATTTGATCGACCTCTATCTGGGCCGGCTGACCATCAAGCAGCAGACCGGCACACGCCTGTTCGCGGTCGCCTTCAGTATCGCGAACCCGGCGCTGTCGGCGGAAATCGCCAACGAGCACGTTCACAGCTACATCCGGCGCGGGATGGAGATTCACGCGCAGGCCAGCGAGGATGCGCGCCAGTTCCTCGAGAAGAAACTCGTGGAACTCAAGGAGCGCGTGGAAAAGTCCGAGGCCGCTCTCAACAACTACCGCCGCGACCGCGGCATCGTCGCCTTCACGCTCGACGACAAGGGCAACATCATCAACCAACGCCTCATCGAGCTGAACCAGGCCCTGACCAAGGCCGAGACCGAACGCATCGATTTCGAGTCCCAGGATAACCTCATCCACAAGCGCAGCTACGACTCCCTGCCCGCGGTCATCAACAGCTCGCTCATTCAGAATCTCAAGGCGCAGCTCGATGTCCTCGAGGGCCAGTACGCGAGCATGGCGAGCCAGTTCAAGCCCGACTATCCGCCGCTCAAGGAACTCAAGGCCAAGGTCGATGATAGCAGCGCGAGGCTGCGCACCGAGATTGCGCACGTGGTCGATGGTATCGAGTCCAACTACCAGAGCGCGGTCGCGCGCGAGGCCGGCCTGCACAAGCAGGTCGAACAGGAGAATTCCGCAGCGCTGGCTCTGAACGATGCGTCGCTGCAGGACGCGGTCCTGGCGCGCGAGGTCGATGCGAGCCGCCAGCTTTACAAGAGCGTGCTCGAGCGCATGAAGGAAATCGGCGTGGCCGGCGAGGTGCCAACCTCGAACGTGTCGGTAATCGACCGCGCAACCACACCGCGCGAGCCATCAAGCCCGCGCAAGCTCATCGACCTGGCGGCTGCCGCAGCGCTCTCCCTGTTCCTGGGCGTGGGCATCGCCTTCCTGCTCGATCACCTGGACGACGGGCTGCACAACCCCGAAGAGGCCGAGCTTTATCTTGGTATCCCGAGCCTCGGATCGATCCCCGATTTTCTCACCCTCGATGACGAGCGGGCGATCGAGGAGGCGATTCCCGCCGACCTGGCACTACCGGTCGCCGAGGCAACGGGCGACCAGGCACCCAAGGAGATCGTCGTTGCGCGCAACCGCTTCTCGGTCGCCGGGGAATCGTACCGCGCGGTCCGCACCGCGATTCTTCTCTCTCGCGCCGCGCAGCCGCCCAAGACCATCCTGATCGCCAGCGGCGCCAAGACCGAAGGCAAGACCGTCACTGCAGTGAACATCGCGATGGCGTTTGCGCAGATGGGCCGGCGCGTCCTTCTGATCGACGGCGATTTGCGCCGCGCGCGATGCCATGAGGTGCTCGGCGTGCACAACCTGGTCGGACTCACCGAGGTGCTGGTGGGCCAGAAGGAGGCGGCCGATGTGATCAGGCCGATTCGCGGAGGCGGATTGTCCTTCCTGAGCGCCGGGTCGATACCCCCAAATCCAACCGAATTGCTCGCCTCGGAGAGGATGCGCGAGGTGCTCGAGCAGCTAACCGGCCAGTACGACAGCGTGCTCATCGATTCGCCGCCGGTGATGCCGGTCAGCGACTCGGTGATCCTGTCGAGGATCGTGGACGGGGTGGTGGTCGTGGTCGGGCCGCGCACTCCCAAGCAGCTCGTGCGTCATGCCTGCGCACGGCTGGGCCAGGTTGGCGCAAAGATTCTTGGCGTCGTCCTCAACCAGGTGGATCTCAAGAGCCCCGACTATTATCACTATCACCGCTATTACTCCTACGAAGACTACTACAAGCCGAACAGCTCGATGTCGCAGAGTTAGCCGCGGCCCGTCTTTGAAACAGCCAACCGGCGTCTGGTGAAGAATCTCAGACGCCGGGCATCTTCCCCATAGATTCCGAGATCACAGCCGCAATGGCGCCCGGCTCAACCGACCATCGACGACCGCTTCTTGCCGGCGCTGGCGGACTTTCCCGGCCGCGCCGCGGGTTCGTTGCGGTCGATGATGGCGGCTGGTTCGATCGCGCGGTGACCGCGGGAGTCCTCCTGCTGATCGCGGTCACGCCGTTCGCGATGGGCGCGGTTCATCCGTGGGCCTATATCGCGGTCGAGGTGACGGTGTTCGCGATGACGGTGGCGTGGATGGCGAAGATCGCGCTGCGGCCGCCTATCGCGCATCAGCCCGCATTCGCCAGGCTCGCCTGGATCGCGATTCCGCTTGGCCTGTTCATCGGGTTCGTCGCGATTCAGATCATCCCCCTGCCGCCGGCTGTCGAGCGGGTCGTTTCGCCCGCTACATACAATCTTTACGTAAAGGCGCTGAGCGGCTGGCCGCAGAGCGCGCCGTTCGAGGCGATGCTCAATCTGCCCGAGGTGAAGCCGCCGGCCAACGCCGGCAGGGTGCTCCCGACCCCCTGGGAAGTGAGCGGCGGGGCGAAGGTGCCGGCGGTTAAGGACGCTCCAGCCAGCAACGTTTCTGCCGAGCGAACCGAGGCGGCGCAGGGATGGACGATGCGATGGCGTCCGCTTTCGGTCTCGCCGTCGCAAACCGAAGAGCTGCTGCTGAAGCTCGTCGCCTATTGCGCATTGTTCGCTCTCGTCCTGCTATATCCCTTCGGTCCCTCGTTTCACGGCGATGCGGAGAAGCGGTTCTTCCGCTACGTGCTGGTGGCGGTGCTGGCCACCGGTCTGGCCGTCGCGTGCGTTGGCATCCTGGAGCGGGTCTTCTGGAACGGCAAGGTTCTCTGGATGTTCGTGCCCTATGACTGGGGCACTGCGCAGCCGGGATTGATCGAGCGGGCGCGCGGCCCGTTCGTCAATCCCGATCACTTCGGCGCCTATCTGAATCTGGTGCTCCCGATCGCGATCGCCGGCGTGATGTTTCCGACGTTTGTGGTGCGGCGCAACGCCGAGCCGTTTCGGGTCTTCTGCGCCGTCGTCGTCCTGATCGTAAGCGTCGCGCTGCTGCTGAGCCTCTCGCGCGCCGGGTGGATCGGAGCCCTGGTCGGATTTGCAACCGTCCTGTGGCTTGCCGGATTCATCCCGCTCGAACAACGGCCGGCGCTGCTCCGCTTTCCCCGCCGCATCGCCATCCCGATGTGCTTGGCGGCGATCGCGTTGGTCGTGGCGACCACGACTCTGTTCGTTTCGCCCGAAGCGCGCCATCAGGCGGACGCGCGCCTGAAGGAAACCATCAGCCAGCATCAGACGCTTCGCTTCCGGGTGGGCGTCTGGCGCGACTCGATGCCGATGGTGCGGGACTTCCCGCTGTTCGGCACCGGGCTTGGTTCCTTCGAGGACGTGTTCCCCCATTATCGAACGCCGCCCTGGAACGAGAATTACGCGCGCGAGGCGCACAACGACTACCTCGAGCTGCTGACCGGGGGCGGAATCATCGGCTCCGGCCTGCTGCTGTGGTTTTTCGCCGCAATCGGGACGCGGCTGTATCGGGGACTCAAGCAATTGCCTCCCGAGGTGCTGCCGGTTGCCGCGGCACTGCTCTCTGCGATGGCCGCGATGGCGTTTCAGGAGTTCTTCGATTTCAATCTTCAGATACCCGCCAATGCCGCCCTGTTCACCATCCTGATGGCGCTGGTGATGCGGCTGATCGCGGCCCAGCGGCTCGAAACTGCCAGCGCCGATGTGAAGCCGCGGCGCAAGTACGCGCTCGCGGTGTCGGCGGCGGCTGCAATCCTGTCGGTGGCCGCAGTCGCACAGGGAAAAATTCCCTACCCGTACGATCTCAAGCAGCCCTCAACGCCGGCTCAGGCGCGCTCCATGATCCTTGCGCACCCCGCATCCTCGCGCGCTCACTACTGGATGGTCGAGGCGCTCGACGGGCGGCTCACGCCCGCGATGCGCGCGCGCCAGATGGAGACCGCGGTGTGGTTCGACGAGGACAATCCGTACATGATCGACCGGTACGCGCAGAGCCTCGTATGGGATGGCCGGCAGGCCGAGGCGATGGAGCAGGTGGCGCGCTCGGTGTACGTCTCGCCGGTGCTGTGGACTCACTATTACCTGCAATGGCGCCTGATTCCGTGGCTCTCCGGGCAGGAGCGTGCCGCAGTGGAGAGAGGGTTCCAGGATGCCGTCGCTTCCGATTTCATCAATGCGGTCTGGGGTTATGGCGCGTTCCTTTCCGCTCTTGATGACCACCGCCGCGAGGCGGACCTGTTCGCGCACGCCGCATCGTCGGATCGCGACGCATCCGCCAGGCAGGAACTGCTGATTGCCTCGGGACGCGCATACGCGCGCGCCGGTGACCTCGACCGCGCCGAGAGCCGGTTGAAGGAGGCCGCGGCGCTCGATCCCACGAGCCCCGATGCGTACGCCGATCTCGCGACGATCGTCTATGCGCCGCGCCGGGACTTCACCGCCGCCAGGGCCGTCGTCAATGAAGGGATCTCCAGGGGCGCCGACCCGTTTGCGCTCTATCTCGCGCTGGCCGGCGCCGCCGAGACGGCGGGCAACCAGGCGCAGCAGGAGTCGGCGCTGCTCGATGCGATCAATGCGCGGCCGTCGGATTACGACACCGTCGGGCGGCTCGCTTCTCTCTATGTGGCGGAAAAGCGCTTCGACCGCGCGGTGCTCTGGATGCACCGGGCGACTGATATCCGTCCGGACTCGGCGGAGGCGTTTTACCGCCTCGGGCTGGCCGAGGAAGCGGGCTATCAATACTTTGCCGCGGATCGCGATTTCAGCCGCGCGCTCGCGCTTGCCCCGCAAGACGCGGGAATCAAAGCGCATTACCAGGATTTTCAAAAACGACTCGCATCGGGGGCCCTGCGCGATGCGGAATTGTCCTCGCCTCCGGGGCTTAACCCTGCCAGTACGGAGCCGTAGTGCCAATCGAGGCAAATGCTCAGCCGAGCCGCTCGCTCACCGGGCGCCGTCTGCTTGGCAACGTGGCCTGGAATTTCGGCGGCGAGGTCGGCCGCGCGCTGACCGGGCTGATCGCGACCCCGATTCTCATCTACGCCCTGGGTGCTCAGCGATACGGGATGCTCGTCATCATCTGGGCGGCGATTGTCTCTTTCAGCCTGTTCGATCTCGGCATCTGCGTTGCCCTGACCAAGGTGGTGGCTGACCGGATCGGCCGCAAGCTCGAGGATGAGGTGCCGGAGCTGGTATGGACGGCGATGATGACCACGATTGCTCTGGGAGCCATCGGCGGCATTGTCCTGTGGAAGGTTTCGCCGTGGCTGGCCGGCGGCGCGTTCAAAGTTCCGCCTAAGCTGCGGCGCGAAACGATCGACAGCCTGTTTCTGCTGGCGGTCGCGCTGCCGCTGTTCGTAAGCGTGCAGGAACTGCATGCGACGCTCGCCGCTTTCCAGCGCTTCGATATGATTGCGACGCTGCGCGGCGTCGGCGAGTGGCTCGCCTATCTGCCGATGCTCGTGGTGCTGCCGTTCTCGCGCAGCCTGGTGCCCCTGGTCGCGGTGATGATGGCGGGTCACGCCGCGCGATGGGTTGTGTACCTGGTGCTGAACCTGCGGGTCGTTCCCGGCCTGCGCGGCCGGCCCCGGTTTCGGTGGGCGGCGCTGCGCGAGCTGTTCAGTTTCGGCGGATGGGTTGCGCTCAACCAGGTGGGCAGTTCCTTGATCGCGACCTGCGATCGGTTTTTCATCGGCGCGCTGGTTTCGGCCGAGGCGCTCGCGTTCTACGCCCCGGCGCTCAGCGTGGTGAGGAAGATCCGAATGGTCCCGAGCCTCGTGTCAGGTGTGATGATGCCGGCATTCTCCCAGGGTCTCGCCGAGGATCGCGAAAAGACCGAGCGCCTGTTCGAGCCGACCGAGAAATTCGTTTTGTTGGCGGTTTTCCCGATGTCGCTGGTCGTGGTCGCGTTCGCCAAGCCGCTGATGTCGCTGTGGCTCGGCGCCGCAATCGGTGCGCAAGGTGCGCCGATCCTGCGCTGGCTTGCGCTGGGCGCCTTCGTGTCCTGCCTGGCCGAGATGCCTGCATCGATGCTCCTGGCCGCGCATCGCCCGGACCTCAACGCGAAGTACCTAGCGGCTAGTTTACTGCCCAGCCTCGCGCTCCTGTGGTGGCTGACTTCCGCCTACGGCGCCGAGGGCGCTGCGATGGCGCGAAGCCTGGGACTGGGCGCAAGCGGCGTGTTCCTTTTGGCGGCTCTGTCGTGGGTAATCCCCACGATTTCGCCTGTCATCCGTCATTACGGATGGCTGATGGCGGCGGCGCTGGTTGCGCTCGCGCTCGCGGCGCTGCCGATGACCATAATCGCGAGCGCGGTTTACGTCGCCGGGGTGCTGCTGGCGTTTGCAGCGCACTGCTGGTTCCGCGTGTTTTCCATGGAGGAACGCAAGTTCGTGATCGGCGCTCTGAGGTTGGCTCCTTTCTCGGAGGCGGCGTGAACGGATGTCGCGCATCGATTGAGCGGCATGCTTAACAATTCGTCAAAGCGCGCTTCTGTGCAAACTCGTGTCGAAGATGTAACGCGGGCGGCGCGGGCGTTCGTGGACAGGAGGTTTCCGGGATGCGTCGCGGCGTTGCTGTTCGGCAGCGTCGCGCGAGGAGAACCCACCGCCAGCTCCGACATGGACATCCTCATCATCGAGAGCAAGAGGGTAACGCCCTATCACCAGCATTTTGAGGAGGGCGACTGGTGTTTCGATGTGATGGCGCGTTCGCTCAGCTTTTGCAGGAAACGCCTGTTCGGCAAGAATCAGCTCTGGCGTCATCGCGACCCCGATGAATTTTTCCTCACCGCCTGTGCTGAAGGTCTGGCACTGAAGGACGACCAGGGCGTTACCGCGGAGTTCAAGCAGAGAGCCAACGCAATTCTGGAGGAAGGGCCGCTTGCGCTGACCGAACAGCAGATCGCGGGCTATCGCCGCGAAATTACCCAGGCCCTCGATGACTTTGTCGATACGAAGGACGCTGCGGAAGCATGGTTCATCGCGCAACACACTGCGACGCTGACCGCGCGCCTTCTGCTCGGATACCATAACCAATGGTCAGGCATTGAATTCAAGTGGGTTTACCGGAAGCTGCGGGCTTACAACCATAGATTGGCCCACGAACTCCTCGACGGACTGGATCGCTACCGGCGGACTGACGACCGCGCGCAATTGGCAAGGCCGGTGGAATCCATCCTCAACCTGGTCGGCGGGAGGTTGTACCGGGATGGGGTAGGCAATGACCCCGCGTACCCGACAACCAGAATGGAACGGCTTCTCGATCATCCGGTCCTTTTCACGCGCAAGGCGTTCCGAGTGTTGCGCGGCGGCGCTCCGTGAAGAACGGGTCCGGGCGCGCCGGGAATCATGGACGGGAACCTGTTGCCAAATTCCCGATAGTGAGTGGTCCGATTCCGCCGTTGGTTTCAGTTATTATTCCGTGCTACAACGCCGGGCCCTGGATTGGCGAGGCGATTCGATCCGCGCTCGACCAGACCTACTCTCCGATTGAAGTAATAGTTATCGATGACGGTTCGGTGGATCGAAGCCTTGAAGTGATTAAATCGTTCGGCGGCAGAATTCGCTGGGAAACCGGTCCGAACCAGGGTGGCAGCCGCGCGCGCAATCGCGGATTCGCTTTATCGGCCGGTGAGTATATCCAGTTTCTCGACGCGGATGACTATTTATTGCCGGGCAAGATTGAACGGCAGATGCGGGTTGTCACCGGCAGCCGCGCGGATGTCGTTTATGAAGACTATCAAAATCTTCTGGAAAGCGCCGACGGCACTCGCACCTGGGGCCCGTTGGACATCTCGGGTTCGCAGGCTGACATGCTTGAAATGATGTTGGGCGGATGGGCTCCGCCGCCCTGTGCGCTCCTGGTTTCCCGATCTGCCGTCGAGAGAGCCGGCGGGTGGAACGAAAACTTGACCTCGGCGCAGGACAACGATTTCTACCTCAGGCTCGCTCTCGCCGGCTCCACTTTCCGATACGCCCCCGGATGTAAGAGCGTGTACAGACGCCCTGCGGTTCCGACGGTGTCAACGCGGGACGCGCGCGCGACTGACGAAAATGTGATTCGCATTTTGGATGAAGCCCGAACCAATTTGCTCGAAGCCGGCCGTCTGACCGAGGAGTACAAGCGCGCCATCGCTCGCTCTTATTTCAGAATCGCGCGCAAGTATTTCGATACGGATGTTGCCTGGTTTCATAGGCTATTGCGGGAGGCAGAGCGGCTTACGCCATCAGTTGCGGACGGGCAGTCACGAAAATATCGTCTTGTGGCCCGGGCTTTGGGAATACCAGGGGCCGAAAGCATTCGCTCGCTGAAGCGCGCGGCGGCTCGGCAGGTATCGGGTGCGGGCGAGGCCCTGAAGGATAATGCGCACCGGGTTTGGCCTCGGCAGTTACCTATATTGCTCTACCACAATGTCGGTCCTCTGCCAGCCGAGGATTCGTTTAACCTCACCATTGCGCCTGAGCAGTTCGAGCGCCAGATGCGCTGGCTGGTCGCGCGCGGGTACCAGACGATCCTGCCCTCGGAGTGGGTTGCGGCGCGCCGCGAAAGCAGGGCGCTTCCGGGCAAGGCGGTCCTGCTGACCTTCGACGATGGATACGCAGACATCGTCGAATACGCCTTCCCGGTTCTTCGCCGCCTCGGCTTGAAGGCGGCGGCTTACGTCGTGACTGGACGGCTTGGCCGCACCAACACGTGGGATGAGGCGGAGGGCTACCCGACAATGCGGCTGATGACCGCGGAGCAGGTCCGCGGGTGGGCGGGGCAGGGAATTGAGTTTGGCTCCCATACGCGCACGCATCGCGATCTGACTACCTTGGATGCCGCCGCGTTGGAGGACGAGATTGCGGGCAGCGCCGATGATCTGCGAAGAATCGCCGGCGCGCCAGCGGTATCGTTTGCATATCCGTACGGCCGATTCTCCGATGCCGCCCGCGAGATCGTTGCGCAGGCATACGGCGCGGCCGTGAGCTGCGAGGAGGGGACCAACAACCACGCCACCGACCCGTTTCTGCTGCGAAGAACAATAGTGAATCGCGACGATTCACGAACTGAGTACTTCGCGCGGCTCCGCTTGGGCCGAAATCCCCTGCGTGCGGCTTTCAAGCCGTACCGAATCTGGAAGCGCCTCACTGGATCGATCGACAAGCGCCCGCCGGTGCAGCGCGCCGGAGGTTTCGATCGGGAAATCAGCAAAGGGTGACGCCGTGCAGCCGAAGGTCTCGATAATCATCCCCGTGCACAACGGCGAGCGAACGATAGGGCGCGCGATCGACAGCGCGCTCGGCCAGCGCTTCGGCCCGGAGTTCGAAGTGATCGTGATCGATGACGGCTCTACCGACGGCACCGCGGAAGTGTTGCGCCGCTTCGGAGATCGGATCATCGCAATCCGTGGGGAGCACAAAGGAGTATCTGCGGCGCGCAACGCCGGTGCGCGAATCGCGCGCGGCGATTATCTGGCGTTCCTCGACGCCGACGACGAGTGGACGCCCGAGAAGCTGGGGCGCACCGTGCCCCTGCTCGAGGAGGCGCCCGAGTGCGTACTTGCCTACCATGACGCGGCTGAGGTCGACGGTGCCGGCCGTATACAGCGCGGCTCGTGCTACCCGCAAAGATACTCACCGCCGTCTTTCGAGGAAATGCTCACTCCCAGGGGGCACGTGAATCCGCTCCTGACCTGCACGATAGTAATCAGGCGATCGGTATTCGACCGATGCGGCGGATTCAACGAGGAGATGGCGGCCTGCGAGGATACCTACACCTGGATACGCGCGCGCGAGTACGGTCCGTTCGCCTTTGTACCCGAGGTGCTCGCCCGCCGCGAGTTCGGACTGAGTGCGCCGCGTGAGGAGTGGTATATCGCGGGCGCGGGAGCGTTGAACCGGGCGATGCGGGAGCGGTACGGCTCACGCTTTCGCGGCGACTTCCAGTTCGAGATCCTGCGCTGGAGCGCGTGGTCGGCCTACCGCCGCGGCGATCGCAGGACCGCGATTCGCCGGTATCTCGCCGCGTTGCGGCTGGACCCCTTCGCGCCGAAAACATACGCATTTCTGGCCGTGGCGCTGTTTCCGCGCAAGCTCGTCTCCGCAGTCGCGAGCCTGATCCACGGCGCGGCCCACCGGGAAATCGTTCCGGCTTCCACCGTCCAGGAACAGCGATCGATCCAGTGAGCGGTCTGTTTCAGTCCGAGCACGATACAGCTTTGCATCCTGAAGTCTCAGTAATCATCCCGGTTCGCAACGGAGAACGTACGCTGGCGCGCGCCATCGACAGCGCGCTCGGCCAGCGCTTCGAGCGCGGATTCGAAGTAATCGTCATCAATGACGGCTCGACTGACGGCAGCGCCGACATCCTCCGCGGTTACGGAGATCGGATCGTCGCAATCCGCCCGCAGCACCAGGGACTATCTGCG
This sequence comes from Binataceae bacterium (SeqCode), assembly GCA_035626155.1. Classification (GTDB taxonomy): domain Bacteria; phylum Desulfobacterota; class Binatia; order Binatales; family Binataceae; genus DASPOF01. Next base: position 26,879 of record DASPOF010000073.1, read on the forward strand.
GCGCGCAACGCCGGGGCACGAATCGCCCGCGGTGAGTATCTGGCGTTTCTCGATGCCGATGACGAGTGGATGCCTGAAAAGCTCGCGCGAGTGGTCTCTGCCCTCGGCGAACGGCCCGAATGCGTACTTGCCTATCATGACGCGCGCGAGATTGGCCTCGATGGGCGCGTGCAACGAAGTTCGTATTACTACAAGGGATACTCACCGCCGTCCTTCGAAGAATTGCGAACGCCTCGCGGGCACGAAAATCCAATCCTGCCCAGCACGGTGGTGATCAGGCGCGAGGCGTTCGAGCGAATCGGCGGGTTCAATGAGCAGTTGACGGCGAGCGAAGATATATACATGTTGATACGCGCCCGCGAGTGCGGACCCTTCGCGTTCGTGCCCGAGGTGCTGGCCGACCGCGAGTTCGGACCCAGTGCCGGACGCGAAACCTGGTATATCGATGGCGCGCGCGCGTTGGATCGGGCACTGGCGGCGCGTTACGGCTCCCAGGCCGCGGGCGGCTTTCTGTTCGCCGCTCTGCTCTGGTGCGCGGGCGCGGCGTACCGGCGCGGCGACTACAAGTCTGCGATTACCAGGTGCCTCTCCGCCATCTGCCGGAATCCGATCCGCGCGATTCCTTACATTGCGGTTCGGCTGGCGGCGCGGGCCGCAACGACCCGGGAGGTTGCCCAGGCGTAAGATGCCTGCCGCAAGGGTCAATATTCTTGGCGTCGGCGTGAGCGCGATCAACATGGCCTCGGCGCTCGACACAATCGACGGCTGGATCGCGCGCGGCGACCCGAACTACGTGTGCGTAACCGGCGTGCACGGGCTCGTTGAGAGCCATCGCGACGAGCATCTGCGCGCGATTCACAACCGGGCCGGTCTCGTCACGCCGGACGGAATGCCGCTGGTATGGCTTGCGCGGATGATGGGATTCCCCGGCGTCGATCGGGTTTACGGACCCGATCTGATGCTGGCGGTGTGCGAACGATCGGTCGGCCCGCGCTATCGCCACTTCTTCTATGGCGGCGCGCCGGGCGTCGCGGATCTGCTCGCGCAGCGCCTGGCGGCGAGGTTCCCGGGCCTTAAGGTGGCGGGTACGTACTCCCCGCCATTCCATCCGCTGACGGAGGCCGAGGATGCGGAAATAGTCGAACGCATCAATTCGGCGGAACCGGACATCGTATGGGTCGGAATCAGCACGCCGAGGCAGGAACGTTGGATGGCCGAGCACATCGGACGTGTGCGCGCGCCGGTTCTGGTCGGCGCGGGCGCGGCATTCGACTTCAATGCCGGCGTCAAGCGGCAGGCGCCGCGCTGGATGATGCGTGCGGGCCTCGAATGGCTATTCAGATTCGCGAGCGAGCCGCGCCGGCTCGGGCCTCGCTATCTGGTGAATAATCCATTGTTCATCGGGCTGGTGGTGCGGGAGATGCTGCGGCGCAACGTCGTGGGTTCGAATTGATCCGCCGCCGCAGGCGGCAACCATCTGGTGCTTGATATGACCCCTCCCCCCAAAATGAATCAGGCGAGCGTTCGGGTAAAAGACAATGCGCTAATCGCGCCGCGCCGTCATCCGCAGGCGCGGGCGGTGCTGCCGAGGCCCCGGCGGTTCTCGTCGCTGTGGCAGGCAGGATTGATGGTTCTTTCCGACGTCGCCGCGCTTGCGGTAGCGGGGTTCGCCGCCTACCTGGTGTGGCCGCGCGCGGAACTTGGACAGCCGCTTGTACTGTATGCCCATCTGGCTCCGCTGCTGGGCCTGTTCCCTCTCATCTTCGCCGCCTCCTCGCTCTATCCCGGTTTTGGCCTGGGTCCCGCGGAGATCATCCGGCGCCTTGTGTCGGGGACCAGCCTCGGCTTCGTGATCCTCGCAAGCGCGAGCTTTGCGCTGAAGATCCCGCCTGCCTATTCGCGTCTCGCGTTCGCTCTTGGATGGCTGTTGAGCATCGGGATGCTGCCGCTGATGCGGTTTCTGGTCCTGTCGGTCGCGCGCCGCTTCCCGTGGTGGGGCGAGCCGGTCGTCGTGATCGGCGACCGCCATCAGATCGAACTCACGCTCGGCCTGATCAGCGGCGCGCGATCGCTCGGCTACCGCGCAGTCGGCGCGCTGTGCTCGGAGCCCGCCGCGATCGGCGACCGGATCGACGGCGTTGAGGTGATCGGCGGTCCGGAACTTTCGCGCGCGGTCAGCGAGGCCGGCATCAGCACCGCGCTGGTATGGGATCGGTGGCGCGCCCCGGGCGCCGGGAAGGCGTCGCGCGAGCGGCCGATGCGAATCGGATGGCTCCAGCGCCAGTTCCGCCATGTAGTCATTCTTCGCGGCGAGGAGGGACTTCCCGTCGAGCACGTACAGGTCCGCAACCTTGGCACGATGCTCGGCATCGAGTTCTCCAACGAACTTCTCCGTCCCGGGAACCGCTTCGTCAAAAGGTTGATGGATATCGTTCTTGGTTCGATCTTTCTCGCTCTCTCGGCGCCGTTGATTGTGGTCTCGGGGCTGGCGGTCAAGCTTCTAAGCCGCGGCCCGATGTTCTTCCGCCAGGAGCGCGAGGGTCTCGACGGACGCGTGATCGTGCTGTGGAAGCTGCGCACGATGTACGCCGATGCCGAGGAACGCCTCGAGGAGCACCTTGCTAAGAGTCCCGAGCTGCGCCGCGAGTGGGAATCGAAATATAAACTCACTAGGGATCCCCGGGTGGTACGCGGTGTCGGCGCGTTCCTTCGCCGCTTCAGCATTGATGAGCTTCCGCAGTTCCTCGGGGTCGTCAACGGCACCCTGAGCCTTGTCGGCCCGCGCCCGCTGCCCGATTACCATCTCAAGATATTCTCGCGCGAGTTCATGGAACTCAGGCGTTCCGTGCGCCCCGGCGTTACCGGACTCTGGCAGGTCACCGTGCGCAACGATGGCGGCCACGACGAACATCAAAGCCACGACTCTTATTACATCCGCAACTGGTCGGTGTGGCTCGATCTCTACATCCTGGCCCGGACCTTTTTCACCGTGATCAGCGCGAAGGGCGCTTGCTGAGCCGATGCCACGCTACGATTACATCGCGGGGCCCCAGAGCGTGCCGGGCGGGTTGATGAACGCCGGCCTCCCGTCCGTGGAGTTCGCACCGGCCTGGCCGCACAGCGCGGGCCTGCGTCCGCGCGCGCTTCGCCGCCCCGCATCCGTGGCGGGTGAGCGTCTGCGCGACCTGTTGTCATTGCGTCCGCTGCGCATCGATTTCCTGATCGTCATCGCATACATCGTCGTCACGCGAATCTTCGAGCTCTCGGCCGCAAAGGTGGGTATCCAGGCCGGCCCGGTGCCGATATTTCTGACCGACATGGTACTGTTCGCGCTGCTGGCGGTCTCGCTGGTAAAGCGGCCGGTTAAGATTCTGTTCTGGGTTTCCTCGGGGTCGGGTGCGCAGGCGCGCGGACGGGCCGTCTGGATTCTTGCGGCCGTAGCGGTGATGTATTTCATCGTTGCGTTTCAGGACTATAGGATGTTTGCGTTTCGCGACCTTGCGATTTTCGGATACGCAGTCTTCTTTCCGCTTGCCTATTGGACGATCTCCAGCCGCGCCCTCGCGGTCCGGGCAACGCGATACTTTGTCTATTCGGGAGTGATACTTGCTATCCTGGCTCTTACCCAGAGTTTAACCGGGGTGAACCTGGGGATCGCCGTCGGAGGGCGCACGGTATTCGGACAAATCGTGGGTTTTCTGGGCAGTGACGACACGGCCGGGGTGGCCGCGATGTCGCTGGCGGGGTTGAGCGCCTATTTGTTGCTCGAGCGGCGCCGGCGCGCTTTTCACGCGGCTTGCGCGACACTTTGTTTTCTCGCGCTGGTGCAATCCGGATCGAGATCGGCGCTTTTCGGCTTCGCGCTCGCCGGGCTTGTGACCTTTATTCTGGTCGCACATCGATACAGGCTCGCCTTCCTGCTGTTCGCCGGCGTGCTGGCAGGCGCGATCGCGCTTGCGCCCATTCTGCCGCCCGATCTTCCCGGAGTGCAGCCTTTGCTCAATTTCAACCTCGCGGTCGCGAGCGCCACTGGCGGCGCTGCCGATCCAAACGGGGCTTTTCGCATCGCGCGCTGGAAGGACACCGTCGGAGTCTGGCTAAACCATCCTGTGTTCGGGATCGGATTCGGCGCTGATATTGTGAATAGTGCTCTGGTCCGCGGCTGGGAGAGGGAGGGCCAGTTCAATGTTGGGATGCCGCACAACACGTACCTGTTCCTGCTCGCGCGGATGGGTCTCATTGGTTTGGGCCTGATCGTTTTCTGCTGGATTAGCGGGATTTTGAGCATCGCGCGCGCCGCGCGCCGCGGACGTCTGCCCGATGATCTGGCGGCAGTAAATGTCCTGGTGGCGATGGCGGGGTTTGCGGCGTTCGTGCTGTTTTTCGAGCGCCCGATGAACAACGCCTCGTTCTGGATAATGCTCGCGGTGGCGCAACGCCTTGCGGACACCTCCCCGGCGATCGCCGCACGCGAGTGGTACCAGCGCCCCCATTTCGGCGCTCCATCCGTTGCCGTCCCCGCGCCGGCGAGTCAGATTCCGGCGCAGGTCTTCATCCGGTCCGAGTGACGGGGACGGCTTCCACGGCGAGTGCGGACGCTATGTCCACAGTGACCCCGCAGCAGCGCGCGACGTATCCGGGCGCGATACCGGCGAGGCTTCGCAAGCTCGATCGGTCCAAACGCCTGCTTAACCTTCTTTCCCGGATTACCCCGCGCCGCGCCGCGAGCGAGGGGAGCCTTCGGCGGATCGGAGTTCTTCTCCAGTGGGGAATCGGCGATGCGGTCCTGGCGTTGCCGCTGCTTGAGGGCCTCGCGCAAAGTTTTTCCGGCGCGTCGATCGAACCGATCGGAAAGCCCTGGCTCGCCGAGTTGTTCGCCGATGAGAAATGGCTGGGGCGAACCCATCAACTCGTCCCTCCGTGGACTGCATATCGGGGAAAATACCGGATCTGGACTCAACCGTGGCGCCGCTTCCGCGCCGAGCTGAGCGCGATCCGGAACATCCGATTCGACCTGCTCATCGGGGTCCGGCTCGATCCGCGCGAGACGGTACAGCTTCGATTACTCAGTGCCGGGCGGAGCGCCGGAACCCTGGCGTGCGGGGGCGCGGGATGGATTACCGACCCGCTCCCGATGACGCCTGAGGATTACTATTTCCGCTATCGCGCCGAGTACAACACGATGGCGTTGAAGGCGCTGACGGGCCGCGAGGGGTGCCCGCGGCCGCGGCTTCAAGTCGGCGAGCGATTGCGGGAGAGCGCAATCCAAAAGCTCCGAGCCGCCGGTTACGAGGGCGGGCCAATCGTCGCGATTCACAACGGCGCGGGAAGTCCGGTGCGCGAATGGCGCCCGGATGGATACGCAGAACTGCTCGATGCGGCGCGCAAGCTCGTGAAGTTCGTGGTCGTGATCGATGATGGCGCTGCCCCTGCCGGTCCCCGAGTCTCGATTCCCGATTCAATTCCCTCGATGGTCTGGAAGAGCGGGCTCGGCGAGTTAAAAGGGCTGCTCTCGATTTCCCAGGTGCTGCTCTGCTGCGATAGCGGGATCATGCACATCGGCGCCGCGTGCGGTGCTCGCGTGGTCGCGATCTTTGGCGCGGGATCTCCCGAGATTTTCTTTCCCCGCGGCGGGCGGCACGAGCTGGTCAAGGTCGATCCGATGCCGTGCCGCCCGTGTATGGACGACTGCATCTATCCAAGTCCCATCTGCATCGATCGGATCGCCGCGCCCGCGGTGCATGCCTCCCTTCTCCGCGCGCTTGCCGCATCGAGTCCGGACTCGGCCGCGCGCTCCCGTTGATCGGGAACAAAATGCTTAAGCCTCCAGGGCATAGTGCCGAGATGGATCGCAAAACCGCGCCGAGCCTTTACGGACGCGCGCGCGATTTCGCGCGGCGCCATCGCGGGCTCTATGCCATGGTCCGCACTATCAAATACGGGCCTTTCATGGGTATCCGGAATCAGAGGCAGCGATTCACACTACTCGAGCAGGCGCGTGCGAATAATTGGCGGGTGCTCTACCTGGGAAGCGGCGGACGGCGCCAGCCGGGAATGATCAATCTGGATATCACGCCGGTTACGGGCCCGGACGTCGTGGGCGACGGGTATCGGCTGCCATTTCGAGATGGCACCTTCGATGCGATCTTCTGCGACTATGTAATCGAGCATGTTCCGGATCCCGAAGCCTTCCTTCGAGCGGCAGGCCGCGCGCTCAAGCAGGCGGGCGTCTTTTATCTCGAGATTCCGTTCCTGCAACCGGTGCATGGCGAGCCGTCTGACTATTCGCGATGGACCCGGGCCGGTATCGAGGCGATGGCTGCGCGCGGCGGCCTGCAGGTTCACGCGATCGGCCTCCACATGGGGCCCGCTTTTACGATGTTCTGGCTGCTCAAGGAATGGATAGCGCTTCTTCTGTCGTTTGGAATAGGCAGTGTGCGGGCGGTTCTAGCCTATATACTCGGCTGGCTTCTCGCGCCGCTGCTGATCCTCGACTTGCTAATGCTTCACCTGCCCGGAGCGGATGAACTGGCGAATGGCTATTATGTAGTCGCCTCTCCGCGATCCCCGGATGACGCCGCGGGGCCTGGCGC